>JAAURD010000018.1 GCA_012034075.1 Chloroflexaceae bacterium | reverse complement strand
AACGACTTCGAACATTCCGCCCACGCTGAAGGGCGTTATTCAGGCACGTCTGGATCGGCTTGCCCCCAATCTGCAGCTTGCGTGCAAGGTTGCTTCGGTGGTTGGGCGTGTCTTTCCTTCTCGGGTCGTAGCCGGGATTTATCCGGTGATCGAAGAGATGCCTCGTCTTGATGAGTATCTTGATACGCTGGCACGTCTCGACATTACGCCGCTCGAGTCGCGTCTGCCGGAGGTGCGCTATCAGTTTAAGAGTGCGCTGACGCAGGAGGTTGCGTATACCAGTTTGTTGCAAACGCAACGCCGTGAATTGCATCTGGCGGTTGCAACCTGGTATGAGTCAGCGTATCCGGATGAGGAAATCGAGCCGTACATTCCGTTGCTGGCGGATCATTATGCGCATACTGATCGCTGGGAGCGCTGCTTTGCGTTTTCGGAACGTGCAGGCAAGATGGCAGCTGTGCGGTATGCGGTGACTGAGGCGCTGGTGTATTTGACCCGAGCGATTGATATGTTGCATTTGCATACGCGACTCTTTCCGGCGGAAGAGCGAGGGCAGCGTTTGTTTGATTTGCTGCTGCTGCGATCGGGGATGTATGAGTATGTGAGCAATGACGAACTGGAGCAGGTTGATCTCAATGAGTTGACCGAAATGGCTCGGCATGATGACGATCAGCGCAAATTGGCACTGGTGTCGCTTCGCTGGGCACGTTATTACCAGGCCAATCATAAGTACGATCTGATAGAACAATCTGCCCGCGAGGCGCTGACGATTGCCCAGAAATTGGGCGACCGCGAGCTGATGGGTGAGAGTATGAACCTGTTGGCCCGCAGTGCGGAGATGAAGGGCCAGTATCGTCAGGCGCTGTGGTGGGGTTTTAAGGCTCTGGGCGATTGCCGCCTGGCACGCAACCATATTGGCGAGGCGAATAGCCTGGATTTTCTGGGGAGTGCCTATCGTGAGCTGGGGAACTATGATCGTGCGTTACGCCATCACGAGGAGGCGTTGCGTATTCGCCGCGCCAATGAGGATCGTTGGGGCGAGGCGATGACGTTAAGCCACCTGGGCAATCTGACGAGCCGGCTCAGTCACCCACGGAAGGCATTGCAATTGCATACGGAGGCGCTGACGATGTGTCGTGGCATTGGTGACCGCAACGGTGAGGCACGGAGTTTGCTGAATATGAGCCACGCCCATCAATTGCTGGGTGATTTCAGTTCGGCCCAGATGTATCAGTATGATGCGCTGACTATCTGGCGAACGACGGGCAATCAGTATGAGGAGACGCGCCTGTTGATTGGTATGAGTACGATTGCGACGTTGATTGGTGAGTGTGATACGGCGCGGCGCTATGCCGATGAGGCGCTGGCGTTAGCGCAGGCGTTGGGGAATCGGCAGTTAGAGGTGCATACCCATGCGGTGCTGGGCAATGCGTTGCGTGGTCTGGCGCAAAGCCAGGGCGAACCGCAGGAACGTGAGGCGCTGGCGACCCTGGCATATGCGCAGCACATGGCAACGTATCAGATGGCGGTAGAACTGGGGGCGCGACGCTGGGAGGCCTATGCCAGCCACCATCTGGGCGAGTGGCATTGGGAGTGGGATACGGCTGAGGAATCGGTGCGGATGACCCGCGCCCTGGAGTATTGGCAACAGGCGGCGACGATTCGTGAGGAGATGGGGGAAGTTGAGTTGAGCCGTGCCAGCCGCGTGCGCCAGGCCTATGCGCTTACCGCGTTGGGTCAAACCCAGGAGGCTCGTGCGCTGATTGAGCAGGTATGGCAAGTATGGGCGACCAATCCGCCGCCTGGTGAAGATGAAGACGAGTTGCGGGAATCGTATCTGACTCTCTTTCGGTGTTGGCAGGCATTTGACGATCCCCAATCCGCGCGGATTGCGCTGGTCTGGGCATACCAGGCGGTTCAAGATCGCGCCGTCCAATTTCGTGATGGCGAACGGCGGGCGCGGTTTCTCGGACAGGTACTGGTCAATCGTGAGATACTTGGTGCCTGGAACATGCTGTATGATAATGGATAATGGGAACTGGAAAATGGACAATTGTCCAGTTCCCTGGTTCTGGTTCTGAAGGGGCGTACCATTCTCTGGTTCTGGAGGGGTGGATCGTGGTCTGGTTCTGGTTTTGGAGGGGCGTAGCGCGCTAGAAAATGAGCAATGAGCAATGAGCAATGAGCAGTGAGCAGTGAGCAGTGAGCAATTATCAATTATCAATTGTCCATTATCAATTATCAATTACCTGCGCAGACAGAATGGAAAGACCATGCATACAGGGTTGCTTTCAGCTGGCACACTTCTACAACAGCGCTATCATGTTGAAACATTGATCGCGCAAGGTGGTATGGGCGCGGTGTATCGCGCCATTGATCAGCGTTTAGGCAATACGGTGGCCTTGAAACATATTTTGCCGAAGCTACGTCAGAGCTTGATTGTAGATGATGAACGTTCGGAGTTTGATGTAAGCAAGGCCTTTGAACGCGAAGCGCGGTTTCTGGCTAATCTGCATCACCCCGCAATCCCATCGGTCAGCGATTACTTTGTGGAAGAGATGGGCCAGTTCCTGGTGATGCAATATATTCCTGGGGATGATCTGGGGACATTACTGGAACGCAAAGCCAGCATCTTCACTTCGGCCGAAGCTCTGCCCTGGGTGCTCGATTGGGCAGACCGTTTGCTGGATGTGCTGGACTACTTGCATAACCAAAAACATCCGATCATTCACCGCGATATTAAACCGCGCAACCTCAAACTTACCTCACGGGGCGAGATTATTCTGCTTGATTTTGGTCTGGCAAAGGGCAAAATTGCCCAAGACGTGCATGCCTCAACGGCCAGAAGTGTGCGTGCGTACACCCAGCAGTATGCACCACTGGAACAGATCCAGGGGACTGGGACCGACGCACGCAGTGATATTTATTCATTGGCGGCAACGCTTTATCATCTGGTCACGGGCCATTCACCGCCAGATGCGCTGACACGTGCGGCGGCGAAATTGAGCGGTCAAACAGACCCACTGCGGTCGGCACACGACTTCAATGCGCATATTCCACCAGGAGTGGCGGTTATTTTGCACGAGGCGATGGCGGTGGGCGTTGCGCAGCGGTTTGCCAGTGCCAGGGCGATGCGTATTGCCCTGCGCGGGGTGCGCCAATCGGTGCCTGCATCGTCTCATCCATCGTTTGGCAGTAGTGGGCAACCAACGATGGTGTCGCCGCCTTCGGATGACCTGGTTGATCTGGCACCGGACTCGCCAGCTGTGACGTTGAACGATGGTGTGGGTCTTGTACGGGTCCCCACGGCGCCCCAAACCGATGAGTTGATTGTCTGTCAGGAAGGACAGGGCCATTATCGCACCATCACCGAGGCTATCAACAATGCCCGCCCAGGTGCCCGCATCACCATACGAGCGGGGATATATCACGAGTCGCTGGTGCTCGACCGCCCGGTTGATCTGGTGAGTGCTGATCGCCATGCACAGGTAGTCATCAAAGGCAATAACGCCGGTTGCCTCCAGATGAATACTGATTATGCGCTGGTACGTGGGTTGACCCTGGAAATTGCCGAGGAGGCGGCCGATGCGGTGATAACACATACGCAGGGACGGCTGGTGCTGGAGTATTGTGATATCCATGCGCAGGGGCAAACACCGGTGGGGCTTGCCATACAAGGGAGTCTCGCCAATCCATCTCTGTGGCATTGCCAGATTCACGGTGCGCGTGTGGCCGGCGTGCTGATCCGTGACTCCGCGCGGGGAACGTTTGAAGCCTGCAATATGGTGCATAATGGTCATGCGGGCGTTGATATTCAACAACACAGTCATCCGATCTTTCACCGCTGTACCATTGCCAACCAATCGACCGGGTATGGCGTGTATATTCACCACCAGGGGCAGGGCTTTTTTGATGAATGTGATATTACCGGCAATGTTCGCGCTGGCTTCTTCATTGTCCAGGGCAGTGACCCACTGATACATCGGTGTAAGATTTATGCTGAAAAACAGGGTGGTATTGTTATCGGCGAACATGGTCGTGGTATTATTGAACAGTGTGTTATCTGTGGCAATGCCAAGGTTGGCGTGAGTATTGTTCAGGGTGGTCACCCGGTCATTCGACATAGCACGATCAGTCAGAATGGTATTCTCGGCGTTCTGGTACGTGACCAGAGCTCGGCCACGATTGAACATTGCAATCTGAAAGGAAATGCACGTGGCGCTTTGTATATTGAAGAAGGCTGTCATGTGTATCGAAATGGAAATCAAGAATGACATGGTTCCTTTTTTTGAACCCATCCAATGTCGGGACGATGGGCTGGTTTTGTAGGGGCTTGCAAGGGGACCCGCCCGACGCACCTACAAAACCAGCGAATGATACGCTAGAAACGTTGAGGCTATCTCCATGACCCTGTCAGCCAATACCATGCTTCAGAATCGCTATGCAATTGTGCGCATGATTGCTCAGGGAGGCATGAGCACGGTGTATGAGGCGATTGACCATCGGCTGAACTGTACCGTTGCACTGAAGCACTTTACGGTGGGTGATGACGCACCTGAAAAGCAACTCGATTCGCTGCGTGCTTCTTTTGAACGGGAAGCGTTTTTGCTGGCGAATTTGCGCCATCCGGCCCTCGCTGCGGTAAGCGATCATTTTGCTGAAGGCAATGAGCAATATCTGGTCATGCAGTATATCCCTGGTGATGATCTGGCGACGATGCTGGAACGCAATGGCGGATCACTTCCTTTCACCGAAGTGATGCGCTGGGCTGACTGGCTGCTCGATGCGTTGGACTATCTGCATAGTCAGGATCCCCCCATTATTCACCTGGATATTAAGCCCCAAAACCTGAAATTGACGCCACGGGGTGAGGTTATTTTGCTTGACCTTGGTATGGCTCGGCGTGCGGTAACGCAGACGAAGCATCTGAGCGATGTCCTTCCGAGCATTCGTGGCTACACTACCCAGTATGCACCACTGGAGCAGATGCAGGGTGTCCACACCGATGTTCGCAGCGACCTCTATGCATTGGCCGCAACGCTCTATCATTGCTGACCGGTGAGGCCCCGCCCGATGCGCTGGCACGAGCTGCGGCTGCTCTGGGTGGTCACGCGGACCCACTGCGCCCAGCCAACGAACGCAATGCCCAAGTACCGCCGATTGTGGCGGTGGTGTTGCATCAGGCGATGGCGCTGCCCATGGCACAACGCTTTGCCAATGCGACGAGTATGCGTGCCGCTTTGCGGATGGCGCTGCAATCTGGCCTTTCCATTAACAGTAGTGGGCAAACAACGTTGCAGGTCAGTTTTCCAGGTGAACATGTCGCCCTGACTGGTGAGACAGGAGTCGATGTTGGCGAACCAAACCCAATAGCGCCGAACGTCACCAGGAAACAATCATCAACAGAAGTATCAACCCTCATTGTGTTCAAACAGGGGCAGGGTGATTATAAAACCATTGGTGAAGCGATTGCGAATGCGAAACCTGGTATGCGTATTCTGGTTCGGCCCGGTCTTTACAATGAATGCGTGACCGTGGATAAAAAAATTGATATTATTGGTGATGGACCGATTGAAGAGATTATTATTGAGCATACCGATGCGGCATGTCTGGTGATGCAAACGGATTATGCGGTCATTCGCGGGATTACCATTCGTGGTCGTTCTGGGTTAAAGGGCGATGAACATACGGCCGTCGATATTCCGCTGGGACGGCTGGTGCTTGAGCAGTGTACGATTACCTCGGATTCGCTGGCTTGCGTCTCTATTCATGGCATGAGCTCCAACCCCGTGCTCTGGCGCTGTCGCATTCAGGATGGCAAAACCGTGGGGATTTTGATTCAGGACCATGGCCAGGGTATTATTGAAGAATGCGAAATTATCAATAATGGCGTTGTTGGGGTCGCTATTCGCCAGGTTGGCAACCCCGTTATTCGACGGTGTAAAATTCATCATAGTGAAATCGACGGCATTGATATCAGTGATAAAGGGGCCGGGACGATTGAAGGTTGTGATATCTTTAACAATGGTCGGGCCGGTGTGGCTATTCGCAATAGGAGCAATCCCCTGGTACGATTGTGCAAGATCCATCATCAATCAAATGGCTATGGGGTGTATGTGCATCAGAAAGGCGAGGGTACGATTGAGGGTTGTGATATCTTTTGCAATGCCAATGCCGGTATTGGCATTGCCCAGGAGAGCAATCCCCTGATTCGGCGCTGTACTATTCATCATGAAGAACAACGGGGGATCTTCTTTTGGGACCATGGTCGTGGTACCGTTGAAGATAGCAGCATCTTTCATAGCTTTCGCTCGGGTTTGAGTATTGGACAGGGCAGCCTGCCGCTGATTCGCCATTGCCAGGTGTACGATGGTCAGGAGAGTGGGGTGCTTATCTGGGAGCATGGAACGTGTATTTTGGAAGAGTGTGAGATTTTTGGGAATACCCACGCCGGTGTCGAAGTCCGCACCGATAGTAGCCTGATTGCACGTCAATGCAAAATCAACCGCAATCAAGATGTCGGTGTGTTCGTTCGTTCCAACGGGAACGCGCTGATAGAAGATTGTGATGTGACCGGCAATGATCGGGGACCCTGGTACATTGGTCGCAACAGCCAGGTTCAGCGTCATCGTAATCGTGAATGATAGTCTGGTTTTGGCGCGCTTGGGGCTTCGGACCCCCTCTCCCCTTGTGGGAGAGGGGCCGGAGGTGAGGGGAGAGGGACCCAACAAGCACACGCCAAAACCAGCGACAGGACGTTTAAAGGAGAGTGCATGATCCGCACGCCAGAAACACTGCTTGAAGACCGCTATCGCATCCTTCGGCGCATTGCCGAAGGCGCCACCACTGCCTATTATGAAGCGCGTGAACAACGCATTGGTACACGCGTTGCTATCAAACAGTTGCGGCAGCCCGACAACAGCGATGCCACGAGCTTGACGCCAGCACAACGCGAGCAATGGCACACGCAGGTTGGGCAACGGGTTCGTCTGCTTGCCGATATTCGCCACCCCGCGTTACCGAATGTGCATGATTATATCGTCAATGAGCAGGGGCAATGGATTGTCACGCAGTATATCCCCGGCGATGACCTGGAAACGTTGATTGAACGGCGCGGCAGTCACGCTGCGCTCGACGATATACTCGGCTGGCTCGATCAGCTGCTTGATGCGCTAGCATATCTCCATGAACAAGCGCAACCGCCGTTCGTTCATCAGGATATAAAGCCAGGCAATATCCGGTTTGATGCGCGTGGACAGATTGTGCTGGTCGATATCGGCTTCCTGCAAGAACATCATGCGTTGTTTCCGCACAGCCAGGATGCCTACACCGCACCGTCACCCTATATGGCGCCGGAACAGTGGACCGCAATCGCCTCACCCCCGGCCCCTCTCTCACAAGGGGAGCGGGGTGTAGCACAAATCCCCTCACCCCCGGCCCCTCTCCCACAAGGGGAGAGGGGTGTAGCACATTTCAATCATCAGAGCGATATTTATGCCCTTGGTGCCACCATCTACTACCTGTTAACCGCAACCCCGCCGCCCGATAGCAAACAACGTCTTGCAGCCCAGGAACAGGGGCAACCGGATCCGACCCGCCCCATCCATACCGTGAATCCATTGGTTCCTGCGACTCTGGGCAGGATTATCCAACAGGCCATGGCGCTATCTCGCGAAGATCGCATACCAAACAGTACGGCCATGCGTCAGGCATTGCAACGCGTTGTGGGGACGAGTGCGATCCTCCCGCATGCACCGCAAACGATTATTGTCGCGACCGATGATACTGGTCACTATCGCACCATCGGCGAGGCTATCCGTGAAGCCAGACCAGGTGCACGTATTTTGGTACGTCCCGGTCGTTATGTTGAGGCGTTGCTGATTGATCGGCCACTGGAAATGATCGGTGATGGGATTGCCACCGATATTGTGATTGAGAGCTTTGAGGCGCCCTGTATCAGGTACAGGCAACCTATGCACTGGTACGCGGCTTGTCGATCCATGGTCGTTCGCCACTACGCGAGGAAAATGACCTCAACGACAGTGCGGTGTACATGAGCCAGGGCCGGTTGGTTCTGGAAGATTGCGATATTACCTCGGAGACCGGGGCATGCATTGCGATTGAAGGACGCGAGACGCACCCGATTATTCGCCGTTGCGCTATTCACGACGGCAATGATTGCGGCATCTACATTGGAGACCATGGTCAGGGCCTTATTGAGAACTGCCGAATAGACAACCATACGCGTGCCTGCATTGTCATCTGTAAACAGGCGGATCCACTCATCCGCCGCTGCGAGATTGTTGATGGAAAAGAAGGCGGCATCTATATCTTTGAACAGGGTCGCGGTACCATTGAAGGATGTACCATCTCGGGCCATACGCAAGCCGGGCTGGCAATTGGGAGCGGTTCCCATCCAACCGTGCGTCAGTGTCAAATTCACAGCGGCAAAGCAGCCGGTGTGTATGCCTGGCGTGGAGGATTGGGACATATTGAGGATTGCGCGATCTTTGATAATGCCATGGCTGGTGTGCTGATTGTCGAAGAGAGTAACCCCACACTGCTCCAATGCCAGATTCGCAATGGGCAACAGAGTGGAATCAGCGTCCTCGATCATGGGATTGGCCTCTTTGAGGGGTGTCTCATCTTTGGCAACGCCACTGCGGGTATCAACATTAGTCAAGGTGGCAACCCGATCCTGCGTCAGTGTCGCATCTATGATGGCAACAATGTGGGTATTCATGTGTACGAACATGGGGCTGGCATGCTTGAAGATTGCGATATTGTTGGCAATGCTAGCACTGGTGTCCGTATTCGCCAGGGTGGCAACCCCACCTTGCGCCGTTGCCAGATTCACAATGGCAAGCAAGATGGCATTGTCGTCACCGAGGAAGGCGCCGGGTTTATCGAGGACTGTGATATTGCGGGCAACCTGCTGTCTGGTATCGACATCAATCGGGCCGGCAACCCCACCATTCGGCAGTGTCGTATTCACGATCACAACGAGCATCATGGTCTGTTTGTGCATACACAGGGCGAAGGGCTGATTGAAGAATGTACCATTATGGTAACGCCCTGGCAAACGTCACCATGAGCCAGGCAGGCAACCCCACATTACGGCAGTGCCGCATCCACGATAGCCGGCGGAGTGGTGTGCTGGTGTATGAATCGGGTCGGGGTATCATTGAAGACTGCAATATCTATGGTAATCGGATGGCTGGTGTAGAAGTGCTAACCGGCGGCCAACCCACCGTCCGTCAATGTCGGATTCACGATCACGAAGCACACAATGGCATTTATGTTCATGAACGCGGTGCCGGTACGTTTGAGGATTGCGATATCTTCAACAACGTCTATGCCGGTGTCACTATCACCCACGGTGGCAATCCCACGATTGCCCGTTGCCGCATTTACGATGGCAAACGGAGTGGTGTTTATGTGCATCAGAATGGTATGGGGACGTTGGACAGTTGTGCGATTTATGGCAATGCACTGGCTGGTGTGAATATTAGCAAAGGTGGTAACCCAACACTGCGCGGCTGCCAGATTTACGAGGGCAACCATGTGGGGGTGGTCTTTCGGAGCAGTGGTGCAGGGACCCTGGAGCAGTGTGCTATCTACCGCAATGCGCTGGCTGGTATTGGCATTGGGCAAGATAGCGATCCGCTCATCCGCCAGTGTCGCATCTATGATGGCAAAGATGCTGGTATTGTGATGAGCAAAAATGGGCAGGGGGTTATTGAAGATTGCGAAATCTTTGGCAATACGCTGGTCGGTATTCGTATTAGCGAAGGTGCTAACCCCGTCGTGCGGCAATGCCAGATTCACGATGGCAAAGATGCCGGCATTATCATTGAACAAAATGGCGCCGGTACCGTGGAAGAGTGCCATATCTTTGCCAATGTCCTCGCTGGGGTGCGCATTATTGAAGGGAGTAACCCGGTCATCTGGTGGTGCCATATTTACGATGGCGGCAACGATGGGATTCAAGTCGCGGACAATGCTACGGGATCGATTGAAGATTGTACCATCTTTGGCAATGCCCTGGCCGGTATTCGGCTCAGTAAAGGCGGCAACCCGATTGTCCGCCGTTGCAAAATCCATGACGGTCAGCAAGATGGCGTGGTGATAACCGACCACGGCGAAGGGATCGTCGAAGATTGCGATATCTTTGGCAATGGGTCCAGTGAGGCGCATGCAGCGATTGTCATTGAGCAACGGAGCGTGCCCGTTATTCGCCGCTGTCAGATTCATGATAATCAGAGTAAGGGCATCTGGATCCGTGACCAGGGACGTGGGACGGTCGAAGATTGCGATATCTTTGCCAATAACCATTCTGAAGTGTTAATGAGCCACGAGGGCCACCCGATCATGCGCCGTTGCCAGATACACGAGAGCAAGATCTCCGGTGTCGTGGTGTGGGACAATGGCGCTGGCACGCTCGAAACATGCGATATCTACGGTCACACCGAGGCGGGCATCGTCATTCGCCGGGGTGGGCGTCCGCTCATCCGTCGCTGTCAGATTCATCACGGTCGCAGTTCCGGCGTTCTGGTAACGGAACACGGCCAGGGCACGATTGGCGCCTGCGACATCTTTGAAAATGAGGGGCCTGGGGTGGAGATTAGCCTGGGGGGCAATCCCATGATACGGCAAAGTCGCATGAACCGCAACGCCGAACAGGGCATTTCGATCCACAGCGATGGCGGCGGTACCATTGAGTATTGTGATCTCACTGCCAATGGCAGCGGCGCATGGTATATTGAAGAGGGCTGCCCGGTAAACCGCAATGGCAATAAAACGTGACGGCTCATGTCCAACCAGCGTGCAACCAGGTTACAATAGCATGACGAATGTCAAGTACCGATTGTACGCCAGGAGGAACCGATGATCGATTTCCCGATAGCAGAGTTGCTGGACGATACGGCCAGCACCCAGTGGCTGGAGCAGCATCTGCACCCCAATGGCTTGTATTGCCCCCACTGTGGGAGCGCAGATCGACGCTTCTTTCGCCAGCAGGAGGCGTTTGATGCCTATCGATGCCGCGACTGCGATGGCTACTATACGATCTTGACGGTCACCGCCTTTGTCAAGACCCAGAAGTCCTCATCCAAGCTCGTACTTCTCCTGCGGGGGATTGCGAAAGGCGAACCGACTGCTCGGCTGGCACGGGAACTGGGCCTCTCCCGCCAGACCGTGCATACGTTGCGCCAGCGGGTGCAGGACAATGTGAACGAAACGGCCCCGCAGGAACTTCTGGCAGTCACCGCGTTTGCAGCGGACGAGCTCTACCAGAACGTGGGGGGAAAAAAGTGACCGCCATGCGGACCCGGCAGACCCACCACGCCGCCGGGCAAACAAGCGGCGTGGTCATGGGACGTTCGCTAACGATCGCCCACCGATCTTCAGTGTGGTCATCCGCGATACGGAGGAGATTCGCTATGTGGTCTGCGACCAGGCGACCAAAGATACCTGTCGCGCCATTGTAGCAACCTATGTGCCTGCTGATGGCACAATTTTCTCCACCGACGAATGGTACGGCTATCACGACGTGCATCCGGCCCATCAAACTGTGCGTCACGATTACCACGAATGGGCGCGAGATGCGGATGGTGATGGGCAACGAGAAGTGCATTGCAACACCTGTGAGGGCTGGGGTAGCGCATTGCGCACGTTCCTGGGGTGTTTCACGGCGTCCACAAAGCCTATCTTGCCTGCTACGTCGCGCTGTTTGAGGCTATCGCCAATGCCAAGCGTATCACGCCCGACCTGATACGACGAATGTGCTATGGAAAAGCAATTTGCACGCAGATTAGACATGAGCCGAAGTATTTTATAGACTGCTACTGGTCAACGTGCTATCCTACAAACCAACAGAGCTACGACCGGATGTAGCAGCCAGGGTCGTGAAGCAATCTAAATCATGTTGTAGACGCTTTGTAGACGCGGTTCTGGCAATCTGTTGGCAATAGTTGTTTGGATTGTTCAGGAGGTATTGATTATGGGACTGTTATCACTCATGCTATTCTGTTGTTCACTTGGTTGTTTCTGGATCAATCAAAAGCTGACAATGGAAAGCATCGCTGGTCCTGCGAATCTCATGGCCTGGTGTTTTCTCTGTTCCTTCATCGTGTCACTGTTGGTTGGCACACTCGAAGTTGATAGACGATAGCAAAGCACGATTGGAAATCACTATTCGCATTTGACCGGAATGCCAGTCTCTGGTACGATAGACCTGACAATGTCGTATACAAGCTGTTGCACGATCAGATGTGCAGCAATAAACAAGGAGACTGGCATGCAAAACGCTATCCGAAGCCTGATAGTCCTGGTGTTGGTAGTACTCATGGCTGCCAATACCCTGTCCCTTTCGGCCCAACCCACTATCGGTCACGACGCCTTTGAACGCGTCTGGAATGAACAGGACGGCCCCATCGCCGATGAGATTGAGTCCAGTCGTTCATGGACCTGGGGACCGGAACCCATTAGCACCGTGCTGAACGAGAAGATGCTCGAAAGCCCCGGCGGCATGCGTCAGGTCCAGTACTTTGACAAAAGCCGGATGGAGATCAACGACCCGAACGCCGACCCCAACGACCGCTGGTTTGTCACCAATGGTCTGCTGCCCATCGAGATGATGACTGGCCAGCTGCAAGTTGGCTTTGATACCTTTGAGAGCATGGCGCCGCCAATGTATCTGCTATTGGCGACCCCGATACGTACCCGACCTATGCCGAACTGGCGCCGCTCTATGCCAGCCCCGGCACTGTGGCAAGCGCCGACCTGGGCGAGCCGGTGACGCAGTTGCTCCAGCCCGATGGCAGCATCGGTGTCTTTGACGTCTACGAGGATGATCCGTCCACGATGCTGGTCGAAGGCTCCAACGGCCATGGCGTGCCCCAGGGCTTTCTCGATTTTCAGGAGACCGAGGGCATTATCTACCGCGATGGACGTCCAGTGCGTGAAGCGATTTACTTCCCCAAATTTGTGTTTGGCCTGCCCGTCACCGCTGCCTACTGGGTGCAGTCACGCGTGGCCGGCAAAGAACTGCCGATTCTCTTCCAGGTGTTTGAGCGCCGCGTGTTGACCTACAACCCGACCAACCCAGCGGGCGCCCGCATCGAGATGGGCAATGTGGGCCAGCACTTCTACCGCTGGCGCTATGACGATAACCCACCACCGACGGCTGACCCGACCCCCGCGCCGCCAACGTACAACCAGCCCGAACGCATCACGCCCTTTGGTATGAACACCTATATCACTGGTCTCGAACGCCTGGAAAACGATGGCATGGATGGCATCGAGCGCTTGCTCGGTCTGGGGCGCGAGGCTGGCGTGGACTGGGCCCGTGAGGAGCTGAGCTGGGCCAACCTGGAACCCGGTAAGAAGGGCGAATGGAACTGGCAATACTACGATGATCGTGTTTTGCAACTGGCTGAGGCCGGCTATGGCATTGTGGGCGTGGTGATGACAACGCCCGGCTGGGCCCGCGTTGATGATTGCGGTAGCCGTGGTGGACGTATTGCCGACTACTGGTGCCCACCGGCCAACCCCCAGGATTTTGGCGACGCGATGCGGGTGCTGGTTGAGCACTACGATGGCGACGGTCAGGACGATGCGCCCGGCTCGCCACGCGTTGCTGCCTGGCAAATCTGGAATGAGCCGAGCACCTACGCCACCTGGCCCGGCTCACCCGCCGAATATGGTGCGTTGCTCGCCGCCGGCTACCAGGGCGCCAAAGCTGCGGATAGGAGCGCCATTGTTGCTACGGGCGGCGTCTATCTGTACGATGGCATGGGTACCGATCCGAATGATGGTATGCCCTTTCTCAACAAAGCCATTGCGGCGGTGCCAGCGGCAGCCCAATCGTTTGATGTGCTGGCAATCCATCCTTACATGCCAACATCGGCACCAGACGCGCCAGTGATCTTTTCCACCATTACGCTGTGGGGGCGTATCAACACAGCCTTGGGCTGGTTGCAAGAACAGGGCGCTGCCAACCGCCCGCTGTGGATTTCCGAAATTGGCTGGTCTACCTGCACCTCCGACGATGCTGGTTGCACCAGTGACGTCTCTATGAGCGAATCGCAACAAGCTACGTTTCTGGTGCGTTCGTACATTCTGGCGCTGGCGCTGGGTGTGCAGCATGTCAGCTACTTCCAGCTCGAAGATAAATTCGATGGTGACAGCCGCATCTACTGGGGAGAGGCCAGCATCCTGGGCAAACGCAGCCAGGACTACCGTCAGAAACCGGCCTACCGCGCCTACCAGGTGCTTCAGCAGCAATTAGCAGATATGGATTATCAGGGCACGGGTGAGCATAACACCTTTGACTACGACCCGACGATTGAGAATCCCGAAGACCTGTATCACTTCCGCTTTACTGGTTCAGATGGCAGTCTGCTTGATGTGCTGTGGCACAATAGCTTCAGCGAGGAGGTAACCTTTGCCCTTGAGCCTGGCATGACCGCCGAACAGATTCAACTCGACGGCAGTACGACGCGTCTCAACGGCAGCACCGTCGAACTCACGGTAGGCGCTATGCCGGTCTACATCCGCCAATCGAGCGGTAGGTAGGTGCGCGGTGTTGCCTGCACGGGCGGGGCGCAGCGTATTGCGTCCCGCTACTTCTCATTCCCGACCATTCTCCTACAAAAAACCAGGGAAATGGCGTACGAGGAGGATCTTCTAGGTGCATCTTATTTCTGCAAAGCGCACAAAGGGAACATAAAAAAGCACTGGTGGCCCTTTGTATTTCATCTATGCATTTGTGTGCTTTTTAGTATATCGGGCGCTCATGCCAAATTCGGGTGATCACTGGTATGCGCTTTGATAGAGTGCGGAGCACCTGCTTTATAGGGGCGTAGCGTGCTGCACCACCCTACAAAGCAGACTGCAAGTCGTACCTCCGTCTGATACGTGCGTGCGGTCGTCCCGACCGCCGTGCGGCGGCAAGCCGCACCGACGATCTTGCCACCGACGATGGGTGCGACCTGCGTGCTTGGCGTGCGGCCGGACAGCGTGCGGTCGTCCCGACCGCTGTGCGGCTTGTAGCCGCACCTACGTCTCATATCGATTAACGCCATTTGCGTATCACCACCGCCCGCTTTGCGCTTTCGGCTGAAACATGCTATCCTGTTGCCCTAGGAATGCATGTTTGCCTATCGTCTTGATCCCAAAAAACACAGCCGATCAGCCCGAAACGGCATGTAGGGAGAACCATTTCTTTCTTGGCGTGAGCTTGCCAAGCAGCATATCAAAGGAAGACCCATGATACAGGTGCATCATCTTGCAACTATGTCAGCCGAAGTACGCACAACACTTATGCGCCGAGCAGAGACCAACATCGATGATGTGCTCGATCTTGCACGTCAGATGATTGACCAGATTCGCCAGCACGGCGATACGGCGCTGGTAGAGTATGTGCGCAAGTATGATTTTGGGCAGGCCGAGATTGCCACGCTCAAAGTGACCGAAGCCGAGTTTGCCGCCGCACGTGCCGCGATTGAGCCGGCCATCCGTGAGGCCGTTATCCACGCGCATACCAACATCCAGCGCTTTCATCAGCGGCAAATGCCCGATGAAATGTGGTTTACTGAGCTCGAGCCTGGTATCTTTGCTGGCGAAAAAATCACCCCCGTTGCCAGTGCTGGCCTCTATGTGCCACGCGGCAAAGGCTCCTTCCCATCGGTCATGCTCATGCTGGCAGTACCCGCCGTGGTCGCCGGCGTCGAGGAGATTCTGGTCTGCACCCCACCCGATGCCCAGGGCCAGGTGGATGCGGCCTCGCTCTTTGCCGCCGAGCTGTGTGGCGTCACCAACGTCTACAAACTGGGCGGCATTCAGGCCATTGCCGCCATGGCCCTGGGCACCCCCACGGTACCGCGTGTCGCCAAAATCACCGGTCCCGGCAATGTCTACGTATCCGCCGCCAAACGCCTGCTCTATGGCCAATCCAATGTCGGTCTGCCGGCCGGCCCCAGCGAAGCTATCATTCTTGCCGATGAACATGCCAACCCGCAGCTCGCCGCGCTGGACCTGCTCAATGAAGCGGAGCACGGCCCGGACTCGGCGGCGCTGCTGGTGACCCATAGCGAGCAGGTTGCCAACGAGGCGGCCCGCTGGTTACCGCACTATCTGGAGAAGCTGCCTGAATGGCGGCGAGCTTTCTGCGAACAGGTGCTCGCCCATTACGGCGGTATCGTCATCACTGGCAGTCTAGCCGAGTCTATCGCCTTTGTCAATGAGTATGCGCCGGAACATCTTGAAATCCTGGTGCAAGAACCGCATAGCGTACTGGGGGCAATCAAGCATGCTGGCGAAATTTTGCTGGGGCAGTATACCCCTATCGCTACGAGCAACTATTGCCTGGGTCTCAACGCTATTCTGCCTACTGGCACCTTCGCCCGCTCGTTTTCGGCGGTGTCGGTCTTTGACTTTCTCAAACGGTCGGGTATTGGCTACCTCAACCGTGAAGGCTTTGAACGACTCAAGACAACCACCGCACGGCTGGCGGTGTATGAGGGCTTCCCGGCCCACGCGATGACCGTGACCGAACGCGAAACCTTACTACCACAGGAGGATGGCACGCATGGAAGCTGAAACACTGGGTATCACCTTTCAAACCATCAGTCCCACGCGGGTTGCGCTGAGCCGTATCACCCGCGAGTCACGCATTGATGTAGCAATTGAGGAAAGCCCAAAGCGTGGCAATACCATTCAGACGGGCAACCGCTTCTTTAACCATATGCTCGATGGGGTTGCCTCACGGGCCTGTCTCAATGCCGATATTGCCTATCAGGCTACTGCTGCCGAGACGCTCGATCATGTGATTGTGGAAGATACGGGGCTAGCCCTGGGCCGCGCTATTCGCGAGATGCTCGACGCTCGCCGGGCCAGCGGCGTGAATGAACGCGGTTCGTACACCGTCGCCTTTGATGAAGCGCTGGTCACCGTAACCCTGGCATTTGATGGTCGCGCCTATACGTTTCTGCGTGGCGATGTTCCTGGTTTGCAACTTGAGCATGTCGAAGATATCCTCAGTACCAGCCTGCGCCAATTCTTCGACGGCTTTGCGCAGGGGTCGGGCTGTGTCGTGCAGGTGCAATTCTGGGCTGGCGATGATAGCCATCACACCTGGGAGGCGGCGTTTAAAGCTTTTGGCGAAGCCCTGCGTGAATCACTCGGACCTTGCCCATTTCGCGCCGGGACGACCATTGGCTTGAAAGGCACCGGCATGGAGCGCACCTTGTAGTATCCTGGAGTCTGAGCTTCACCGCACGAAAGGAACACTCATGACCAGTATGGTATCACTGTCCTTGCCAAACCAACTACCGCCTGCCGTAGCCGAGTCTATCACCATGGTGCTTTTTGACCTGGATGGGGTCATCACCAGTGATCTCCGCTATTTTGATGTTGCCCGCGTCACGGTACGCGAGATGTTCGAGAGCGAGGCCTACCTGGGCCTTTCCGGGTATTTTGAGATTATCTATCCCGATATGCCTGATGGCGGCCGCCCCGGCGGCGGTATTATCGCTGATACGTTCGTGAGTATGGTAAAAAACCGTGCAATCAACTCCAATTGGGACCTGACCTACCTGGCTGCTAGTCTGCATCTTGGCGCTATTCTGACCACGGTCTATCAATCTACCGGCCAGGACTGGTCATCTGTGTTCAATCCGCAGAATCCGATGCAATCGCTGCACAACGTCAGTCAGATCATCAGCGACAGCATCTGGACGGAGCAGATGGGCAATGACTATAGCAACATCTTTTTTGCCAGTGCTGCCGACCGCAACGGCAGCGATTTGCTGAGCTATCTGGAAATGTTTTTACAGGAACAGACCGGGCTGACCAACCCGTTTTTTCGGCCCGGCGGTGCGTTCTGGCAGTTCTTATATCGCATCTTTCAGGAGTGGTATGCCGATACGCGCCAATCGCCCTATGCCCTTGAACAGCGGATTCAGCTCTCTCCTGAGCATTTGATAGTCAACGCCGATGATCTGGCGGCGATGCTTGCCCGCCTGACGCATGGCAACCGCTTTGTGCTGGGGATTGCCACGGGCCGGCCCCGGGCGGAGGCGTTGTCACCACTGCGGGCACATGCCATTGATACCTTCTTTGATTCGCAACGGTTCATTACCTACGATGATGTACGTGCGGCCGAAGCCGCGCTGAGCGAGGCCGGTCAGCCGACCTCGCTGGCCAAACCGCATCCGTTTTCGTTGCTCAAAGCGATAACACCGCAGGCCAGCCCGCTTACCCTGTGTGCGCAGAGCGGTCGGGTTACCCACCCCGAAGTAGTCTATCTGGGTGACTCGGCCAGTGATATCGTCGCTGCCCAGCAGGCTGGTTGTATTGCGATTGGTGTCATCAGCAGTGTGCTGCACGATGATAAAGCACGTCAGGCGCGTCAGCAGCGCTTTGTCGAACTTGGGTGTGCGGCATTGCTCAACACCGTGCTCGACCTGCCACAGGCATTGGGGTGGCACTGAAGTGTTGAAGCGCAAAGCGCAAAGCGCAAAGCGATCTGAGCGCCCATTGCGTTCCAACGCTCCAACGCTCCAACGCTCCAACGCTCCAACACTCCAACGCTCCAACGCTCCAACGCTTCTTCCGTGTCTCTGCGTCTCTGCGTTGAATCTTCGCCGCAATACCAGGGGAGATCGGGCAGCAGCGATCTCCCTTCGCCCCTTGTGGGCGAAGATCCGGGGATGTGGGGGCCGCGCTAACGCGTCAAATCAACATGGTTACAGCACTAGCGGCCAAGCGCATAGGTGATGCCGGCTTGTAGGCTGCCGCGCGTAATGATACCACGCAGGTCGGCGCCCAACTGTACCAGCGTCTGCGCTATCTGCGGCTGAATGCCCGTGATCATCACCTGAGCGCCAAGCAAGCGCACCGCCTGCGCCGAGCCGATAAAGACATTCGCGACCTGGGTATCAACGACCTTTACGCCGGTAATATCAAGAATCGCCATTTTGGCGTGATATTGGGCCACGCCTTCAAGCAGTGTCTCCATCATCTGTTGGGCTCGCTGGGTATCGATGGTGCCGATCAAGGGCATAATGACCACACCATCGGCAATCGGCAGCAGCGGGGTCGAAAGTTCGCGCAACACCGCCTGCTGGGCATCAATCACTTGTTGTTGCAGGGTTGCACGCTCGGCCTCTATCTGTTGCTGCTCGGTCAGGTCACGAATGATACGGGCAATGGCGGTCGGCTTCTGTTCGTGATCGAAGATGAGAAAGATCGACAGTTGTCCTACAAATGCACTGCCATCTCGCCGCCGGTAGGTGATGTTGCCTTGCCAGGTCTGGCTGGTGCGTACTTCTTCGGTAATTGCGGCGAGCTTTTCGGTTGGCTCGTCATAGAAGGTGTAGATATGCTGTCCAATCGCCGACTCATCATAGCCGGTCATCTGCCGAAACGCGGGGTTCAGGTAGGTCACCACGTTATTGAGGGTGCTTACCACAATGCCGTCGGGGGCGTTGTGCGCCAGTGCTAGAAAGGTCTGGAGTTCGCTTTCGCGTTCCACCTGAGCGGTGACGTCTTCGGCCTGTGAAAGAATACCGACGACCGTCTCATGCTCATCATATAAGATAGCGTTGTACCATTGACATGTGATGATACGCCCATCGCGGGTGATATTCTGGTTACGGCTATTGCGCATCTGCCCACTGAGTAATGCATCAAGTACGGGTTGCATCTGCTCCTGGGCAAAGCCGGGCACCACGAGCGGGAAAATATGCTTGCCCAATGCCTGATCAGCAGACCAGCCAAAGATGCGTTCGGCACTCTGGTTCCAACGGCGAATCAGGCCATCACGGTTGATCTCAATCATCGCCAGGGGCGTCGCCGCAAAAGTACGCTCTAGCCGTTGGTTCATGGCCCGCAACGCCTCTTCGTTGCGTTTGCGCATGGTAATATCGTTCGCAATACCGCCAATCGCATACAGCTCACCCTGCTCATTGTAGAGCGGAAACTGGCTTGACACATAGGTATGCAGGCCATCATCATGCGGGAACTGCTCCTCACGTTCGACCGCCTTGCCCGTCGCATGGACCTGCCGCGTCAATTCCTGCCAGTAGGCAACTGTCTCAGGCGGAAAGAGTTCTTCATCGCATTTGCCGATAGCATCGGCAAGCGATTGGCTGGTGGCGGCACACCAGTGCTGGTTCGCCAGCATCAGCCGGTTTCCAGGTCTTTGACATACACCACGGCGGGCAGAGCATCGAGCATACCCTGAAGCAGGGCGCGGTTGCGTTGCAGTTCTTCCTGTTCACGCTTGCGCTGGTCAATGTCGGTATGCACACCGGTCATCCGTAATGGGATGCCCTGCTCATTGTGCTCAACGACTTTGCCGCGTGCCATAATCCATTTCCATTGTCCATCTTTGGCACGCATCCGAAATTCGGCTTCATAGGGTATGTCTTCGTAAATGTGATCCTGTATCACTCGCTCGACCCGCACGTAGTCATCGGGGTGGACCAGAGCTTCCCAGGTGGCAAACGTGTGTGGCAGTTCATCCGGCTGATAGCCGATCATTTCCAGCCAACGGGGTGAAAAGTAGACCGTATCGGAAACCATATCCCAGTCCCATAAACCATCGTTGCTGCCATCCAGAGCAAAAAAGAGCCGCTGGTCCTGTTCATCTGTTTCCTCAACATGGTGTGACTGGTGCTGGTTCTTTCCATTGTGTCCACCGTTTAGCGCTTGTTGTTCCGGGCTATGCATCAAGGTTTCTTGCCTATTCGGTATTTGATCGACTGCATTCATACCATCTCCTCGTCGAGTGTTTTGATTGCCTGGTCACCGTTGCTGGGGCTGAAGCGGATCCTCAGCAGGCAAAGGGGAAGCCGTTCAGTCAGCCAATTTGCTTGTAGTATAGCGCGTAGCGCGTTCCGTCGGTATCAGGAGAGCTACGCAAAAACGGCACGAAACAGTACGTATTTTCCTTTGGCCTGGGGCTTCAGGCAAACGCTCTTTGAAGCGAATACGACGCACTAGGCAGACGATGATGGAACGACCCCTGATGAAGATATACCAACTTGCGTTTTGTCATACTATCATCAACACCCGTCGGGGCGCAGCGTGCTGCGCCGAGCACTCGTTCCCAGGGAGTACCAAAACAGGCTGGTAGAACGCAAATTGGTCATACAAGCTATCGCACACTGTTCTGGATTGGTTTGCTGGCAGGGGACGGTCTCCCTTCTCCCCTTGTGGGAGAAGGGTCGGGGATGAGGGATAGTTGTGCCTCAGTTTTTTACACATGGACAACGATATGGTATACTGCAAGTCGGACCTGTTCATGTTCGTTTGTGTCTCTACAATGGAGAATACCCTATGCCAAATCTGAACATTGACACATCATATCGGAGTCCCAACTACACCCCTGGCCGACCAGGGCGGATCGAAGGCATCACAATACACACCACTGAGGGTGTGTATCCGAGCGATTTGCGCTGGCTAGCTGATCCCAGTTCAAAAGTCTCGGCACATTATCTGATCAGTCCGGCTGGAGCAATCTACCAACTGGTTGAAGACGGTGACACCGCCTGGCACGCCGCCCACACCTGGGGCAATAATGCCACCATTGGTATCGAAATCAGTCACGTAGCAGGACAACAATACCCGCCAGTTCAAAAAGAGGCGCTGACAGCACTGTGCCGCCAGCTCATTGCACTGTATATCATTTCGCCAGATAAGATTGTGGCCCACCGCTGGCTTACTCCCGACCGTCGTAGCGACCCGAGTGACTGGCCCGATGACGACTTTCGGACATGGATTACGGAATTGTACACACCAATGGTGGTTCGCCACCGCTGCCTGTGCCGCACTGGTATCGTACTCGTGCCAACGGCGCATGGTTGCGTACCGACCCCAGGGTGACCGACCCGCCAAACGTGGTGGCCATTCTTCAGCCCGGATCGCGCATCCATCTGGCAAAATGGGAAGAGGGCCAGATGGTACGTGGCAGCAATTTCTGGGGACAAATGAGCGAATCATTGCTGTGGGTTCATTACAGCGGGGTTGTGCCGGACTAAGCCAGGTATGCTTGTGATCTGCCCACGTTGATCTGACGCGTTCAGATGGTGGGCAGGCTTGTCGCCTGCCAGCGCCAGTTGCAAGCAGGCGACACGCTTCATATCAAGCTAGTCAAACCACTAAAGCGCAATATACTTAGCCGGACATGCTCTGGTGATGCGCATGGTGCATATGTATGAGAACATTGACACAAGTACTACGGATAGCACCATTTGCCTTGATGATTGCGATAAAAGGCCCAGGCGAAGCAAAACAGCCTGGCAGAATGCACATTGGTATCATGATACAACGGCCATGATGAAAAGCACTACGAGCTGGCACATGTTGCTCTGGATCGGTTTGCTGGTAGGAGCCAGCATCCTATCACTGGCAACTGCTGCCCTGCTGGCCCCGCCTCAACCACAACGCCTGCATCAAGTGGCCGCTGACCCGCCCCAAACCACTGGTATCACCGTATCGGAAGCATTGACACAGCCATTACAACCGCTTACGCTCACGCTTCGGCTGAACGACTACGACGGTCCCGCCGAGGTGCGCTGGTATGATGGGCGCAACCGATCCCTGGGGCAGACCCAGGTAGCAATGCAACAGGGATCGGCAAGCATCAGTGTGCTGCCCCGTGGTTTGCCCGGTCCCCGGTTTGCTGAGGTGCTGATCGATGGTCAGGTAGTCATCACGCCTACCGCGCTCTTTACGCTCGACCCGCAGACTACGGTGAAAACAGGGCAAGCTGATCTTGATCTGCTCTATCCCACTATTCGCTCATTTTTAGAGCAGAAAGTAGTTACCTATACCCTGGGTGGCCTGCCGATACGGGGATATCGTTCGCCCGATAACCCGCTGCTCTGGCTGCGCGATCACGTTTACCAGGGGCGCGGCTTTCGCTATTTCGAGACGGATATGACCAGTCTGTTGGATGCATTCCGTCGGGCGCAGCACGATGATGGCAGCTTTCCGGATGTGTTGAGCTACCCGGCGCTTGGTGTCACAGCGCATCGCCTGGAGACCGAGTCGGACCTGGAATTTCTCTTTGTCCAGGGGGTGTATGATGCCTGGCAAGCCAGCGGCGATACCGCCTGGCTGTACCGCAATCTCCCGGCGATGCGACGGGCACTCACCTACATCACCAGCAATCCTCTTCGCTGGGATGCCGCAAACGGCCTGGTGCGGCGACCCTACACGATTGATACCTGGGATTTTCAGTATGGCCCGACCACGATCAGCCCGGATGGCAAACCCGCACCGCGCCACTGGATTGACGAGCAGACGATCTGGGGCATTGCGCATGGCGACAATACCGGTCTGGCGTATGCGCTGAAGCTTATGGAACGGATGGAACGTCATCTGGGCAACGAGTCACGTGCTGCCGTATACTCGGAGCAACGGATTGCGGTGATGCAACGCTTGAATGATCTGAGTTGGAATGGCCGCTTTTTTACCCATTTTGTACCGCTTGACCCTGAGACGGAAATTGCCCCCGGTGTCGATACCGACGACCAACTGAGTCTTTCCAATGCCTATGCGCTCAATCGTGAAGTACTGGAGTCACAACAGGCGCAGGCAATTATTCAATCCTACTATGACCGTCGTGACTTTACGCGGGCTTTCGCCGAGTGGTATAGCATCGATCCGCCTTTTCCGCCGGGCAGCTTTGGCATGGGTGGGAGACCGGGTGAAAAGCCCGGTGAGTATGTCAATGGCGGTATTATGCCGCTGGTTGGGGGTGAGCTTGCACGCGGGGCATTTCGTTATGGCGGTGAAGTATATGGTTTCGATCTGTTGCGACGTTATGCCGAACTGATACGGCTCACTGGGGCATCCTATCTCTGGTATTATCCCGATGGTCGGCCCGGTATCTCGGGTGAGCATACGCTAGCAACGGATGGCTGGGGTTCGAGTGCGATGCTTGGGGCATTGATGGAAGGGGCAGCGGGGATTGGCGACCTGGACAGGGTGTATCGTCAGGTTACGATTGAACCACGCTGGGCCGCAGCGAAGGGGGTATCCCATGCTTATGTAGTCGCACGGTATGCCGCTTCTGATGGCTATGTTGCTTACACCTGGCAGTATGCTACGGGGCAGATAGCACTTGACATGACAGGTAGCTGGGATAAGGCGCATATTCGTGTGCTTTTACCGAGCGAAGCGCCAAAAGACCGCTTTATTCAGCTCAGTATCAATGGTCAGCCAGTCGATCCCGATATTCAAAAACGCTACGGGAGTCGTTATGTTGTGTTTGCCCAGGACGGCGGTGATGTGCAGGCGCTCATCTCATGGTCATAAGCTGCTGGGTTCCGACGCACCGGCTTCTTTGCTCATAGGAGACGTCTGGACCAGGAGCATCGCCAGTTGCTTCAGGCTCTGCGTCAATGGATGACGGGGATGCTTGAGCACGAAGAGATGGTTCTGGGTTACCAGTGTGGGATGGTCGCTGTATTCCAGCAATGCCATCACCGGGCACTGATACGTCTGCTCAATACGCTCTTGTACTTGCTCGTGACTCACGTGCATTGCCACTTGATTGAGCACAAGCGCAATGTTCGGCACTTCAAGCTCCCGTGCAAGATCGAGGAGAACCCCGGTGCCCTGATAATCATTCTGGTCAAGTCGCATGACAATCAACAGCGTGTCGACAATGGCCATGCTCAACATGGTCAGCAAGGTTCGTTCTTGCCAACCGGCATGCGTATCGATCAAGAAAAAATCAAATTGAAGTTGATCTATCAGTGACACCAGCGTATCCGTAATCCGGTCGGTATTATACCCATTACGCAACACCTGTTCCAGCGCCTGCGCGTCAGTACTGGCAGGCAGAAGCAACACCTGACCCGGCAGGGTTGGCGTTGTCCGTGGTGTCACATCATAGACCATCTGCTGAGCCTGACATTCGCCGAGCAGATACTGATTGAGCGTTGGGAATGGGTGATTCACGTCCAGGCTGAAGTACTGATGCATCAATGCGGATTGCAAATTTGCATCGAGAATGCCCACGCGATAACCCGATACCACCAGAATCGTTGCCAGATTGGCAACAATCGTTGATTTGCCCGTACCGGCACGAGCTGAATGAAACGCAATACGATGGGCCATAGACTTCTCCTGGTAGCGCTACCAGCGATTTGCACAGAACTCACGTTGGCAGTGTGCGGCGAACCGCTAGCATGGTAATATCATCAAATTGATCGGCTGTTGCAATATGCGCATGGAGCTGGCTATCTACCGCATTGAGTAAGCCAACCGCCGAAGGGTACGGCTGGTTAAGCAGCGCCCATAACCGCCGTTCGCCAAAAAACTGGCGATTCGGGGAACGCGCATCGGTCACACCATCAGTATAACTGAAAAGCGTGTCGCCCGGTTCAAGTTGTACCTGCTCAATCCCAAACTGGACATCCGGAATAATACCCACCGCCGGGCCAGTATTGATCAACTCTGACTTGACGCCTTCTGGGCCGATAAGAATAGGCGGGGGATGTCCACAGTTGATATAGAGCAATTCGCCATTGATCGGGTTGAGCAGACCAAAAAAGACCGTCACGTACATGTTCATATGGACATGATTGGTGACGATATAGTTATTTGCCAGTACGACTGCATTGTGTAATGCGACGCTGCCGGTTGAAGGCGGTGCCTGACGACCCGACCTGCCCGCACCATGACGATGCACTGATGGTTGATCATCGTGTAGTACATTCGTCCAGCTTAATGTCGTATGTTGCTGGGCAAAGGCCCGGATAAGGCTGCGTGAGAGCGCCATAAAGAGGGCTGCGCCCACGCCTTTATCACACACATCGGCCATCACCAGGCCCACGCGCCGATTCTGGATCATCATAAAGGCATCATAAAAATCACCGGAGACCTCGCGGGCCGGATGAAACCGCGCCGCAATCTCCCAGTTGTCCAGCTCTGGCAAGTGATCTGGTAAAAACCCAGCCTGTATTTGCCGGCCAATATGCACATCATGCTCAATCTGCAACAGATCTGAAGTCCGATCGGTGTGCTGTTCGGCAATAGTATGTTTTTGATAGGCTATATTGAGGGCAATACGCTGCTTCAGAATACCGGGTTCGGTAGGCACCACCAGATAATCGGTGGCGCCCAGTTCAAGGTAGTGTTCAATATGGATAGCCTGTTCATCTGGCATCAGGACGATCACTGGTATCTTCTCTACCGCACCGGTAGCCCGCAGGTGCTCTAACACCTGATAGCTGTTCATGCCCCGCAGTTCGCTTGAAAGCAACACAAGGTCGTACTTCAATGCTGCCATCAATGCAAACGCTTGACGGCCATCATCAACGACCGATACGGTATAGCCCAGTTGCTGTACTTGATCGGCGAGTTCGACACGGTGTGCTTGATCATGGTCGATCACAAGGATATGAAAACGACCTGTCATAAAACAACCTCCAACGTTCCAACGTTCCAACGCTTTGCGCTTCAACGCTTCAACGCTTCAACGTTTGGCGATAGATTTGAAAGATATGACGGTTGCGCTGGCCCGTATACTCATACGCGAAATGATCGACGCCACGCATCGCAATGGCAATGCCCCAGCCACCAATGGTGCGTTGTTCTGCTGGTAGGTCAAGATCATCTGGTGCCTGGTGTTGACGGGGATCAAACGGCGGTGCTGTGTCCTCCAGAATGATAGTCAGTGTGGTAGCATCAAGGAGAGCAGATACCTCGATAGTGCCGTTCATCCCTGATTGTTCGTAACCATAGATAATACTATTTGATGCAATCTCATCAACGGCACGGCGTAACCGTCGTGCTGTGTGATCATCAAGCCCGGCACGATAGCTCATATCCATGATATATGCTCGGATACGTGACAATGCTATGCGTTCACCTGGAACGACTAGCCGGTTTTGCTCTTCTATGGTTACATTCATCAGACACCAGTTGCGCAACTATGATTCTTGTTGTTGACTAGTGAGCGCAAAAATAGGTATTGAAAAGGCCTTGCCTTTGAGTGAAAAGAGGCCCAACGGCTCACAGACAAACCGTTGCGCAATCGATTTATACGCCGCCTCGGTCATCAATATCTGGTTCTCGCCGGCGCGGCTCATCAAACGTGCAGCAATATTCACGGTATCGCCCAGAATATTAAATTCGCGCCGACCACGGGGTTCGCCAATTTCGGCGGCAAAGACTGGCCCGCGTGAGATACCAATCTGGCAGCGTACCTGCACCTGCCGGCCGCTGATCCAGAACGTATCAAGCTGGTTGACAATCTCACGAATCGTCAGCGCTGTAGCGGCAGCACGTGATGGATCATTGGTATGCGCATTGGGCACACCAAAGTAGATCAGCATATCCGATCCCGACAGGTGGTAGGTGACATTTTTCAGTACCCCGCCACGCGCTTCGACCGCAGCATTGATCAGCGCAAAAGTACGGGAGAAGTTTTCGACGGCTCGGGCTTCTTCGCCCTCCTCGGCGTAGTCAATCGACTCGGGCAGTCCAATCAAATTAACAAATAAGACACTCAGATCGGGAAAATCGGGAATAATGCGCCGACGGGAAGCACTTTCGGCCAGCAGAGTCAAAATAGGCATGGGCAAATAGCTGGCGAGTTTTTCAACCGTCCCCAACAATGTCTCAATCTCAGTGACCATCCCTTCAACACTGCGCTCAAGCAACAGCGAACCAGCCTGACGCTTGCGTGAGGGAGTGATCTCATATTCACCCAGTTCCTCATGGCTCAAATCATCAACGACGAGATAATACCCAGTTGCTCCCGCCTCAAACCGAAAACGATCCCGTACTTGCTGATATGCCGCTTCGGTCAAACAGACCGATCCGACCCGGCCAGCACCCTCTGTGCGTTTGGTTTGCAGCACGGTGTGCCCCAACAGCACATGCTCCATGCGGCGTGGTGTGCCGATATCGGCAGCCAGAAACCGCCCGGTGTGAATACCAATCCGCATACCCAGCGAGAGCCGCCCCTGCATAGTTTCAATTGCCGCAAATTGATCCATGGCTCGCTGCATGCGCAAGCCAGCACGAACAGCGCGGGCGGTATGATTATCCAGCGGATCGGCTGCAAACTGAATGAGCATGGCATCACCGGTAAACTCAAGCAACAACCCTCCAGATTTACTCACTACTTCGATCATTTCCTTGAAGTACGAGTTTAGGACACCCAACAATGTTTCGGCCCCGGCTCGACCATAGGTTGCATTGGCTTCGAGCAAACGGGTAAAACCAGCCAGGTCGGTAAACATCAGCGTCCCTTCACTCCAGCCATGGCGGCTGTACCCTGGCATCGGCGGATTATCCGCTGCCGGACGTGGCAGATAATCTGAGAGGACATGCCGCATGGTGCGCAGATGATTAAAGACAAGCATCAATGTATCGGGAGTTGGATTTACCCATACATTGGCATACAGATCAGCCGGTAATAACCAGCGCAACCGAGGCTCGATCCTCGACAGGGGCGAAAGGTTTTCTAGCTTGTAAGAGTCCATTGTGATTTGCCTTATGCGATGATAGATTGACACCTTCACTATGATACAATCATAGAAAGATATTTACTCAATTATGCCACATTTTACCAGCACGGGCAAAACCGATCAGGAATGTATTGATCTAACAACGTTTGACACTGATTTGCTCGTCTTTGCGCGGAACTGGTTTCAATACCCCTGAATTGTTGACAGCAACCCCAGCACACCATGGAAAAGCGAAAGGAGTCACGGAAAAAGGGGTGGGGTGCTTTATCCGGATTAAACGCCAGGAATCGCGCATTTCTCTCTTGTTAGGTGTATTCATGTGGTGATTGTCTACAAGCATATTGGGGAAGACAATGGATGCAAAGACCTTGATACACACACTGAAAACAGAACGAGCACATCTCGAAATGCTATTATCTCAGATAAATGAGGAGAATATGCTGATCGCCGGTGTTGCCGGTGAGATGTCAGTCAAAGACATCATTGCTCATATCACCTGGTATGAACGCGAGACCGTTGGCCTGTTACAACAACGTGCGCTCGTTGGTTCTGATCTCTGGTACCGCTCACTTGAGGAACGCAATGGCGCGATTTTAGCAGCCAACCGCCATCGTCAGCTCAATGATGTTCAGGTTGAGGCCGAAAAAGTCTTTATCGATCTGATCAACGAGATCGAATCGTTGTTACCCGAAGAACTCGTTGACCCGACGCGATTTCAAGGGATGCCAACCGAGTGGGTGCCCTGGCAAGCCATTGCCAGTAACACCTATGACCATTATTATCAGCATATTCCCGATATCAAACGCTGGATTGAGCATTGCGGTAGGTAATATACTTCTGGGTCAACTACGGTTTTGCATCTGGTTGAAACACGAGCGACAGTTGCCAGCTGCGGCTGCCTCGGCTTGCATGCCAGATTCCGGCTGTCGGTGCGCAGTTGCGGCTGATATCATAGGAATGCTTGCTCAAATCAATCTGATCGTCGCTCAATTCACGCAGCATCTCACCAATTGGGGCGCCATGGCTTACCAGCGCCACCCGCCGAAAGGGAGAATCTTGCAACGCCGCCAGAAATTCGCTCACGCGGTGACGCACCTGCACCAGGCTCTCTTGCGGATGGCACTCCTGGATCAATTCCGTGAACATGACTGGCACATCCAATGCTGCCACAATCTGTTCGGCGGTTTGCACGGCCCGTTCAAATGGCGACACAAACAAATATTGGAGTTCTTTATCGGCCAGAAATGCTGCTGCCTGTCGTGCCTCTGCCCGTCCCTTTTCCGACAACGGTGGACCTGGCATCACACGATATTCCACACCCGTATTGTTCTGCGGTGCTCCATGACGAATCAGAAAGATATCGGTCAACACAGCCTATCTCCATTGCGCAACAGAAACCAGTAGGCATTGTACCAGGGATACCCATCTCTGGCAATCAAGGCGCATGCTGTTCAGCGAGCTACCAACCATTGGTACCACTGGCACCCTGTTCCCTGATGCACTGGTCCGTTCAGCCACTGTCTGACCCGTTGACAACCCATAGTTGCCTATGGTACAATAATTATGCTGGTATCATTGAGAGAAAGGATAAAAAATATATGATCAGACGTACACCTGTTGATCCGGATACGATTTACTCACGCGAAGAAGCAGCCGAAATGTTGGGCATTAGCATCAGCACACTCAAACGTCTCATTGCTTCTGGAGAGCTTGAAGTCAGTCGTCCCCCTAGCATCAGACGCATCTTTATCAAAGGATCAAGTATCCTCGATATGCTCGAACGAACGCGCATCGAAGTGGTAGCCTAGAAGAACGTTGTTATTTCCAACCGAACCCTCATACGCCAACCAACCTGTTTCTGGCTGGTTCTCTTTTTCTTTGCTTTTTCCGATAAGGAATCAGAGGCAACAAAAAAGCACGAGGACATCATCAAGAACGCCTCGTGCTCAGTATATCGATTGTAAGTTATCACGAGTTCCCCCCGCGACGATTAACGCTGGCGAGCAGCGCGGCGGGCCTGCGTTTCCAGCAGAGCCATGACCTCATCCGTCACGTTGGTGGTTGCAGCAGCAGCATTGCTCAGCGAAAGCCGCGTGGTCGGGTCAATGTTGTGTGTGCGCAAAACGCTATTTGCTCCAGCAATATGATCCGCTACCTGCTCAACGGTCTGCTCTTCACATCGTACATGTCGCATGGTCGTAACCTCCTATAATATGTGTTCTGCTTCTTCCAATAGTCCAATGGTGTTGTGTTTGTCCGTCGAGGGCGTCACAAGCACGCCCCCTTATTATATTCAACTGGGCTTATGCCAGTTCCAGCTCTTGTTCAAATGCAGGTGCCTGTACCGCTGGCTGATGCTGGCGGGCAAAGCGCCGCGCATTCATATCAAGTCGTGCCATCAATTCTTCACTGACTACCGTTGCTCCTGCAGCAGCATTTGCCAGAGAAATGCGGTTGGTTGGATCGATACCCTGGGTATAGAGAACCTGTCGTGCCCCTGGGATGTCGTCTGTTACCTGTTTTACCATGTTCTGTTCGTAATTACTGATACGCATCGCGCCCTCCTTATACTATCTCACTACACTGTTTGCTCAATTCAGTACGATAAAAGCATACATTCGTTAACGTTGTTCGTAACTGTTTGAGTGTTTCAATGCTCCGTTGCATTGATGTTTCTATCATAGCACACGATTCAGACACTTTCAACAAAAATCACGACGAGTTTATCGTACAAAACATACAAAAAAAGAAGTGTCGTCATTGTGGTTCTGAAGGGGCACATGCTTCTTGCGCATGTATTACTTCCAACCGCCCTCTAAGCCGTACAGAAGACATAAAATCGTTTTTGGACATTTGTTCGATAGATGATCGTCAAATCTGTTTGATCTGTCGGCTCAACAAACCCACTGGACTTGCACACATCTCTTTGGTTTTGCTACTTTCGGTTGTTTAAAATAACTAGACTGGTGTATACAGCTTGCAGGGTAAAAGAGCGTCCGGTAGCCGAAACTATTCCGCCGATGCAAACGTCATACACACGGCACAGGTTGCCACCAGTATGCTATCATTGCTTCCAGACGCTTTGAGACGCGTGTAAACAACAGAAAACAGAGGTCTATCATATGGCTATTACCTACCAGAACCAGCGTTACACTGGCTTTCAAGAATATATCAATCGCAAAGTTGCCCGCCGTGGCTCCGTTCCCGCCGACTCAACCCCGGACTATGCCCATCCGGTCGATGGCTGGATTTTACGCACCCTCAATGCAACGCCGGTGCGTGCGGTCATGAGCAAGGCGATGGATATCTTTATTAGCATCAATTTTGGTCACATGCTTTCGAGCAGTATCCATATCGACCAGAACTCCTTTCCCGATCTCTTTGAAGTGTTAAGCCACTGTGCTCGCACGCTCGATATTCCGGTGCCCCATGCCGTTGCCCGTCAGGGCAGCGATCTCTTTAATGCTGGCACCGCCGGCACCGATGAGTACCACTTCATTATGATCTCATCGACGCTCTGTCAGTATTACACCCGCGATGAAGCCTGTTTTGTCATTGGTCATGAGTGCGGCCATATTGCTTCCAGCCACATGATGTACCACACACTGGTGCGGATTCTCACCGAAGCGATTGCGCCACGCTTGGCTATATTGGCGTGCTGCTCAAAGCCACCGCGGGCGTGCCGTTGATGGCCTGGTCGCGCCGTTCCAAGTAACCGCCGACCGCGCCGGCTTGCTCTGCTGCGGCGATATTGCCGTTGCCGAACGGGCATTGCTGCGCCTGGTCACCGGCCTGGCCGATGCTGATCGTGTGGACCTGGAAGACTACTTGCGCAAATCACGTTCATCCGAAGAGTTTCACAGCCTGGGCATGATGAATGAACTGCTCGCTTCGCATCCCGCCATTTCGCGCCGAATCGAAGCCCTGCGCTTGTTTGCCCATTCCGAAATCTACTATGACCTGACCGGTCGCCCGCATCCCGAAGACCAGTTGCTGCTCACCCGTGAAGAACTCGACCGACGCGTCAATGAGATTGTGAAACCATAAAGGGCCACCAGGTATGTCTGAAACGATTCAATCATTGCTCAACCAGATGCACGCGGCAGCTACTGTGCTGGATCAGCCCGCCGTGCTCGAACTCATCAGTTCTGTGCAAGCCAATAGCGGCAGCGCCCGGCTGCGTCTGCTCATGATTGGTGCTGGCGGCAGTGGGCGTTTTGCGCTTACCAATATGCTGTTGCAACAGCCCGATTTGCTAACGCCCTCGCCGCTACCCAGAGCACCGATCCCGTTGCAGTTCAGCTATGGTGAGACGACGTCGGCTGAGTTGCGTGCTCACGATGGCATGGGTACCACCATTGCGATTGAACGCCTGGGTCCCTTTCTCACCAATCCGCAATCGACACACACCGACTACCAGGCAATCCATATCAAAACCAACAGCGAAATGCTCAAAAGCTGTGACCTGCGGATTGAAACAATTGACCCATTACGTTCGCGCGCGGAATGGCAGGAAGTGCTCGCCGGCGTTGATTATGCCTTGCTGGTGCTGAATGCCGCCGCCCTGCTCTCCGAACACGAACGCCGCTTTATTCGGGATGTGCTGCAGGTACATGTTGGTCTCGAGCGGGTGGCGATCATCATCAACCAGATCGACCTGGTCGCCGACGATGAGCGCCCATCGATACAGGAACTCATGCGGGCTTTTCTTGGCCCATTCGAGAGTCAGCCTTTGCTCATCGAGGCATCTGCGGCCCAGGCCCTCGCAGGCTTGCGTTCGGGGAGTCCATCCGCCGAGAGCGGCTATGCTGTGGTGATGCAGTTGCTCCAGGAAGACCTCATTGCCCGCCACCGCGATCTCAAAGCAACCGCGATGCGCCAGGCCATTGAGATGTGTCTGCACGAAATGGAGCAGGAAGCGCAGCGCCAGCAAACCGTCATCGCCGCCAGCGAGGCCGATTTGCAAGAACTGCTGGCCCGCTGTAACCCGCAAAGCCAGTGGTTGCACGACCGTATCGAACGCGCACGCCATCGTATTGAGGCCTTTGTGAATACCCTGATTAAAGAGCAGCTGATGCGCAATATCGAAGCCTTTACCCTGGCCCTGCGCGAACAGTTGCCCGAAGAGATTATGGCTGTTGATGATCTGGGCGCTATTCGCCGCAATATCCCCGGCTATATCGAAACGCTCTGGCAAGAATTTTTTGTCTACGAGCTCACAGGGCTGCGCAACTGGCTGATCGATGAAATGACCCGCTTCAGTGAGACCATTACCAGCGATCTGCGTTCCCTGCTGGGCGAGCAAGAGAGCAGCTTTCAATCCCTGCTCACCGACTTTGATCCCATACCAACCAGCATGAAAACCTTTATGATGCCCAGTCGTGGCAAACATGATGCGGGTACCGCCGCCACCTGGTTGCAGGTGGGTGGCCTGGGTCTCCTGATCTTCAACCCTGCGCTGAGCCTTGGCCTGATCGGGGCAGGTCAGGCGGTCCGCTTCTTCTTTCAGCGCGATATTCAAATGGCCGACAAGCAGGCGATCACCGTCTCGGTGGGCAACTCATTGGGCGACCTGGAACAGCATATCAAACAACAGATCGATAGCCAGTTTCTGACCCTAGTCGAAACCTTGAACCAGGCCGTTGCTGCTATGTACGACAATGGTCTGAGCCGCATGCGGGCAACCCTGGAAGAACAGATTGCGCGTCAACATGCCCTGATTGGCAAAAAGGAACAGATTGACCAGCTGCTGACGACACAGATTCCAGCCCTGCGCATGACCTTGCAGCAGCTTGGCGGGAGAAAGCACACACTATGACCAGGAATGCCGAAGGCTACACATCCATTCGACAACAGAGCGACCAGATTGCGGTTGCCCTGCGCGAAACAGCCCTGCTTATCGGACCGCTGCGCAACCAGCCTATCGAGCTTGAGCCAGGCGGGTCGGTCATGCCGGGCCTGGGCCTGGAGAGCGATGCGGCAACCCTGCTGCGGCGTGCCCGCGACCTGCGCGAAGGCATTTTTAAAGTTATCGTCTATGGCGAGTTTAAGCATGGCAAAAGCACGCTGCTCAATGCCCTGCTCGGTAGCCGCATTCTAGCCGCCAAAACGCTGAAATGCACCGCCATTATCAGCGTGCTGGTCTATGGTGAGCGCCCCGATGTGGCGATCTACACCGTCGGGCAGGAACAACCCGCGTTCCTCAGCCGCGAAGAATACGTCAAGCAATTTCAGCTCACCGCCGCCGATGAAGAGACCCTGAGCGATAAAGGCTTTGTAGACCGTTTTAAAGAGATTGACTATGCCCAGCTTGAATGCCAGAGTTCGCTCTGTGCCAATGGCGTGCGGCTGGTCGACTCGCCCGGCCTTGGCGATCATCCCAGCCGCACCCGCGTTACGACGCGCTACTTACGCGAGTCGCATGCGATCATTCTGATGCTCAACGCTATGCGCCTGCTTAGCGATGATGAAAAACGCTTTATTGAGACAGAGTTCAAACCAGGGCGCACCCACAATGTGTTTTTTGTGGTCAACCGCATCAACCAGATCAACCAGCGTGAAGTGAGCGAAGTCCAGCACTACTTTCGCACCTTCCTGACGCCTTACTTCACCCGCAACGATGGTCAATTTGATGAAGACCTCTACCAAAGACGGGTTTTCTTTATCAACGCCCTGGGCGCCCTCGAAGCCCGCCTGCAACCGGGGTGCACCAATGGCATGTCTGAGCTATCATCCCCGGCCGCGCCTGATCCCACCGGTGTGCTGGCCCTTGAGCAAGAGCTGGAGCGCTTCCTGACCAGCGATGAAAAGCATACCACCGCATTGCAAGAGTCCATCGGCTTTTTGCAGAGCGCCATTGGCGAGGCCCTGCGCCAGATTGAACAGCAGAAGATGCTGCAAGACGTCCCGCTGCACCAGTTTGAGCAATCGATCACCGATGCCGAAGAGCATCTGGTCAAACTCTCACGGCGGCAGCAAGATATCGAACGCACCATCCGCCTTTTTGGCGACACCATTGCGCAGAAACTTATTGCCCACCTGCGCGAATATCTCGACCAGATGCATGCCACCTGGCCGCAAGATGCCCAGAGCCTGAAGCTCGATGCCATCTCACTGCGCAATATCATACAGGGCTTTATGGAGGGCTTATCGATAAAGAGCAGGTCCGCCAGCGCATCGAAGAACCGGTTCGGCGCGAACTGGAATACTATGTCGAAGCCAAGCTCCGTAGCTGGACCGATAGCCACACCACAGCCCTGATTCAGGCCGACCTCGATAAGATGGTCCGCGAAATCGAAGAACAGGTCGTCGAATTTAAACTCGAACTGGATCGCATTGCGCAGATTATGGCGCCCAACCTGGTCATCGACCCCTACCACAACCGTGAGCAATCGAACCAGTGGGCCCGCACCCTCATTGGCAGTGTCCTGCGCGATATTGGCGCGATGCAAGGCTCACTGATCGAATGGGATGATTGGAGCGGTATCTTCTGGACCATCGTTCAGCAATTGCTGCTGATTTACATCGCCAGTCTCTTTTCTGGTCCCATCGGCTGGACCATCTTTGCGCTGGGGCAGGTGGTCCAATACCTCTGGGCTGAACAGCAATTCAAGCAGCGTCTGCTTGAACGCATTGGCGATGAACTGCACAAAAACTTGCAGCGCGAACTGCCAGCGATGCAAAAGCAGATAAGCCAGGACGTGCAACACCAGTTTGTGCGGCTGGCTCAGCGCCTCAATCAGGCCCTCCAGGACCTGATCGACGAGAAACATCACGAACTGGCCCGCATCCTGCTGCAAAAACGTGACGCCAGCTTCTCCGCCGACCGCGAAAAAGAGCGCCTGACCCGCATAGGACAGCGCCTTGTGCGCATTCGGGATTCGTTGTAGTGTGCATCTTGCATACCCTTTTGAGACGAAAGCCATGCTAACACAGGCATATGAATGGGTACGTACCGGCCATCAGTTGCACGGAATGCAATGGTCTGGTACAGTAAGAGCGGTGCTGACCCGATCAGCAATGGCAAAGTCACAGGCGATGAACGTACCTTATGATCGATCAGGATCCCTACTACAAAAAGCGCATTCTCTATGCCTGGCGCGAACAGCGGTTTACCTTTGATGTAGCCCATACGCTCTTCTCCTCGTTTCAGGTAGATGAAGGCACAGACCTGCTGCTGCGCACCATCGATATTGCCGCACCGTCGCGTATTATCGATCTGGGCTGTGGCTGTGGCGTCATTGGCATTGTGCTGGCACGCCGCTTTGCCCAGGCCGAAGTGCTCATGCTCGATAAGGACCTGCTTGCCGTGCGTTATGCCACCCACAATGCCCGACTCAATCGCACGCCCAATACAACCGTTATCGGCAGTGTTGCCCTCGAACAGGCGCCACCGGGACCGTATGATCTCATCGTCTCGAATATTCCGGCCAAAATCGGCGACGCAGCGATTGAACAGGAGTTTGTACTCAAGCCCCTGCAACGTCTAGCACCCGGTGGAGAATACTGGTTTGTCGTAGTGAGCGGCTTAAACCGTCTCATTCCATCCATCGGCACACGCAACCAACTCCGTCTGAAAGAGCTTAAAAAGCGCTCAGGTCACACCGTCTATCGTCTACGTCAATCCGAACGAAACACGAAATCGCTACCAGAGGCGTATCAACCCTCTAATGTATAATGAAGAAAGTATGCCTATTATGACTATGTATACTGATGCCCCTGCGGCAAGTTCACCCATTCTGGACGCCCTCAAAGATGCAAACCGGGTACTCTTATTGACCCATGTCAGTCCCGATGGCGATGCTATCGGCTCGTTGCTGGCCGTCTGGCATGTCTTGCACGATATGGGCAAGACCCCGATTGCGCTCGCCTCCAGTGCCCTGCCCGATGTTGTTGCCACATTGCCTGGTATCGAGCACGTACAGGTGTACCAGCGCGGTGATGTCTTCCCAGAGGCTGATCTGGTCTGGCTGGTTGATGCGGCCACCCTGGAACGTACTGGCCCCGTCTTTGAAGACCATGAAGCCACCTTGCGTGAGCACCCGTTGATCATCGTCGATCACCATGTCACCAACACCGGGCCAGGGATGATCAACCTGATTCAGTCATCGGCAGCATCCTGTGCCGATGTGCTGCTTCGGCTGTTCCAGGCCATGGAATGCCCGATTACCCCGGCGGTGGCAACCTGCTTGTTGCTTGGTCTCACCACCGATACACAGAGCTTTCAAACCACTAGCACGAAAGCACAATCATTTGAATCAGCCGCTGTCCTGATTCATCACGGCGCCGATCACCACGATGTTGTGAAGCAAATATTTTACCAGACACCCTATGAAACCCTGAAATTGATGGGACTGGTCTACAGTGAGATGCAACGCGATGGCGATATCGTCTGGGTGCGCATTACGCGGCAGATGATGGAACAGACCGGCGCCGAGGATGGCGCCTACGACGATATCTTGCACTTGCTGCAACGCGTTCAGAGTGTGCGTATCTGCGTACTCTTCAAAGAGCGGGAAGATGGCAATGTCAAATTGAGCCTGCGTTCCACCCCAGACTTTAACATGGCCGAAATCGCACGCCGTTGGGGTGGGGGCGGCCATGCTCAGGCCGCTGGGGCCACGCTCCATATGGATTTGCCCACCGCCGAACGCGAAATACTGCCAGAAATACGCGCGGTGTGCAATGCATCTTGATATGACGAGTAGCTCCTGCTTTGTAGGGTCGTAGCATGCTGCGATCCCACAAAGCAGGGCCGGCTGCAAACTAAACCCACATCTGAATTGATCAAATCAAAGCAGTTGCAGCAGTAGCTCCCAGGCAGAGCAAAGACAGATGACCCAAAGCAAAATCACGAGTTTGAATGAAAGGAACCACCAATGCATGTAGATGTTGAATACCGGCCATCCTACTCCCTGGCGATGGTCACACTTGATAACGGCGAATCGATCCAAGCCGAAAGCGGCGCAATGGTCGGCATGTCGGCTGGCATGGAATTGAAAACCGAGGCATCTGGCGGCTTTTTCAAATCGCTGGGACGCAGTCTCTTCGGTGGTGAGAGCTTTTTTATGAACACCTTTACCGCGACTGCACCCGGCCAGACCATCGCGCTGGCGCCACCGCTGCCGGGTGATATTGCGGTGATTGAAATGCAGGGCGAGCCGTTGCTGGTCCAGTCGGGTTCGTACCTCGCTTCATCGGCGGGCATCACGATTGATACCAAATGGACCGGCGCCAAAACGTTTTTTGGTAGCGAGGGGCTGATTATGCTGCGGGCAAGTGGCAGTGGCACACTGTTGGTTTCTAGCTATGGTGCCATTCGGCCCATTGATCTGGTAGCAGGTGAGCAGTATATTATCGACACAGGCCATCTGGTCACCTTCGATGAGCATATCCAGTACAAGGTAAAGAAAGTTGCTGGCTGGAAGAGCACCCTCTTCAGTGGTGAGGGGCTTGTGGTTGAGATGACCGGGCCAGGCCGGTTGACCATGCAGAGTCGCAGCCAGGATGCGTTTCTCTCGTGGCTTATTCCGCAGTTGCCGAAGCAATCCAGCAGCTCTTCTTCTTCATAACCACGACTCGTGCTTGTATCTATGAAGCGCGGGCATCTTACGCAGGCCCTCACCCCCGGCCCGTTGGCCCTCACCCCCGGCCCCTCTCCCAAGGAGGGAGAGGGGAGGCTCCATGGGTGGCCTCTCTTCTCTTATTTGTGGACATATATCCAGGTATGAGGGTGGGTGCGGTCGGGACGACCGCGTGCAGGCCGGACACGGAAATACCAGGGGATGATACCAAATTCGGGTGATCACTGGTATGCGCTTTGATCGAACGTGGAGCGCCTGCTTTGGGCGCAACGCGCTGCGCCCAAAGCAGGCTGCAAGCCGCACCTACCACGTGGAGTGGAGCGCGGCATGCCGTTGGCCCGTGCGGCTGCACGCCGCGCCTACCGCCTGGAGTGGAGCGCGGCATGCCGTTGGCCCGTGCAGCTGCAAACCGCGCCTACC
>JAAURD010000017.1 GCA_012034075.1 Chloroflexaceae bacterium | reverse complement strand
TGGTGCGCCTGAATGTCGGCCCGAATGAATGGCGTAATCTCATGCTGGCGGGCATTGATGACTTCAAAGATATTCGTATCGGTCAGATGACCCATCTCAGCGGCCCATGGCCGCCCGAAGATAAACAGTTGCTGATTGAACGTTCGGCATTAAGTGCTCAACTTGGCGTGCCGATGGCCGTTGGGCAGACCTTGCGCATTGAAACAGCCGACCAGACCGAACGGATGATCGACCTCGTCGGTGTCGTCCATGACCTGAACGTCGCACCGACCTTTATCTTCAATACGTATTATGGCTATATCAATCTCGATACGATTGAGTGGCTCGGCGAATCGCGTGACTTCAACTCGATGAGTGTTCGGGTCATAGACGAGCGGTATTTTGATCCCGACTTTGTCCGCCAGGTTGCAACCGATGTGCGCAATAAAATCGAGCGCAGTGGCCGTGAGGTTGAAGAGATTTTTATCCCCCCGGAGCCAGGCAAAAGCCCGATTCAATCGTTCGGTCTGGATCCGATTCTCTTTATTCTCAGCACCCTGGGTGTCCTATCGGTCTTTATGAGCGGCTTTCTGGTGACCAATACGCTAACCGGCTTGCTGGCCCAGCAGATGAAACAGATTGGCATCATGAAATCGATTGGCGCCCGCAACCAGCATATTATGGGCATGTATCTCGTGCTGGTGCTGGCCTTTGGCGTGCTGGCGTTGATGATTGGCATGCCGCTGGCGTATCTGGCGGCGGGTGGGTTTACCACCTTTTTTGCCGGTCTCTTTAACTTCGATGCACGGACCTATGGCGCCATTCCCAGTGTGGTTGGCTTACAACTCTTCGTTGGCTTGCTTATCCCCGTGTTAGCGGCAATTCAGCCTATTTTGAAGGGCACCGGCATTACCATCCGCGAAGCGCTCAGCACCTCCAGCGGGCCAGGGAGTTATGGCGACGGGTTTATTGATACCCTGCTGATCCGGATACGCGGCATCCCCCGACCGTTGATGCTTTCGTTGCGCAACACCTTTCGCCGCAAAAGTCGGCTGATACTGACTCTGGTGACGCTCACCCTGGGCGGCGCCACCTTTATTGGCGTCTTTTCGGTGCAAGAATCAGTGCGGGTCTCCCTTGATGAGCTGTTCGCGCAGCTCGTGCGTTATGACCTGACAGTGAGCTTTGAAGAAACCTACCGCACCGACCGCCTGCTCGATGTGGCCTACCAGGTGCCGGGGGTTGCCGTCGCCGAGAGCTGGGGCAGTATTACCGCACGGCGACTGCGTCCTGATGACAGCGAAAGCGAAGTCATCCAGATGCTTGCCCCTCCCAGTGACACCCAGATGGTCCAGCCAGAGATTGTCGATGGTCGCTGGTTGCTGCCAGATGACGAAAATGCCGTAACCGTCAGTCTCGGTGTCATTGATGATGAACCGGATATTCAGGTTGGTGATACCATAACGCTCAAGTTTAAAGGCCGTGAAACCGATTGGACGGTCGTGGGCACCTTTAAATCGATGGATAATACCGAACTGATTGCCTATGCCAATAACAACTACTTTGCGCGTGAAGTGCGCGAAGCGGGTGTGTCCGAACGGCTCACGATTGTCACCGAATATGATCAGTTCGACCGCGAAAATCAAGAACGGATGTTGCAGACGGTAGAGCAAGCCTTTCGTGAAGCCGGCATCAAGGTGAGTAGCAGCGATACCGCAGTACGATTGTATGATCAGAGTATTAGCAACTTCAATATCATCATCTATTGCCTGTTGATTATGGCGATGCTGGTGGCATTGGTTGGCGGCATTGGCCTGATGGGCACGATGAGCATGAATGTGTTAGAGCGCACCCGCGAGATAGGTGTCATGCGTGCGATTGGCGCTTCCGATGGTTCGGTGCTGTCGATTATGATCGTAGAAGGGATCATCATTGGATGTATGAGCTGGTTGCTGGGAGTTCTCTTGGCGTTACCCATCAGCAAGCTCTTAAGTGATGGTGTGGGCTATCTCTTTCTCGGCACACCGCTGACCTATAGTTACTCACTCTTCTGGGCCATAGTCTGGTTGTTCATATCGATTCTGCTTTCCGCCATTGCCAGCTTCTTGCCAGCGTGGAATGCATCACGCCTGACCGTGCGTGATGTGTTATCGTATGAGTAACGCCAACATTGTCCTTTTTTTGTCCCTTTTCATATAGATAGCATTGCAAAGGGATAAAGCGCATCTTGTCAGGCCGACCGGCCTGTTGTCCTTTCATTGTCCGTTTTGCTCTTGCCAGAGAGTGTAATGTTGGCGCATAATAGAAGTATAATCTTCCATTGAACAAAAAACATTTTCTCTCCTGCTGGTTGGCGTGATACGGTCTCTCGTGATAACACAATCACAGAGAGGCCGGGGTACCTGGGTTGCCGCAGGCAATTTGGAACAGACCAGCCACGTAACGTATCCTTGTATTTCCCCAGTAGCTTTGCAGGCCCTCACCCCCGGCCACTCTCCCAAGGAGGGAGAGGAGTGTATGTGGAAACTTCGGTCTCCCTTCTCCAATTGTGGACCCTGGGTCGGGAATAAGGAAAGAAGAGGTCGGGACGACCGCACGCACGCATCAGACGGAGGTGCGGCGTGCGGCCGCTTTGCGCTTCAACGCTTTGCGCTTCAACGCTTCCACGCTCTCTTCCCCTATGGTACACTATATCTCCAGAACACCATCGTCAGCAAAAGAACGCTGTTCTATGATGACCGTGTATCGTTAGCCGTTCATATTAGAACCAGTCCGTAAAACTCAAAGGAAAGGGATATGATTGATGAATGATTTCGCAATAGCTATGCAAGCACTCCAGGACGAGATCAATACCTTGCGAGCTGAGAATGCCCGCTTGAAACAGCGTGTTGCCGAGCTTGAACAGCCAGCCAGCCAGCAGGAGACTGCTGATCCATCACCGTCACCAATTCCCTACCAGGCTATCTTTGAACAATCGTCCGTGCCAATGACCATCTTTAGCACCGATGGCACCCTGCTCGCCGCCAACCAGAAAGCCAGAGCATCCGGTTTCCAGTTCGATACGCCCAATCTCTTTGCCGATACCTGGTCGCAGCAACATGGGCATCACCAGGCGTTTCAGCAAGCGCTCGATGCCCAGATCACCATTGTGCCACCAGCCGAGCACCATAACGCAATCTGGTTTGAAACAACCTTCTTTCCAGTCCAACCCAACGGCACCATATCCTATGTGGTGGCACTGCATTGTGATGTCACCGAACGTGTGCAATCGCGGATTGCCTTGGAACAAAGTGAATCGCGTTTCCGCTCAATTTTTGAGCACGTGCCTGCCGGTATTTGTATCACCAACGGCCAGGGTCTCTTTGAATATGTCAATCCGGCCTATTGTGATCTGTATGGCTACCAGATGGATGAATTGATCAACCAGCCATTTACGCTGGTCGTTCCCGAAGCACGCCACGATTGGGCCATGAATCTGCACAATGTCTTTATGGAAGAAGGGCGTGAGATACCACGTGAATGGCAGGTGCTGAGAAAATCTGGCGAAGTGATGAACATTCTAGCCAATGCCGCCTATATTACGGGTGACGATGGCAAACCGCGTAAAGCAACCTTTGTGGTCAATATTACCGATCTCAAGCGTCTTCAGAGCGATCTACGAGTCTTCCAAACGCTCGCGGAAAACGCACCAGATGGCATTTTTGTGTTATCTCTGGACACCCAGCAGATCATGTACGCCAATGCCAGTTTTTGCACGATGCTCCAATATGATACAGACATGCTGGGTATGCCATTGCATGCACAATATGCCGAAACGAATGAGCGCATCCAAGAGGTCATCCAGGAAGTGTGCGACAACGGGACATGGGTTGGACAACTGGTCTATAAGCGCAAAGATAGCAGTACTTTTCCTGCACATCTCGCCAGCATGGTGCTGCATAATGACGCAGGCAAGCCGTATGCGGTTGCTGGCATTGTACGTGATCTCACGGAGCAACTGCGGGCCGAGGCCGAGCGACTATCGTTGCAACAGGAGATCATCCAGACGCAGCAGGCAGCCATTCGCGAACTTTCGACACCGCTGCTCCCAATTGCCGATACAGTGGTTGCATTGCCGATTATTGGCAGCGTCGATAGTGCACGGGCACAGCAAATTATGGAGACCTTACTTGAAGGCATCTCAACCTACCAGGCAGATCTCGCCATTGTCGATATCACCGGCGTGCGGGTCGTCGATACCCAGGTGGCACAGGCGCTTATTCGCACCGCACAGGCGGTCAAATTGTTGGGTTCGCAGGTGATTTTGACCGGCATTCAACCGCAAATTGCCCAGACCCTGGTGCATCTCGGTGCCGACCTGAGTGAGATTATCACCCGTGGCAATCTCCAGGCGGGCATCGCCTATGCGTTGAAACAGCAAGCCAATCAAGGCTGATGATCTCAGGACGACAGATAGGACTGCGAAATAACCCGACCGCTGCTGTGATGTTTTCCATACAGAAAAATCACCAGAACCTCACGGTTGGGATCATACGCTTTGATTTCGGCTTCGGTACCTTCAGCCGGATCGATACCCGCAGTCAGCATATCGTGAAAGGTTAAGTAGTAGAGAGTCGGCATTTGGCCGCTACGCCAGCCAAACGCACCACGCAGGTCATAGAGCATCACGCCACGCCCTCGGCGCTGTGCATGTTTATACCCGGCTACCAGCAACTCTTCGGCCATCAACTGCAAAAAGACTTCTTCGATTGATTCATCACTGGCGGCCGGGTTGTGTAATAACGCATCAAAGCGACCGAGTGCTTCTTCCTTACTCAACATAGGTATGAGGTAACCACCTTTCTATCGTCTCTCCGTCAATCTCCAACGAGCGGCGCCTGGGGCTCAAGCCCCAGGCTCAATGAAGCGCGGTCGTCCCGACTGCATGCAGGCAGAATGCCTGCGCTCCAGGTTGGCCACAACCTGATCTGTAGGTGCGGCTTGCAGCCGCACGCACCATCAGCAGCCCGTGCTGACCTATTCGCGGGTGCGGTTGCTGCATGCCACGCCGTACCTGGAGATTGCGCCGCGTGGCGAATGCGGGCGGGACGCAGGCCCTCACCCCCGGCCCCTCTCCCAAGGAGGGAGAGGTGAGTCTCCTTCTAAGCGATCTTCCTGGGTCTCTTGTGAGTTTAGGACCGGGAATGAGCGTTTACCCCGCAAGGGACCGTCACACATGAAGCCTGGCGCGGCGCCGCCTGGCTCAACCACCAGTCTGTAAGTCACCGGCCAGCAGTGTGCGAATATCAGCCACCAGCACCCTATCTGGCGTGCCATACGAATAGCTGACGCGCAGACGGCCCTCACTATCGATCAAATAACTATTCACCGAATGATCGACAAGATAGCCCACCTTACTGCCGCTCACTTCATTTTTCTGATAGTACAGCCCATATTCATCCTCAATTGTCTCAAGCACCGCTTCCTCGCCGGATAGCCCGATAAAATCCGGATCAAACCGCTCAAGATAGAGCTTCAAGATCTCCGGGGTATCGCGTGTGCCATCAACACTGACAAACACAAATGCTACTTCATCGGCATCCGCCCCGAGCTCGTCTTTAATCCGCTGAAAGTTAGCGAGCGTTGCGGGGCAAAAATCAGGGCAATGCGTATAGCCAAACGTCATCAGCACCAGCTGATTATGCAGATCATGCAGCGCCAGGGGCGTTCCGTCATGACTGATCAGCTCAAAATTGGTCAACGCACGGGGTGGGTCAAACCAGGTGCCGCTGGTTGCCGTTGGCGGGGTTGGCAGTGTCGCAGCGCTGCTATCGACACACCCGCTGAGCAACAGCAGGAGAACGAGCCATACCAGAACCGGCGCAAGGCCGAACCGCCGGACTAGATTATGATAAAAACACATCGTTGTGATACCCTTTCTCGTTTATCCCCAATAATCCTCTTGCTTTCTATTATCGCATGGTCAGTCAATCTGGTAAACCCATACGCAACCCAATGTCAAAGCGTTTGTTCGGTATCAAACGATGGTACAATACAAACAACAGAAGCCGGAGCGGTGCTTCTCAAGCGTTGTATACGGAGAAAAGAGGAAAACAAACCATGAACGACACAACTCCCATCACTCGACCTGACCATTTTCTGGTGATTCTGCCCGGTTGGATGGGCAGCAAATTACGTGACCGGACTACCGGCGAAATCGCCTGGATTGACTTTGCTTCCATTCCATGGAACCCGTTTGAGTGGGACGGCTGGGTCGCATCATTCTGTGCCCGGTTGGCCTACCCCAACGACCAGCTTGAGCCATTTGCGGTTATGGATGAAGTTGTTTTTGTGCCACCCTGGGCCCGCCAGGAGCATTATAATCGACTCATCACCGCGTTGCAGCAGATGGGCTACCAGACTGACCCGGCCCAACCCAACGCCGATCAGCCCTGCGCCTACACCTTTCCCTACGACTGGCGCCAGGATAACCGCATCTCCGCCCGTCAACTGCGCGATGCGGTGGATCGCTGGCGGCAGCAGCACCCCGGTGCACAGGTCTGGATGATTGCGCATAGCAATGGTGGTTTGGTAGCCCGCTGGTATATTGAAAAGGAGGGCGGAAAAGCCCATGTCACCCGTCTGCTGGTGATGGGTTCACCCTGGGATGGCACCCCCGTCGCTATGCGCGTGCTCTTCAGCGGCTTAGAGACGCTCTTTCGCCAACGGTTTGATCTGTTTGACATTCCGCGCCGAACGCGTGATCTAGTACGCACATTCCCATCGATGTATCAGCTGTTGCCGCATCAGGAAGCCTTCCTGCGTGATGGCAACAGCCAACCCATCGACCCGTTCACCCAGAATACCTGGCTTGAGGATGATACCCAACGCCAGTTGCTGCTTGATGGCCTGCGCTTCAATCAAGAACTGGGCGTGGAAAGCAGCGTCGAGACACTCTGCTTTTTTGGGCGCAAGCAAGAGACCCTGGCCGCTGGCATGGTGCGCATTGCTGCTGGTGGGCAGTGGCAAAGCATTGAATGGACTGAGACAGAGATAGGCGACGGGACAATCCGCGAACGAAGTGCGGTGCATCCCGATGCCGATCAGAAACTGCCGTTTGTGACCAGCCATGGAGATATCTATGTCTTTCCGCCGGTGCTTGAGTTCTTGCAATGGGAGCTGGTTGATCGGTATGGTCCGGCGGTGGTGCTATCGACCCGTACATTACTCATCAGTGATGATCTACAGGTGCAATTCACCACCGATCAGGACATCTATGCGCCGGGCTTGCCCATCGCGCTATCCTGTAGGCTTCAGCGCCCAGGGCAACCGCCGCAGCCGGTCACCCAAGCCAGCATAACGGCCCGCCTCACCTGGCGTGATGTGTTGCCTGGCGATGCGCCCCCCACCATGCCCGTCGATGAAGTCAGCACGGCATTATCGCCCATGCCGGCTGAGCCTGGGCAGTATCAGGGGACGCTGACAGCGCCATTGGTGCCGGGCTACTATACCCTGAATGCCACAATCAAGGTGACCGATAGCGAGCCAATCCAGGTGCAAGAGCTGCTCGCAGTTGAAGCGACGCCATAAAGACCTAGGGCACGGAAATTCGTTCACCGAGATCGCCAATGTTCGGTCCATCTTGCCGCTTATCCGTGCTACAATACACCGAACAACAGACGTTTTGGCCGGGCTATATACAGCCCCATGCCAATCAGCAGGAGTGGAAGCCTAAAACCATGAACGAAACCGATCATGCCCTGAAGCGCTTGGTGGAAGCCGCCGGCGAGGACTTTGCCCGCTGGCTGCTGGGCGATGACATCGTCTCCGTGAGTGCGTTGCCCACCGAACTGATCGAAGACCCGGAGACCCGCAAAAAGTTCATCGATATGCTGTTTGAGGTCACCCGTACTAATGGTGAGAAGGGCCTTATTCACCTGGAGTTTCAAAAGCGCTGGAGCCATAAAGAGGTCGAACTGCGGCAACTGTCCTACAAAACCATGATGGCCTGGACGTATAGCGACGAGTATAGCTTTTTTGAGACGATTGTGATGTATGTGGGACGTGGCGCCGGTCGGCACGACACGGGCCATCATCAGATCCTTGACTATCACGGCAATCCAACCCTGATCTGGATCTATCGCGTTGTGCGAATGTGGGAATGGACGGTTGAAGATCTCCTGGCGCTGAATCGGCCTACCCTGCTAGCGCTGGTCGGACTCACCCAGATCGATGACCCGGAAACGACGATGCCCCTGGTCCTGGCAGAGATTGCGCAAATCACCGATCCGGCATTACGGAAACGGGTTGTGACCGAGATGCTGTTATTATGTGAAAGAGAGGATGTAGCAACCGTGGCAAAACTATTGATTGATCAGATGGGCTGGGAATTGGATACGCCGATCATCCGCCAATTCCGTGAGGAAGGCAAGGCTATTGGTTTTGTCGAAGGCGAGGCGGTCGGTCGGCAAGCAACTTTGCGCGAAAGCATACTGGATGTGCTAGATATGCGGTTTGACCTGAGAGCCAGTATCCGACGCAACATCGAGCACGCCCTGGCGCAGATGAGCGGCGTACCGCAATTGCGGGCGCTGTTTCAGCAGGCCCTGCACGCTGAGGACCTGGCGGCGTTTCAGCAGCTGTTGGCCGCATCCACAACGAATGGAGATGCCAATGGGGCATAATGATGCAGGCTACCAAACCGTGGCAAAACTCTTGATTGATCAGATGGGCTGGGAATTGGATACGCCGATCATCCGCCAATTCCGTGAGGAAGGCAAAGCTATTGGTTTTGTCGAAGGCGAGGCGGTCGGCCGAGTCGAAGGCCAGCAAGCAACTTTGCGCAAAATATACTGGATGTGCTAGATATGCGGTTTGACTTGAGAGCCAGTATCCGATGCAACATCGAGCACACCCTGGCGCAGATGAGCGACGTACCGCAATTGGAAGCGCTGTTTCAGCAGGCCCTGCACGCTGAGGACCTGGCTGCGTTTCAGCAGCTGTTGGCCGCATCCACAACGAACGGGCAGCAGGATGCAGCATAGCAATGCCGACGGGTTGAGCCGATGAACCCCTATCTTTCACCACGTCTGGTGCGCTCTGCATTGCGTCTGCTCAACATCCGGCCCACCCGTGGTATGGGCCAGAACTTTCTGGCCGATGCCCATGCACTTGACCAGATTGTAACAGCGGCTGCATTGACGCCGGCAGACCTGGTGGTGGAAGTGGGGCCCGGTCTGGGTGTGTTAACCTGGGAGCTGTTACCCAGGGCACGGCAGGTAATTGCCATCGAACTGGATAAGCGGCTGGCAGCTCGCCTGGATCACGAGTTTCGGCGGGGACTGCCGCCCGACCTGGCTCAGCGCCTGCACATCATCCAGACGGATGTGCTGAATGTATCGCCTGCAGCGATGCTGGAGATGGCAACCAGTCACCAGATCGATCAGGGCTATAACGTTGTGGCAAACCTGCCGTATGCGATTACATCACCCGTCTTGCACCACTTTCTCGAACAGTTGCCCCGGCCAGAGGTGATGGTTGTGCTGGTGCAGTGGGAAGTAGCCCAGCGTATCGCTGCCACACCGGGCGATATGAGTATTCTGGCACATATTATTCAGCTCTATGCCGCACCGGAGATTGTCGCCAGAGTGCCAGGCAGCTGTTTCATCCCGCAACCGGCGGTCGATTCGGCGATCTTGCGGCTGCGGGTGCATGCACAACCGGCAGTCGATGCTGCCAGTATCAACGGGGTTATTCGGACGATCAAGGCGGGGTTTGCGCAACCACGCAAAAAGCTGGCGAACTCGTTACCCAGTGGCTTGGCATCGATGGGCCATACGATTGAGCGACCCCAGGTGCTTGCGGTCCTGGAGGCAGCATCGGTATCGCCCGACCGCCGTGCCGAAACACTCTCGCTTGCGGAGTGGCTGGCTGTCTATCGCCAGTTGCAGGTGCTTGACGGTGCGGTTGCCTGAACGTCTAACTACCCGTATAATGCAATGCAGGCATACCGTGTTCGATCAGGGAGAGCAGGATGAACCGAACCAAACAACTGGTAGTGATTGACGGCCATGCGCTGGCGTTCCGTGCCTTTCATGCGCTCTCTGGTTCCAATCTGCGTACTTCCCAGGGCGAACCGACCTATGCGGTCTTTGGGTTTGCGCAGTTGTTGCTGACCATGTTGCGCGATGAGCAGCCAGATTATGCCGCGATTGCGTTTGATATTGGGCGCACCTTTCGCCATGATCTCTACGCCGACTATAAAGCTGGTCGAGCGCCAACCCCACCCGAATTTCCGCCCCAGCTCGAGCGCATCAAACAACTGGTTGATGCGCTCAATATGCCGATCTACACCGCCGAAAACTATGAGGCCGATGATGTTATTGGCACCCTCGCGCGGCAAGCCAGTGCCCAATCGATCCATACCCTGATCCTGACCTCCGATACTGACACGCTGCAACTGGTCAATGAGCACGTTCAGGTGGTTCTGGCAAACCCCTACGGTCGCCAGACGACGACCACCCGCTATGATGAGGCGCATGTACGTGAACGCTACCACGGTCTGCAACCGTACCAGCTCACCGACTTGCGTGGCCTCAAGGGTGATACATCCGACAATATTCCCGGTGTCAAAGGCATTGGTGAGACCGGCGCAATCAAATTGCTCAGCGAATTTGGCACAGTGGAAGCACTGTATGAACGGCTGGAGCACGTCCCCACACGCTATCGCAAACATCTAGCGGGCCAGCAACAGCAGGCGTTGTTTAGCAAGCAACTGGCAACCATTGTGTGTGATGTGCCGATTGAGCTTGACCTGGAACATGCACGGGTTGGCGTGTATGAGCGGACCGCAGCTGTGCAGCTCTTGCGTGAGCTGGAGTTTAGCAGTCTCTTGAACAAGCTGCCGCCGGAGATCAACCCGACCCCTGTGGCCGACCCGCTGGCCCTGACCGTCGCCACGGGAGCGCAGCAGCAACACATGTTTGCCGATACGCCCGTCGCGGTGGCGCATGCAGCTGCCCCTGGTAGTTATCGTTCGGTCACGACCAGCGCCGAACTGGAGCGCATGATCGCAGCGATGGCAGCTGCGCCCGCCTTTGCCTTCGATACCGAGCTCAGTGGATTGCGCCCCTGGCAAGATGACCTGGTGGGTATTTCGCTGGCCGTTGAACCCGGAAATGCCTGGTATATCCCAGTGGGCCATGTCCAGGGCGAACAACTCGATCGAGCGGTGGTGCTGGATGCGCTGCGACCCTTGTTTGCGAATGCCCAAAAGCCCAAGTATGCCCACCATGCCCGCTTCGATATAGAGGTATTGCTGCAAGCGGGAGTGGAGACCCATGGCCTGGCGTTTGATACGATGATTGCTGCTGCATTGCTGGGTAAGCGTGCCGCGTTGAAAGAACTGGCCTTTACCGAGCTGCAACTGGATGAGCCATTAACCGAGATCACCGATTTGATTGGTCGTGGCGCCAAGCAGGTGAGCTTTGCCCAGGTTGATCTGGAGCGGGCAACCGCCTATGCCGCAGCCGATGCCGATATTACCCTGCGCCTGGCTGCCCATTTGAGCCAGCAACTTGCGGCTGAAGAGCAGTTACAGGCGATTTTTCAGTCCATTGAGATGCCGCTGGTGCCCATACTGGTGGCGATGGAGCGTGCTGGCATTGGCTTTGACACGGCGGTGATGCGTGAGCTGCGGCGCGACATGAGCCAGCGGTTAGCGCAGGTCGAGCAGCAGATTTATGATCTGGCGGGCGAGCGGTTTAATATCAATTCGGGGATACAGCTGGGGCACATCCTCTTTGATGTGCTGGGATTGCCGACCGAAGGCTTGAACAAAACATCGACCGGGCGCTTTTCTTTAACGGCCGATGCCCTGGAGCGTTTGAGCGATAGCCATAGCATTGTGCAGCATATTCTGGAGTATCGTCAGTTCTCCAAACTCATGTCAACCTATATCGACGCACTGCCCACGCTGATCAATCCCGCTACCGGCCGTATTCACACCTCATTCCACCAGATGGGTGCAGCAACCGGGCGTCTCGCAAGCAGCGACCCCAATCTGCAAAATATCCCCGTGCGCACCGAAGAGGGCCGTGCTATTCGCCGCGCATTTGTAGCAGCACCGGGCTGTCACTTGCTATCCGCCGATTACTCGCAGATTGAACTGCGTATTCTCGCGCATATTACCGAAGATGCCAACCTGATCCAGGCATTTTTGGACGGCCAGGATATCCATGCGGCAACGGCAGCCCAGCTCTTTGGCATTGCGCCCCACGAGGTTACCAAAGATCAGCGGCGTGTCGCCAAAAGCACCGTCTTCGGCGTCATCTATGGCATCAGCAGCTTTGGGCTGGCGCGTCGCACCGACCTGAGCCGCAGTGAGGCCAGCAACCTGATCGATGCCTTTTTTGCGCGTTTCCCAGGGGTACGCCGTTATATCGACACAACGCTCGACGAGGGCCGCCGGCGTGGCTATGTTGAGTCGCTCTCTGGTCGGCGACGCGCTATGCCCGATCTGCAAGCACGCGGTGCCCGCCGTCAGGCCGCCGAACGCGAAGCCATCAATATGCCGATTCAGGCCACCGCGGCTGATATGATGAAGCTGGCGATGATTCGCGTTGCCCACGCCCTGCAACAGGCCAATCTGCAAACGCGTATGCTGCTTCAGGTCCATGATGAGCTGATCTTTGAAGTACCCGCAGCCGAACGTGCAACCGTGGCGCAACTGGTGCGTCATGAAATGGAGCGTGTGTCGCAGCTACGTGTCCCGCTCAAGGTCGATATGGAAATGGGCTTGAACTGGGGTGAACTATCCCCGATAGAGGACTTGTCCCCGGGAGAAACGGTCGAATGAGAGATATGCTTGCGGTTGATGGCAATGAACAGCACCATGCCACGGTGGTGACGCCTACCTTTTCCGTGGTAGCGCCGGTCTTCAATGAAGAACAAATATTACCCGAATTTTACCGCCGCGTCGTCGCCGTGCTGGAGCCGCTGGGCGAGCCGTTTGAGCTGGTGCTGGTGAACGATGGCAGCCGCGACCAGTCGCCCGATGTGATGCGCCAGCTCCACGAGCACGATCCCCGCGTCAAGGTCATCTCCTTCTCGCGCAACTTTGGCCACCAGATAGCCATTACCGCTGGTACCGACTATGCCCAGGGCCAGGCCGTCGTGGTGATTGACTCGGACCTGCAAGACCCGCCCGAAGTCATTCCCCAGCTGATTGAGCGCTGGCGTGAGGGCTACCAGCTGGTCTACGCGGTGCGGGCAGAACGCGTCGGCGAGACCTGGTTTAAAAAGACCACCGCAACGTTCTTTTATCGCTTGATTGCGCAGATTACTAGCGTGGATATTCCCGTCGATACCGGCGACTTTCGCCTGATGGATCGTCGCGTGGTGAATGCCCTCTCGCAAACCCGCGAATACCACCGCTTTGTGCGCGGTCTCTCGGCCTGGGTCGGCTTTAAGCAAACGGGCGTACCCTATCGCCGCGATGCACGTGTCAGTGGCAACACCAAATATCCCCTGCGCAAGATGATCCGCTTTGCCCTCGATGGCATCACCAGTTTCTCGTATCTGCCCTTACAGCTCGCCACCTATGTCGGCTTTCTCATTGCTGGCATCAGTACCATCGGCATGATCCTGGCAATCATCCTACGGCTCAGTGGCCTGGACGATATGCTCAAGGGTCAGGCCACTACCTTGGTCAGTGTGCTCTTTCTCGGTGGCGTGCAGCTGATCTTTCTGGGGATTATTGGCGAGTACCTCGGTCGTATTTACGATGAGGTCAAGCGCCGCCCGCTCTATATTGTGGCCGAAACATGCGGCGTTGAGGAGCAGACGACCCATGGCACAGGCCCGCTCCGTTAACGCAGCACCAGACGCTTCGTCTAAAACAGAAGTCTGATCTTAAAAAACAAATGTTTTGTTTGATCGAAACTCTTCTTCATAGCCCGATGATCTGGAAGACTACAGAAACAGGTGTAATGGGTAAAATAACAGACCGGTAACAACGAGTTTACTTCCAGAATCGGTAGCGCAGCAGGGCCATAATCGCATAAAACCCCTGACTGGGTCGCATCTTTTTGCCCTCTTCGTAAGTCCGTCCCAGATAGCTCACTGGTACCTCATAAATGCGATGGCCCTGACGCAACACTTTCGCCGTAATCTCTGGCTCCAGGCGAAAGTCATTGCTCTCCAGGTGCAGATTGCGCATAATATCGGTACGCATTACCTTATAACAGGTCTCCATATCCGAAATCCAACTATTAAACAGAAAGTTGGTTAAAAAAGTCAAGCCAATATTGCCAATCGCATTCCAGAAATACATCCCCGTATGGCTGCCGAGAAAGCGGCTGCCATACACTACATCCACTCGACCATCTACAATTGGTTTAACCAGTTCATAATAGTCATTCGGGTCATATTCAAGATCGGCATCTTGAATAATCACAATCTGGCCCAGCGCATGGATCAAACCACTCCGCACCGCCGCACCCTTGCCTCGATTACGCGGATGACGAATCACCCGCATACGGGAATCATCGGCTGCTTCTGCTTGCAAAAGAGCAAAGGTATTATCAGAAGAGTGATCATCAACCGCAATAATTTCTTTATCAAGCTCAACTGCTCGCACTCGCTCTAAAATACGTGGAAGCGTTTCAGCTTCGTTATAACACGGCATAATCACCGATAAGAGCGGTAGGTGTCCCTGTGACATACGTCTCCATCAATTTCTGTATACATGTTAAAACTAACCTAGTGTACCATACAGATGCGCTGAAACGCAATCGCCATCGCATTCGCCGCATCGGTCATCGCGGTGCAGGATGCCCGCGTTGGAGCCGTGGGGTTTACAACGCTTGTTTCTGCCGTTGATCACTCTGGTGCCGGTGGTGTGACAAGCCGCAGCAATATGGTGATCCATTGCTCGGTGGTGTACTCTTGCTCAACGGTCCCATACCCATGCTGTACCAGCGATTGGCACGAACCACCCATACACAAGAGATAGTCATAGTCGCGGCGAGCAGTCTCCCAGGCTGCTTGCTGGCCTTCAATGAGGCTCGCGATCAACTCAGGGGAGAGCACGCTAAAGTCAATGTCAGGCCGTCCAAGCAGATAATGGTATATCCATTCTTCCAGCAAGCCTTCCGTTTTCGTTGTAACAAGAGCCACCTGCGCATCAGGGGGAAGCGCCGCAAGAATAGTAGGCACCCGATCATCGCCATAGCGCTTACGAGCATAATAGTATCGGTCACGACCCCAGTCAGTCTTTCCCCAGATTGACTGGTCCACCAGATTACTAATGCTTGCCTGCTTTACGGCACTTGGGGATATAAGTAACTTATGCGGCATATTGATAGCACAGGCATAAGCAAGCAACAGGAATGAACATCCTACAAGGAAGTAACGAATAAGACAGAGACGGGGATGTCTGCAGATAGCAGTCAGCGCATAGGCAATACAAGGTGCGGTAAGTGCAAAGAAAAGAGTAAAAAAACGATTGTTCCATGGCATCCAGACGATCTGCCATGCCATAAAAAGATATAAATAATCTGTATAAGCACGAGCGAACGCAACAGAAGAGGACCACGCAAGAACGCATAACCAAGCGCAGGTAATGCCACGAAAAAGGCCATTGGTCCAAATCCACCCGATGCCTCATTGGCTGACCACACGATTTCAAAGGGGTATCTGCCCAAGCCCGCATCACCTACCAGTGGTGCAATTGTTGTGTCGTAGAGCCACTGTATGACACCACTCAGTTTTTGTCCGGTGAGATATCTGCTCGCGGCATCGGTCAGCCAGAGCAAGTCTGGAGTTTGAAAGAAATAGCGCAGGAGGTTGGCTATGGCTCCGCCAATGCCATCATTATGCTGGTGAGCCTGAACAAGCTCGGGCGAACCAGTCCATCCGCCCCAGACGAGCATATTATGAACAAAAAGCCATACCTGCGACAAAACCAGCACTGGAATGGTGATAAACACTACTCCACGCCAGCTACTGGTCAGGATACGCCACCAGGTATCCCACCCGTGCTTACGAATAAGTATAAATCCTGTCAGTACAACAAAAGGAAGTAAAAACGCCAGAAAAGTAGTCTTTGTGGAAATACCAAAGCTCATCATCAGCGCAAGGAGCAGCAGATCACGCCCAGAGGGACGTTCACTCAGGCGATACAACAGCAGCAGACAGAGCAGCCCAGCAGCAGCACTGACAATATCGTTCTTGGTTGAACTGGCCTGATAAACCAACTTGGGCATGCTGATGACGATAAGCGTGGCACAGAGCGCCAGTCGTGGCGAAGCATAGCGGCGTGCCAGCGCATAGCTCCCAAAGACAATGACCAGATAGGAGAGGAAACCGAAGAGAGCAGTGCCATAGTCGGTGTAGAAGCGAAGAAACATATGAGCTAGTATGTCACTACCAACGGGGAATACTGCCTGATGTTCCTTGGTTACGTGAGAGAGCAACATGGTATTTTGTTCTTGAAAGAGCAGCACACGGGTATGATTATAGACAAGCGTATCTATCTCACTCACCGGCAGGAGCAAGACAAGCAGCAGCAGATAACTCCCACACACGCCCAGGATGAGCGAAGTCAGCCAATATGTGGCAACAAAGCGCCTGAACCGTTGCCATGCCAGCAGCAGCCTGCGCCACCGGCTACGCAAGATGAAGAGCGCAACCAGCAGCATAATAGCCTCAAACAGAAACGAGAGCGCTGGCAAGCCAAGCAGAAAGGCAAGCTGAAATGACACGGAGAGGCTTACCAGGGTCAGACCAATTCCCAAAGCAAGCGCATCAGCCAAGCGGGTGTTATCTGTGTAGAAGAAGCCCCATCCTGCCAGACACAGGAATGCTATCTCCAGGAGCATCACAACAGTGATCATATAGTCCTCCAGGAAAGAATCAGACTCGGTTATGACAAAATCAATGGGATGAAGACATCATCGGCTAGTATTCTTCTCGTAATGCGTTACGGGCTTGTTGGAGAGTATGATTTCAGGTTCGCGTATCTCATGGAATCTGTCAATTTCTGCTGTTGTAACGGAGTATTCTCGCTGCCCATGAACCCTATGGACCTACACCAATTGCACAACCCGTCGTTTCACCTGACCTAGACGCTGACGAGCCATGCGCATGCGATTATATAAGGCATTGAGCCGCTGGAACTGGCGTACCTTATGCTGAAATGGTTCGCCCTGCTGGCGTACTAGTGCATCAAAATGGTCTGATACATAGTCGTATAGCTGCATATCAATTGCATTGGCAGCCGCGATTTTCTGACGTGTCTCTTCAGCTATTTGTGTGACAGTAGGTCGCTTGCGGGTCACATTGCGGCGGGTGTAGAAGATATTGGGCCATCCCAAGGTTTGTTTCATCAATACCAGCGATTCATCAAACCGTTTAGAAACACCTGCAAAAAGAAAGTAGTCTGCCAGATTCTGTTTTACCTGATCTATATCATCAAGCGTAACCGGTCGATCCTTACCAGCGATCTTTTCAATACCCAGAAGCTTACGTGTTTGACTGTTTTGGAAATCAAGTGCTTCAGTCACGTCTTCTAATGAGGCATTTTGGGCGGTCATCTCTTGATATGCTTCGCTTTCAGGCCTACTCCGAATGTAGTAATAATACGAGATAATACGATCAACTGGATGACGCAGAGATGTCAGATAGCGTGCTTTTGCTCCTTGTGGAAGCATCTTGTGCATACCAAAAGGCATATCACTCAAGATAATACGCAGTGGTTGTTTCTGATCACTAGATAATTGTTCAAAATCATGTCGGTTGAGGATAGTTTCTGCTTTGGTATTTGGAGCCTGGGCATGATAATAGGCAACACGTAAACGATGCTCTGGGGGGTAATTTTGACGGATGATCGATGCCATCGTTGTTCCTGCCGTCTTCGGTACATGGATAAAGATAATCATATCATGTGGATTATACTGGAGTGGTAATGCATGCATTAAAAACCTGTATTTCTGCTTATAACAACGATAAAATGACTATTGTAAAAGATATGTAGATTATTGAGGCTTAATCTGACGATAGACCCCATCTTCGCTCAGCAGTGTGGCATATTCAATCCGTCGCTCATTGCGTGTAGGCAAAGGGGGAGTTTCTGCAGCGCGGCGATTGGGATAATAAAAGGTCTGTTTCAGCTGGCTGGTCAGCTGCGATGGCTGGGCAAAACCACGATAGCTGCCCCAGAACTGCATCAACCGAAACATCAGAATATCACCCAGTTTGGCAAACAGAACACGGTCATGCCAGGCATGATAACAGTCGCATACTCACATTGGCAACAACCAGACGCACAAACTCCCAGAAGCTCATATGCTCATGGGGAAAGATGCGTTTCAGCGCCATAGCCTCACGGCGATAGCGGTTGTAGATGCGTTTTGGGGTTTCATTATGCACATGAATAATCTCGGCATCGGCAGTATAGGCAATGGTATAGCCCAGTGCCATCGCACGGCGGGCCCAGTCCAGGTCTTCCAGACCAGTCAGCGTTTCGTCATAGGGCAAGTGCTGCCAGAGCGAGCGGCGAATAGCCGCATTGGCATTATTGCAAAAGGGGTGATCCTGGCGTAGATTGGATTGTTCGGGAAACCAGCGAGCAAAGACCTGATGTTCAGCATAGCGGGTCACTTCATTGCCACGCTGCTTGCCATACACCAGCGCTACCTGCGGGTCGGCAAAGGGGGCCAGCAGGCGCTCCAGCCAGTCCTTATACACTGGATACACATGGGCACTGACAATCACAATATACTCACCCTGAGCCGCCTGGCAGCCAACATTGAGCGCATAGCCAAACGAGAAGTCCTCTGGACGAATCGCGATCAGCCGAATCGGGTAGCGTGAGGCAATCGATACCGTCGCATCGGTGGACCCAGAGTCCACCACAATAATCTCAATATCCTGGACTGTTTGCTGCAAAATGCCGCTGAGCAGCCGCCCAATATGCTCTTCTTCATTGTAACAACGAATAACCAGTGAGGCCTTCATGCGCGACTCCTTCGGTAATGCATATAGAGCAGGGTGCGTCGGAATTTCTCTTTCCAGGATTGCTCGCTCAGTGCAAAGCGGCCCAGCTGTAGCCCGCGATAAAAGCTATACCGTAACTGCGTGCTAAGAAGGGCATGGCGAAGTGTTTGATCCGGTACCCCAGGGGCTACTGGCAGCATTCGCTCAGCGTTACGAGAATCATTCAGCGGATACTGAAGGATGTTCAGCATCGGCGCCCCGACTCGCACTGCCCGTTGCTTCTGGGCCGGCGTCAGCGTATCAACCCAGCCACTTGAGCGACCTGCCCGCACATGACCAGGGTTCTGCCGCTTCATGGTATCAAACGAGGTACTCTGCTTGATCCGATCACGGGCTGCCTGGTCAAGTTCAAGGCCCAAATAGTGGAGCAACCGCTGTAGTTCATTATCAAAATCATAGAGCATGCGCTCATAGAAGAGCAGGTAAAGACCAATATGATCACGGTGGAGTAGATACTGACCGACATGGAGTGCCCATGCACCAACATGCATTGCAAGCTGCCGATCTAATACCTCTTCCGGTGAAGTCTGTTGCGCTGCCGATGGGTAGTATTGACGCATATAGGGTGTAAACACAAAACGCGACATAGAGATCGCTACATCACGTGGGTCACGAATGATATAGATCACCCGGTCAAACTTACCCAGCACATCGGCCGAGGTGTTGCAGAAGGGCGAGTGACTCCAGACATGGGTCACCTGATTCAGATACGCATCAAGATCAGGAACCGGTTCACGAAAAACCGAACTGATCCGATAGAAGCATCCATTGGGGGTAATATCAAGCACATCAACACCAGCCTGCTCTGCCTGACTCAGCTGCCAGGTCTGGGCCTGTGCATAAATCGGCTGGCTCTGAATAAAACTTCGTTGTTCAATGCCGCTTTCGTGTAAAATGCTCTGGAGCACTTTGTAGAGCCAGAAATTACCGCTCTTGGCAACACCTATTTGTAACAGTTTCATCGCTGGTCGGAACACAGGTCGTTTGTATCGTAACCCACGGCCTCTGTTCCATCTCCTTTCCGTTTCTGCTCAAGCCAGTTGCGGCGAGCCTCCTGAACCAACTGGATCAGGGTGGTATACAAAAACGGGCGATACTTGCTGATATCATACTCTTGCTCAGCGAGTTGACGTGATCGCGCACCACAAGCTGCACGATGGGCAGTATCCCCCGCAAATGCTAACAGAGTCTGGCGAAAGTGTTCAGGGTCAGCCGGGGCTGCGGATACGCCGATACCCGCCCGCTTCGCCAGTCGTGCTGGCTCCGTGTTATCACCAGCAGCAAAAAAGACGGGCAGACCAGCACTGGCAAGCTCTGTAATTCGCGATGGCAAGGCAAAGCGGGCATAATCACTCTCTGGTTCATGTTCGCGATTAAACAGCACCATTGCCAGATCCGCCTCACGTAGCCGTTCTTCCAATTCGTTTGCTGGTAAAAACCCGGCATACTGGATAACCGAAGAGTCAATCGGACGCTGGTTCTTCTGAATGCGTTGGAATGATCGTTCATGACCATACCAGGTAATCGGACGGATACCCTCAATCTGATCACCCAGCCAGCGCCAGGCCGCTTGCAGATCAAAAAAGGTCTCAGGCATCCAGATATTGCCCAGCATCACAGCGGTAAAATCGGCACTCAAGTCACGATGGTGCTTTTTGTAGCTGGCTGGCACATCGCAATGGAAGACCCCCACAACCGGTATCTCAGTTCCTATCAGTGGTGCAAAAGCCTCGGCCATACTCTGGTTAATCGACCAGACACGGGTCAGTGACGGTGACAACTGTTGCAATAACTGACGCGTAGCGGTATCTTCGCCACGCCCAAAATAATCGTAAAAATGCTGGATAACGGGCAAACGATAATCATACATGTGCAAGATCGCCTGAAGTGTTTCCAGACTGCGGTAGTCACAGGCGGTTGAATACACAATATCAGGCTCAAACCCCAGGCTCTCCAGATACCCTCGCAAATGCTGTAGTCTGACCGGTCGCAGTGATGTTTTTTGCTGGGTGTCCATCTGCTGGCGGGTTTGGCGCAGCCAGAGCTGCATCGTGCGCTTCAGGTTGGGCAACGATAGAGCACCCTGGAAACGAGGTGTTGGACGGGGTACCCAGCATGCATGGGAAACGTTGGGGTGGCAACATGATCAATATAGACATTGAGCAGCCGGGCTGGTGGATAGTTGGCAAAATGGCGCATCAAGACCGTACCAGTGCCATGAGCTACCGAGATCGTACTTTGGGTCAACACCAGCACCGCCGGCAAAGCCTCAGAATCGGTCAATGGTTGATCATGCAAAGGCACGTCTTTCGGTCCTGTTGATCGTGCTGATCTCTGTTGATATGCCACAACCATTGGTTTCGATCCGGTATTCAAAAACCCTTATACATTCTGTGGTATCGGCAGTGATTGGCGCAACTGGCTGAGCCGTCCCAGGGTAAACAGACCCGTATCCGCCCCCACAACCTGTTTCAGCGTCGTTGAAACGAGCGCCTGGAGCACAGCTTTCACCCGCTGGTGCAAGCGAATACCAGCGCCAGTCGAAGGAAGATGCGCAAGATAGGCATTCCACGAAATAGCACCAGTATACACAGCCAGCTGCAGCCAGCGAAAGGAACGGAAGATATCCAGTTCGGGTAAGCCATTGGCCCGTAAAATCGCATTGACATGAGCATAGCGCTGTTCAATCAACTGCTTGCGTGCTTCCGGGCGATACCTGGTTTGCAGACCAATGCCATGCAAATGATTTCCGCCGGAATGAATACGATACTCCGTTAGTATATCCGGAATATGCAAAATACGACCCATAATCAGTGCTGGTCGGCTAAAATACACATCACCATAGTGCTTATACGGCCAGTGTACAGGAACTTGCGCAATCTGCACCGCCAATTGACGCCGGAGTATCATACAGCTGGCAATCGTCGAAAAACTGCCGGGATCATCAATCGATACCCGGTTCGCAATGAACACCGGCTGCCGCGCATACTGGTGCGGCGGCCAGATCGCACTTCCAGGGGACAGCTCCTGGTGCTCATGCAAATCACCCACCATAAGCGCATAATGAAAGATGCCATCAGCATCATAGTGCGATATATAGCTGGCAATCGTAGCCAGTTTTTCAGGATAAAACCGGTCATCACTATCAAGAAAACAGATATACTCACCCCGCGCATTGAGCACGCCTACACGCAACGCAGAATGCTGCCCCCGGTTCTGGGTAAAGATCGGTCGTATTTGTTCGCGGTAGCGGTGGGCATAATCGAGAATAATAGCGGCTGATCCATCGGTCGAACCATCATCAACCACAATCAACTCAACATGTGGATAGGTTTGCTGTAGCACGCTCTCGATAGCCTCACCAAGGTAACGTGCATGATTATAGTTGCATATCACCACCGATAGCAGTGGCTGGGTATTGGGAAACATAACCGATAGTCCTTATGCGCTCAATCCATCGATTCAGTCGACCAGGGCAGGCGCATCGCCAGAATTCTATTCTGATGGTAATTGAACAAACCACCGTGTTGATCGACGATCTCAAACTGTACCGCATTATTACGGATATCAAGACGCTGTTTCTTGGGGATAACCACACTTACCCCGGCATAATACAGACCAGGCCCCAGGGTACGTGCGGGTATCCGCATAGTTGCGCAATAACGGCCGGGCTGGCGCAGACTGGACTGCTCCGGGTTAGCATCACAATCGCTGCTTGCCATCACCTGAACCCCCTCAATATTGCTCACCAAAGCAATAACATGCGCACCACTGATCCGCTCTCGCACACTATACTCTACAGTAAGGGTTACTGGTTCGGTCCAGTCAACCAGGCCATTGCTCTCAGGTCTGTTGCCGCTCACCTCAATTTTGCGAATACAGAGTGACTTTTGCGGATCATCGGCAAAGGTGCTGCGAGCGTTGGTCATCGCAGCAGTTTGCAAATAGGAAGAGATCACTTCACTGGTCGGTCCTGCCATATGGGTTGTGCCCTGCTCCAGCCAGAGACATGTATGACACAGACTTTGCACGGCTGCCATATTATGGCTCACAAAGAGCACCGTGCGCCCACTGGTGGTCACATCTTGCATTTTGCCCAGGCATTTTTTCTGGAACTCGGTATCGCCCACTGCCAGCACTTCATCGATAATCAAGATCTCGGGATCCAAATGCGCCGCAACCGCAAAAGCCAATCGTACTTTCATCCCGCTGGAGTAACGCTTGATCGGCGTATCGATAAATTGTTCAATCCCAGAAAAGTCAACAATTTCATCAAACCGGCGGTCGATCTCAACTTTGCGCATGCCCAGAATGGTGGCATTCAGATAGACATTATCACGGCCTGAGAGTTCCGGGTGAAACCCGGTCCCCACTTCGAGCAAACTACTCACCCGTCCACGCATTCGCACGCGGCCCAGAGTCGGGTCGGTGATACGCGAAAGAATTTTGAGTAATGTGCTTTTACCAGCACCATTACGGCCGATAATCCCAAGCACCTCGCCCTCTTGCACCTCAAATGATATATCACGCAACGCCCATATCAGATCATCACCCTGAGTTTCATGCTCACGAAAGAGGATAGATTGCGGAGTTGGCGCAAATTTTTGATTGGTGCGGTTACTGCCCCGATGATCGCTTGAAAGAGCGTATCTGGGCGTTCCTCCTTTACGCCGATACGGTAGCGCTTGGCAACGTTTTCCACCTGGATCATGGTGTAGGTCATAATGGGTGTGTAACTCTCTTCTTCCCTGTTTGTATCATTACAATCAACAGAACCATTTGACGCGCATCGTCAAGGACAGCGTTGCCCAATAGAACTGGTGTATGCCGTTTCGCCCTACTCAACGCCACGTCATACCAGATTCGGTCATGCCGTACCGTTTTGCACCAGCAATAGATTGTATCGTAACTATGCTCCAGCAGCACCAACTATGGCGGCAATCAAGAAAGCAATAAAAATGCTCAGCATACAGGCAATCAAAATACTCATCACGATAACCAGTAACATCGTGTAGAGTGCTTTATTGCTGGGCAAATTCAAGCCCGATTGAACTCCCAGATACGTCAAATAGAATTGGTAAATACTCAGCACCAGACCAACGATAGCAATGATAAAACCCAATGGCCCGATGTTGATAATACCCAGCAGTGCTCCTACTACCGTCAGCGGGGCCGAGAAGAGCGCAATATCGAAAGCCAGTTCGCCAAAGCTGCCCGTCCCACCAAAGGCCCGACCAATAGCATAGACAAAGACCAGAAAGAGCAAAAACCAGATGATGGCACCAATAGCATTGCTCAATATACTCCCAACCAGGCTTGGAGGAGTCAGAAAAGCCTCCATCATTTGCGAAAACATCGGAGGAAGATCTGACATTTGCGCTCGTAGTTCTGCTATTTGCCGTTCGAGTTCAAGCCGCTGCACCATAAACTGTACCACACCAAGCAAGCCACTCAGCGCAGCCCCAATCGCCACATAGATGAGCGCCCAGCCGAGATTGTCTTGTTCGTGCTCTTCAAAGGTCGAAACCGACGGACGGGTAAGAACCGCAATGCTCCCCTGTATCATCTGTTGAAACATAGCTCCTCCTTTTCCAATACGCTGCTCATGATCCATCTGCCATGTTTTCTCTCTCCTTTCTATTATACGCTACCATGATACCGAACAAACACAAACAATCGGAGCAATTTGACCCAATCTGAGTATGCTATAATGCACCGGGCAAACGCAGAGTATGTGACGCTCTTGAACCGGCTCACGCAAGAAAGAAAACCAACGTGCATCTAGCACTTCAGTCCGTTGCAGCCAACTATGGGCCACGCCATGTCATCTATGATTTGTCACTTGATCTCCAACAGGGCGAAATCCTGGTGGTGAGTGGCCGCAATGGCAGTGGTAAAAGCACCCTGCTGCGCTTGTTGTGTGGCTTGCAGCAGCCGAGCAGTGGCCAGATCCGCTACACCCATCAGGAACGAGCGTATACACCGCAGGCTGCCCGCCATCTGCTTGGCTGGGTATCGCCCGATCTCATGCTCTACCGTGAATTGACGGCCAGCGAAAATCTGCACTTTTTTGCCCGTGTGCGGGGTCTTCCCTGGAGCACGGCCGACAGTGCGGCGTTGCTGGATCGGGTTGAGCTTGCCGGGCGCGGCCATGATCTGGTATCCTCGTACTCATCGGGGATGACACAGCGTTTGCGGTATGCCTATGCGCTGCAAGGTCAGCCCCTCGTGCTGCTCTTGGATGAGCCGACGGTGACCCTGGATGAGCAAGGCATGGCGCTGGTGCATCGCATCATTGAGCAGCAACGGCAGCATGGCCCGGTGGTGGTAGCCACCAACGACCCACGTGAGCTGGCCCTGGGCGATTATGTGTTGCAGCTTCAGCCACCGCGATGAAGCTGCTCTTTCAGGCAACCTGGGCCGTCTTGCGCAAAGATTTGCGCAGCGAGTTGCGTACTCGCTATGCCCTGAATGCCTTGCTGCTCTTTGCAGTCAGCGCAGCTACGGCGGTGAGTCTGGGCGTCGGGCCACTGGGCAGTGGCAGTATTGCCGTATCGGTTCAAGCGGCATTGCTCTGGGTAGCCTTGCTCTTTGCTGCGCTCAATGGGCTGGCCCGCAGCTTTGTGCAAGAGGAAGAACGGCGTACCAGTCTGGCTTTGCGTCTCACAGCGCCGCCGCTGGCCGTCTATCTCGGCAAATTGCTCTTTAATCTAGTCCTATTGGCGCTGCTCGATCTGGTTACCACCCTGCTCTTTCTGGTCTTTGTGCGGGTGTCCATCGGCAATATCGGCTTGTTTATCGCTCTGCTGCTGCTCGGCAGTGTGAGCCTGGTTACCGCCACGACGCTGATTGCAGCGATCATTGCGCGAGCGAGCTTTAAGAGTGGCCTGTTTGCCGTACTGGCTTTTCCGTTGTTGGTGCCCGTGCTGGTGGTGGTTATTCAGGGCACCGCGCTGGCGCTTCGTGGCGACCCCTGGAGTGCAGGTTTGCCCATGCTCCAGCTGCTGCTGGCCTATATTGTGGTGACATTTGTCGCATCGTCGATGCTCTTTCCCGTTGTGTGGGAAGCCTGAGCCACAGTTGCAATCGAAAACAAAACGTAGTATGATAATACAAAAGCAATCTAACTCATGATGCTATGCCGGTTCGGCCCAGAAAGGAACAACATCGTTGACACTACGACTCACGCAGATTGCCAGGATCCTCATCGGCATCTGGATGACAGGCGTGGTGCTGGCCATGTTTCTGTGGATCCCGCAGTATGAGGGGCTGGGGAATGCCGGGCGGATTATGATTTTGCATGTGCCCACCGCATGGGTAAGCGTACTGGCATTTGCGGTCTCAGCCTGGTACAGCGCCATGTATTTGTGGCGCGGGCAGGCGGTAGATGATGACCGCGCGTTGGCGGCCGCCGAATGTGGTATGCTCTTCACCATACTCGCAACGGTGACCGGCGCGATCTTTTCGCAAGTGGTCTGGGGAGTCTATTGGAACTGGGATCCCCGTCAGACATCAATTTTTGTGCTGATGCTGATTTATGCAGCACTCTTTGCCCTGCGTGCAGCGATTGAACCAAAAGAGCAACAGCGCAAATTGAGCGCGGTCTTTTCCCTCTTTGCGTTTGTCACCGTGCCATTTCTCATCTTTGTCGCCCCGCGTATGGCCGATAGTACCTTGCATCCCAACTGTGCGTTTGCCCCAAATAGCAGCTGTGATGGGATCACCCTGCGTCAGGGCAGCATTGGGCTGCTGGGCGACCGCAAAGTGCAATTGTTAGCACTGGAAGAACAGGGCGACACGGTGGTTGCTCGCGTTCAAGTGAGCGAACCCGGATTGACCAGCGAGGCCGTGCTTGAGCCAACCTTTGACCTGACACAAGGTGAGTCGGTCGTCGAACCGACTTTCCCTGGTTTACGTTATCGTCTGGTCGTGCAATCAGTTGATCCGGCCAATGGTACCGTTCTGCTCAATATTCATGCGCCAGGTACCGGTATTCTTGCCAATCAGCGAACGCTGGTGACCTTTCTGGCATCCCTTGGCGGGTTTACGGCCCTCTTTTTCTGGATCTTTTCGATCCGCACATCCCTGCTCGGCGTTGCATGGCTGCTTGAGCAGCGGGAGGTAGCTCATCTATGAGTACTGCATTTGAAGCCACTATGGCAATTTATGTTGCCCTGGCGGTTGCCCTGACCGTCTGGTTTGGCATCTTTCTCTATATCTGGCGGCTCGAAGCCAGTGTCAAAAGCCTGCGACGGCGACTGGAAGAGCAACCCGAAGGAAACAACACGCCCCTACCAGGGGCTACCCTGACTCGCAACACACGTCACGATGGTTCATCCGAACCGGGTGAACCCATGGAAGCACGACAGGAATGCTAAGGCAAAGGAGCTTGTCCAATGACGACCTCAACTCAACCACTTCAGCGTGGTTTTTCGATCAAACCTATCCATATGGTGGGTATTGGCATCATTATGATTGCCATGGTGTTTGGTGCATTTGGTTTTAAAGATGGCTTCCGTTCGTATACGACCAGTATTGACGAAGCACGTCAGAACGCACAGCATGTGCAGTTGGCGGGCTTCCTGGGCAGCGTCGGCGAATATGATGCGGATGGTCGCTGGACGTTTTTGCTCCAGGATGAGAGCGGCGACCAGGTGCTGGTGCTCTCTCAGGAACCACGGCCAGCGAATTTTGAGCACGCCACGAGCATTGTCGCAATTGGTCGCTATGATCCTTCTATGGATGCGTTTATTGCGGATGACCTGCTTGTTAAATGTCCGTCGAAGTATCAAGAGCAATCATAACGAGAATCCGAGGTAGGTGCTATGTATTTTATGGGGACAATCCTTCTGATGACCAGCCTGGTGCTGGCATTGCTCTCCATTGGAAGTTATGTACTGGTGATGCGTGGTAGGCACGCGGCACTGGATTATGGTCGGGCCGGTGTGCTTGGCTCAGGCATCGTGCTCATTCTGGCCTGGCTGCTGCTGGTGATGCTCTTTTTGGCACGCCGTTTCGATATTCAGTACGTCTATGACTATAGTTCCAGTGAACTTGATACCTTCTTTACCATAGCCGCAAGCTGGGCTGGTCAATCGGGCAGTTTTGCCTTCTGGGCTATGCTGGGCGGTATCGTCGCCATGGCACTGGTCTATCGTAGCCGCCATTTTGAGCCGTATGTCCTAGCGGTGTTGATGGTCATCCAAGCCGGTCTGATCATCTTTACGCTGATCCTCAACCCATTTCAACCAACAGTTGATCCCAATACGGGTGCATTTATTGCCCCCCCTGATGGCAGTGGTCTGAACGCCCTGTTACACAACTTCTGGATGATTATTCATCCACCGGTGCTCTTTCTGGGTTTTGCGCTGACAGCCGTGCCCTTCGCGTTTGCCCTGGGTAGTCTGTTGCGCTATGACTACGACACCTGGGTAACCCGTGCCCTGCCCTGGACGGTTGCAGCATGGTCATTTCTGGGGCTGGCGCTCATGCTAGGTGGCTACTGGGCCTACGAGACGCTCGGTTGGGGCGGCTATTGGGGCTGGGACCCCGTGGAAAATGCTTCGTTGGTGCCATGGCTGGTGCTGACCGCCCTGCTGCACGGCATGGTCATGCAACGCTCCCAGGGAACGCTGCGTCGCACCAATATGATGCTGGCGATTGCCGCTTATGTTCTGGTCTTCTTCTCGACCTTTTTGACCCGTAGTGGCGTCCTGGCGAATTTCTCGGTTCACTCGTTTGTGGCTGAGGGCATGCGTGATACCATGCTCGTCTTTCTCGCGCTCATTGGTATCGGCAGCCTGGTGATTCTGGCCCTGCGCTGGCGGGATATTCCCTCGCGCCCACTCAGCGATAAACTGCTCTCGCGTGAGAGCTTTTTTGCATTGGCAATGCTCTCGCTGGTTATTCTGGCCCTGGTCATTGGTATTGGTACTTCGATGCCACTCATCTCGGCATTGCCGGGTGTCGGTCACACCTTGCAAGATACCCTGGGCAATACCTTTGAGCTCGATGATGGCACGGCCATGGGGGGAGAACCCTTTACCGATGGCCGGTTTAGCCTGGCACCGAGTTTTTATCAAACAGTCACGCCACCGCTCGGTCTCGTGGTCGTCATCTTAATGATTGCGGGACCGCTCCTCGGTTGGCGTGATACCAACCAGCGCCACTTGCTAAGGGCATTGCGCTGGCCGGCAATCCTGGCACTGCTGGCAACCTGTGGCGCCATACTGCTGGGTGTCACCGATTTTCTATCACTGGCCTATGTTGGCCTGGGCAGCTTTGCCCTGGGCAGCAACGTGGTGATGATTATGCGGACGATACGCAGTGGCTGGTTGCGCATTGGCGGCTACCTGGCCCATGTTGGTCTGGCTGTCATGCTCATTGGCATCGTTGGCTCTACTGCCTATGCCTCGCCCGATGAACGGCTAGCCCTGACGACGGGTGAAACGATCAGCCTCTATGACCATGCTATTACCTTCCAGGGCTGGAAAGAAACCCCCGATGGTCGCGGTGTCTTTGACTTGACCATTCAGCATGGGGATGAGACGTTTCAGGCGCATCCCGAGATGTATCTTGATGAGCAAATGGGTGGTACCATACAGAACCCCTCGATTAAATCGTATCTGACCTACGATCTCTATATTGCCCCGGCCGAGTATGTGCCAGAATATAACCCGGCTGAGCCAGTGCTTGGTCCTGGCGATACAGTCGAGATGGGACCCTACGAACTGACCTTTACTGAATTTGACATCGATACCGAAGCGATGATGGCAAACAACAGCTTTGATGTCGGTGCCATTCTGGCAGTCACCTATAACGATGAGACAACGACGATTGTGCCGCGTGTTACCCTGATCCCAGATCCCGAAAGCGGCGATCTCGCATTTATTGATAATCCTGCCACCCTACCCGGTGGACATGTGCTGTCAATGACGACGTTTGATCCCAATCGGCGATTGATTCTGCTCAATGCGCAAGGACTGGAACTGCCCATTCAGCCAGAGCGAGCGGTCATTACGGTGAGCACCAAGCCGCTGGTGCAACTGGTCTGGATTGGCATGGTGGTCGGCGTACTCGGTGGCTTAATCGCCGTGTTGCGACGTTACCTTGAAGCACAGGCACGACTGCGCGGTGAACCAGTACGCTTACCGCGTGGATTAGCTGGACTCTGGCGCTAAATGCGAGGATACAAGACAACAAAAAACTGATGCAAGACTACTACGAAATCCTGCAGGTCCATCCGAAAGCGGATCAAGAGACCATCCAGGCAGCATATGAACGCCAACTGGAACGTTACCATGCGGAGCAGTTTGCTGGTGCAGCGGATGAACTTCTCGCACTCGCCCGCCAGAAGCGTGACGAGATTGAACGTGCCTATGCAGTGCTGGCCGATAGCCAGCGGCGGGCCAGCTATGATGCCGAACAACATGCGCTGAAGCCAGACAACACGCTGTCTGATCAGCAGTCATTGATTATCGACCATTGGCACCGGCGCGACGGCAGGAACGCCCGCGTGGTTTTGACGCACAACCCATGCTGCGCGAACCGGTGCGATCGCAGGAACGTGGACGCAAGGCTACCGAACGGCGACTACCAACCTGGACTACGACCGTGGTGCTGGTGGCACTGCTCACCTTTGTCATTACAGCTGGGAGTATGCTCCTGACCGGTCCACAAGGCATGGCCTTTTTATCTAACGAAATGGCCAGCCAGCCAGCCGGGCAGGGGCAAGCAGACACACCGGATAATCCCCAATTGCTCTTCAACCAGTTTGAGCCACAGATTATCCTGGCCCAGCAGGAAGTTGAACGGCAACCTGATAATCCTGAAGTATGGATTGAACTGGGCAATCTGCTTTACGACAGTGTCCAGATTGTGCGTGAACTGCAACCCGATAGCGATATCTACCAGCAGCGTCTCACTCGTTGGATTGAGGCCAGTGCGGCGTATAGCGAGGCCCTACGTTTAGAACCGCAAAATGCCACAGTCCGCGCCGACATGGCTATCAGCCTGTGCTATTATGGCGCTGGTGAGAACGAGCCATCTTATGTCGATATGGGCTTGCAACAGGCCCAACAAGCTATCGATACTGATCCCCATAATGAGCGTGTGCTGCTTGGTCTGGGCTTGTGCCTGGTACAAACCCAACCACCCCAGACGGAAGCAGCATTGCAATATTGGCGCACCGTGTTAAGCCTGCCTTCGGCAGATCCGGGCATTGCCGCCGAAGCCCAGCGGCTCGTAGAAGTTTATAGCCAGTAAAAATCGATTGTCTCACTGCCCCTTTTCACGTTGTTCGGCTTAAAATTATGTTAAAATGAACGATAAGGTAATGATGAAGACCTACTATACACTACTTGAGGTTCATCCTGAAGCAAGCCAGGATGAGATTACAAAAGCCTATCAGCAACAGCGTGAACGGTATGACCCGCAACGTTTTGGTCATATCGATGATGATTTGCGCCAGATTGCCGAACAGCGTCTGCGCGAGCTTGATGCTGCCTATGCGACGTTGTCTGATCGAGAACAACGGCAACAGTATAACCAGCGTATCGGCGAGACCGCAGCACCATCGACGGTACCTGTTGAACGTACTGCTTCCGTGGTGATTACTGGCAAACAATCAGGTTTGACAATGCGCGAATGGTTGTTTGCCAGCGGTGGTATGTTACTGGCTGTTAGCATTATTATGACGATATGGCTGATTAGTGGTAGCGTGCGATCCGAAACGTCACTGGCTGGCGCGGTCGATCAACCAGCGCCGGATTTTACCCTACCCGCCCTGGATGGAACGAACGTCAACCTGGCAGATTATCGTGGGCAGGTGGTCCTGCTGAATTTTTGGGGTACCTGGTGTGAGCCATGTATTCGTGAAACACCGGCGCTGCAAGCAGCCTATACTGATCTGAAAGATGAGGGGTTTGTCATCATTGGCGTAAACCTGACCCGTAGTGAAAACATACAGGGACGTAGTGAAGCCGATATTCAAGCGTTTGTCGATCAATATGGCATTACCTATCCAATTGCTCTCGACATTGATGGTCAGGTCGCCAGTGATTATAATATTCATCCCATTCCAACCAGTAAGTTTGTTGATGCCCACGGACATGTTCGTTATGTTCGGTTTAGTGAGCTGAATGAAGAAGAGATCAAGTCGCTCTTTCACGCATTACAATCGGAGACTTGAACCGCACCAGAGACAAGAGTGAGGAAATCATCCGATGCCGCAGCGAACGATTCTCATTGTCGATGATGATCAGACCCTACGGGAACTTATTCGCATTCAGTTAGAGCATGAGAACTATCGCGTTTTGCAGGCCGCCAATGGTCTGGAGGGTGTCGATATGGCACGCCAGGATCGGCCTGACCTGGTGATTCTCGATATTACGATGCCAGAGAAAGATGGTCTCGAGGCATGTACCGATATTCGCCTGTTCTCAAGTTTGCCTATTTTGATGCTTACCGCCCGTGGTCAAAATGAAGATGTGATAACAGGCCTGGATCATGGTGCCGATGATTATCTGATCAAGCCATTTCATATGGATGAATTGCTTGCCCGCATTCGGGCATTGTTGCGCCGTACCCCGGTTGCACATCGGCCGCTGCTGGTGGGCAAAGGGTCGCTCAATATTGATCAAGAAAAGCGCGAAGTATGGGTCCGTGATGAACTGGTTGATCTTACCCCAACTGAGTATCAACTGCTCGTCATTCTCGCCGAACATGCGGGGAAGGTAGTATCCCACCATCATCTCCTGCGCTCGGTGTGGGGGCAAGATTACAACAAAGAGCATGACTACCTTAAGGTGTATATCTGGCACCTGCGACGCAAGATCGAGGAAGACCCGCATAAACCACGTTTATTGTTGACCGAATGGGGTATAGGCTACCGACTGGTCGCATAAACACGAGGTCAGGAACTTGCCAATCCTGCAAATCTATGCTATGCTATTTCAATGTCTTCGCGGAAGTGGCGCAATGGTAGCGCATCTGCTTCCCAAGCAGAGGGCTGCGGGTTCGAGTCCCGTCTTCCGCTCCATAGGTTTTCTGCCGTCCTCCGTCTCTTCAGGGCGGCTTTTTTCCTGCCAGTTTCCGACAACACTGCATACGACCGGCCAACGTTTTCCCAGTTTATGGTATAATGCCATAGCGAAAAAAGGAACTGTGATCATAAAGAACCTTCACATACTCCAACGCAATGGCTAGACGCAACCCACGGTGTTCATCCAACGTATGATCAAAATCAGGTGTTTCATAATCATGATCCTGTCATCATGGAGAGCAGGGTTATACCACTGGTGTGCGGTAGCATCATGATGCAACAAACCATCAGCAACGACAACCAGTCATTGCGGTGTGTGGCGCCGGTACATGTGACACAAACCTGGCTGCTATGGCCTATCGTGTTGGGTACCGCATTGCTGACGTTGGCGCCTTGCTCGTATGTGGAGGGCTTGGCGGCGTAATGGAAGCTGCCTGCCATGGCGCCACCGATGCTGGTGGTATGACCCTGGGTCTCTTGCCCGGTCCTGATTCGACCAGTGCCAATCCATTTGTACATATCGCCGTACCCACTGGTCTGGGCCATGCCCGCAACGTACTGATCGTGCAGACTGCTCAAGTGGTTATTGCGATTGGCGGGGCCTATGGCACCCTATCGGAGATAGCCCTTGCGCGAAAATGTAACCGTCGCGTTATCGGTCTTCATACCTGGGATATCGGACACGATGAACAAGGAAGACCCCATGTCATCGCTGCGGATCAGCCAGAAGAGGCTGTGCGTCTGGCACAACAACATATCACATAATATGTCCAACTATCATTCCATTATACCTATCTATTCGAGTACCTGATACGAGTTTCACCTGTTCTTCAGATATCTTTCATGAACGTCTCACCTGAAACTGATGAGCAAAGATCGTATTGAGGCGTTGAGATCAATGACAATCGATCAACATGATCCTGTCAGAATCATTACTGTCCGTGTCAATCACTATGGTTAAAACATGAGGAGGATATAACGTATGTTCAAACGTATCGCTATTGCAGTCATCCTGCTGACGATGTTAGCGGGGATGTTCGTGAAGCCCGATTTCGGCATGGCTCAGGCCACTGACCCGGAGAGTGTGCCAGCGACCTTTCCACCGCCACAGGCCCGCTATTTTCCGGAGACCGGTCATTCAGCCGTGAATTACTTTCTGGAAACCTGGAAAAACACGCCAAATGCGTTGTTTGTCCTGGGGTATCCCATCTCGCAGCCTTTTATTCAAGAGAGCTTTACCAACCCCGGTGAATACTATCGGGTCCAATATTTTCAACGGGCGATTTTAGAAGAATTGCCGCAGTACTACGGTCAGGATAACAACCGCTTTTATGTCCAGGGGCGTCTGCTTGGTCGCCAGCTAGCTCAGGGCCGCGAAAATGAAGAGCCATTCCAGTCTGCTGCTGATCCAGGTGATGGAAGCTGGATTGAAGCGACCCAGCATACCTTGCGCAACGACCCCGCACCCTTTCGCAATTTCTGGGAAAATAATGGTGGTCTGTCCGTCTTTGGGTATCCTATCTCAGAGCAATTTCAGGAAGTGAACCAGGCCGATGGTAATACCTACTGGGTGCAATATTTTGAGCGCCAGCGCATGGAATGGCACCCTGATCAGCCCGATCCCCAGTACCAAATTTTGCTCGGTCTGCTGGGCAATGAGGCGCGTGATGCCAATGACTTTGGCAACAAACAGGAATTTCGTTTCAAGCAGCCTGATGAGGCATTGCCCAGCCAGTTTGTCTATGGTTGGAACGTACACCTCTATGATGAAGGAACCGCCTGGCAAGACCGGCAACGGGTGCTTCAGATTTCCAAAAACGCCGAAATCTACTGGATGCGCCAGCAAGTTGCCTGGATGGATATCCACGATATCTCTGGTCAGTTGTTCTGGAATGAGTTAGATGATATTGTGGCCGATGCCGATGCCGCCGGTGTCAATCTCCTGATCAGCGTTGTTCGTGCACCATCGTGGACAACGCCCGATGGGAGTAATGGGATGCCCTCGGCCGAACATATTCCGACCTTTGCCCAGTTTATGGGCGCCATGGCCGAACGCTATCGTGGGCGAGTTCAAGCCTATGAGGTTTGGAACGAGCAGAACCTGGCGCATGAAAATGGCGGCGTCGTAGCCAATGCCGATCACTATGTCAACATGCTCGCAGCGGCGTATGATGCAATCAAAGCATCCGATCCTTACGCGATTGTGGTCAGTGGTGGCCCATCTTCAACCGAAACGGATATTCCCACCATTGCCATCAGTGATGTTGCCTTTACCCGCCAGATGCTGACCAACCCCAACTTCCGTGCCGATGTTATTGGCGTGCATCCTGGTGGTCAGTATAACCCACCCGATACTATGTGGCCGGACAACCCGGGACCTGGACCAGGCTGGCAAGATAGCCGCGAGTTCTACTTCCGCCGTGTCGAGGACATTCATCAGGTGATGGTCGAAAATGGCTGGGGTGATCGTCAAATCTGGCTGACCGAGTTTGGTTGGGCCACCGCCAACAACACCCCTGGCTATGAATATGGCAACAGTACATCGTTTGAAACCCAGGCCGAATGGATTATTCGCGCTTTCCAAAAGGGACGTCACGAATATGCTCCGTGGATGGGCGCAATGTTCCTGTGGAACTTGAACTTTGCCGTGCCATGGAAGTATGAAGGCAACGAACTACACGAACAAGCCGCGTTCGGTGTGCTCAATGGCGATTGGAGTCCACGTCCATCCTGGCATGCGATTCAATCGATGCCCAAAGACTAACGTGCTAGCAATCGAACCAAAAGCCGTTCGGATACGCTATAATGGTATGCGAACGGCCATATGATAGAAACCATATGGTACACCTTGCGTTCTACAATCAGGTATCTGCATCTCTTTACTCCTCTTTCGAGGACTGAGGTAATCAGATAAAGGCCCCAACGAATCTCCTGGAAGACCATCCGGTTCTTCCAGGAGCTTTCCCATGGTATAAATTTATGCCCATTCAGGGACTAGTAGGAGAGAAACCAATGAACCGGCATGTTATCACCGTCTTCGCTTTTATCGCTGTTCTCACCATCATCCTGGCCGGACCATTGATGAGTTATGCCCAGCAAGCTGATGCCCGCTTGCAGCAGCAAGGCGAAGCCTCGCAGTACTTCCCCGAGACCGGCCATGCGGCGGTTGGGTATTTTCTGAATGTTTGGCAAAATACGCCGAATGCAACATTTGTTCTGGGATACCCCACCTCACAGCCATTCACCGAAGAGAGCTTTACCAAACCCGGTGAGTTTTATCGCGTCCAATATTTTCAACGGGCAGTGCTCGAGGAAATACCCGAGTTCTTTGGCGTTGAAGACAATCGGTATTTTGTGCAGGGGCGCTTGCTTGGTAGCCAATTGGCAGCGGGACGTGAGCAGGAGCCATCGTTTCAACCGGTTGCCGACCCTGGTGATGGCACATGGTTTGAAAACACACAGCACACGTTGCGGGATGATCCAGCACCCTTTCGCACCTTCTGGTTAAACAACGGTGGTCTCGATACCTTTGGCTATCCTATCTCTGAGCCTTTGCAAGAGGTCAATCAGGCCGATAACAACACCTACTGGGTGCAATATTTCGAGCGCCAACGCATGGAATGGCACCCTGAAGAGCCAGATCCGACCTATCAAGTACAGCTGGGCCTGCTCGGCAATGAGCTGCGTGATGCCAACCACGCCGATAACATGGCATTTGATCCCCTTCCCCCACCGGTAGCGCAGGACCCAAATGCGCCAACGTCCGATGGTACCCGTCCCGCACCATTTATTTATGGCTATAATGCCCATCTCTTTGGCGCAGAACAGCCCTGGCAGGATCGTCAGCGGGTGTTGCAACTCTCCAAAGACTCAGGCGTCTACTGGATCCGCCAGCAAGTCGGTTGGGAATATTTGCAGCCATCACCTTCGGAGATTCGTTGGAAAGAACTGGACCATGTGGTAGATGATACGCACAATGCCGGCGTTAATATGCTGATTAGCGTGGTACGTGCGCCATCGTGGGCCACTCCCGATGGCGACAATGGCATGCCATCGGCCGAGCATATTCCCGCGTTTGCCAACCTGATGGGTGAAATGGCTGCACGCTATCGTGGCAAAATACAAGCCTATCAGATTTGGAATGAACAGAATCTGGCCCATGAGAATGGCGGCGAGGTAGCCAGTGCCGATCATTATGTCAATATGATGGCTGCTGCCTATGATGCGATTAAAGCAGCCGATCCTGATGCCATTGTCGTCAGCGGTGGCCCTTCCTCAACCGAGACCAATAAACCCGATGTTGCGATTAGCGATGTGACGTTTATGCGTCAGATGCTCAGCAATCCCAACTTTCGTACCGACTTTATTGGGGTGCATCCGGGTGGTCAATACAATCCACCCGATACCATGTGGCCCGATGAGCCAGGACCTGGACCGCACTGGCGCGAGAGTCGTGAGTTCTACTTCCGCCGCGTTGAAGATATTCGCCAGGTGATGGTCGAAACCGGCTGGGGCGACCGCCAGATCTGGCTGACCGAGTTTGGCTGGGCCACGACCAACAACACCCCCGGCTATGAATATGGCAACAGTACATCGTTTGAAACCCAGGCCGAATGGATTGCGCGTGCCTTTGAAAAGGGACGGTATGAATATACCCCCTGGATGGCCGCGATGTTCCTCTGGAACCTGAACTTTGCCGTGCCCTGGGAACAGTTTGAAGGCAACCCATTGCACGAACAGGCATCATTTGGTGTGCTCAATGGCGATTGGAGTCCGCGCCCGGCCTGGTATGCTATCAGTAATATTCCAAAAGAGTAGAGGAAAACAACATGATGATCTTGCACATGCACAAGAAGATGCTGGTGCTGGTGCTGGCACTTATGCTGCTGGTGCCTGTACTGGCAAATTGTGGTGGCGGAAGCACTGAACCACCGGCTCAGCCCATCCAGCCAGAACAACCCGCCGATAGTGGTGAACCAGCCCAACCGGCTGACGGTGGCGAACCAGCCCAACCGGCTGACGGTGGTGAGCCGGCCCAACCAGCCGCAGTTGCACCAACCCCGGCCACGCCAGGCGTACCCATGCGAACGAGTTATTTGCAGTTTGGCGTCGTCCCGCATCTGTATTACACCGATCATGACCGCGCATTGCAATTGACCAAAAATGCCGGTTTTGATTGGATCCGCCAGCAGGTCGTCTGGGCCGATACCGAAGGCCCTGGACCCGAAGGCACTGGTGGTGATTATGTCTGGGATAACCTGGATCCAATTGTTGAATCGGCCAATGCCAAAGGTATCAAGATTCTCATTAGTGTGGTGCAGTCGCCCCCATTCTACACCGCCGATGGGAGCCGCGGGTTGCCTGAAGACCCGGAAAAATTGGCAAACTTTTTTGAGGCTATGGTGACACGCTATGGCGATAAAGTTGGTGCCTATGAAGTCTGGAATGAGCAAAACCTCGCTCATGAGACCGGCGGGACGATTGTCCCTGAGGATGTCGGTCGTTATGTCGAAATCTTGATCGCCTGCTACAACCGCATCAAGGCAATCAATCCGAACATTTTTGTGCTGGCTGGGGCGCCCTCTTCGTCTGGCGTGACCGATCCCAACATTGCGCTCTCCGACCTGGAATACTATCAGCTGATGTATACCTATCGCGATGGCATTATCAACGGCCACTTTGATGCGCAGGCAGTCCACCCCGGTGGTTCCGCCAACCCGCCCGATACCCACTGGCCCGATAACCCCAGCACGGCGCAGGGCTGGACCGACCATAGCACCTTTTATTTTCGGCATATCGAGCAGGTACGCGCTGTGATGGAAGAGTTCGGTATGGGTGAGCACCCGGTCTGGATTACCGAATATGGCTGGGCCACAGCCAATGAGACACCAGGCTACGAGTTCGGTAATCAGGTCTCGTTTGAACAACAGGCCGAATATATTGCCCGCGCGATGGAACGTACCTATGAGGAATATCCCTGGGTTGATGCCATGTTCCTCTGGAACCTGAATTTTGCCGTGACCTGGCAAGAGCACAATCCACCAGAACCCATGCATGAACAGGCATCATTTGGTATTTTAATGGTGATTGGAGCCCGCGACCAGCCTACCTCGCGTCTCAGGATATGATCGCTCGGCTCAAACAATTGCAAGGACGACCGGTAGAGAGCCAGTAACGCAGAACAACAACGGTGACCGGTTCTTGTCTCCGCGAGACCTTCAGTGTGATGCGCTTGCGGTTGGGAGGTACGACCATGCGACGGTCTCCCAACCGCTGTTTCTATTTCACACCGCAAAGCATCGATCTTCGCTGTTGCTCATATTGCGAGAAAATGACGTGGCAAGCAAAAAAAGAAAATGGTATACTATACTATAATATCTGCCAGTTGTATGATCGTAGAAAATGTGTAGCCAGAGCGTGAGGAAGAGATGTTTGATAAGATGCGGCAAGATGGGCGCTTGATCACCGATGCCCTGCAGTTGCTCACTTATGCACGGGATGCCGGGCTCGACAGCGGTCAACCAGATGCTGTCGCGTTACCACACTCCGTCGAGGAAGTGCTCGCGCTGGTACGCTGGGCCGAGCAACGGAATCTCCCATTGATTGCACGCGGCGCGGGAACCGGGCTAGCCGGCGGCGCTGTGGCTGCACGTGGTGGCTGGATTGTGAACTTTTCGCGCATGAATTGCATCTTGAG
>JAAURD010000232.1 GCA_012034075.1 Chloroflexaceae bacterium | reverse complement strand
TTACGCCACAGCCGACCTTTACGCCACAGCCGACCTTTACCCCGCCGCCAGCACCCACGGAGCCCGAAGAGCGGCCTACCCCAACCAATACGCCGCCCGATGGGCCGATTGAGGAAGAACCCACGCTCACACCCACGCCCGCACCACCGCCGACACAGGCACCGATAGAGCCGCCAGTGGATGTATTGCGCGGTGAAATTATCTGGTCTGCCTCGCAGAGTCCGATTATTTTGAATAACGATGTGCAGATACCGAGTGGGTCCGCATTATATGTTGAGCCAGGGGTCGAAGTACGCCTGGGGCGCAATGTCTCGATCACCGTTGATGGCGGGAGTCTGGTAGCGCAGGGTAACCCTGACACGCCTGTGCGCTTTGTAGCGCAAACGTATGATCGTTGGGAAGCGATCTATGGTCGCCCCGGTAGCTATATTGTGCTGGAACAAACCGAACTGAGTGGCGCCGGATCGGGCGGCACCGCGATCAATAGCGTTGAAGGTGAGCTGATTCTGATTGGTTCGCGGCTCGTTGATAATGGTGGCGCCATTCTGGTGAGCGATAGCAAGCTCGAAATCCGTCAGAGCGAGATCTCCGGCAATGATGTGCCATATGGGGCGGCAATCAATGCCGATTATACGTTTGGCAATAGTGTGAATGTACGTGGTAATATAATTGCAGGCAACCGGCTGAACGAGGGAGCTTCCAGCGTGCGGATCGGTCATACCAGTAATTTTAGCACGCTCGTGCTTGATATTCAGGGCAATACCATTCGAGGCGGTTTAAGCGGCAATTTGCTGATTGATACTAATGGTCCAATTGAAGGCACGATTGCCTGTAATACCATTATTGATGAATATCTCGGGTTTAGTTTGCGAACACAGACACCGCAGTTGCCAGAATTTGCGTTGCAGGTTGCCAATAACTGGATCTCGTGGCACAGCCCACCCATCAAACCAGTCTATATTCAGCCGCAAGAGGGTATTGGGCGTGGTGCTGCTAGCGAATTTGTGCTCGATATGCGCAATAACTGGTGGGGCGATGAATCAGGTCCCTACCATCCCGAACTCAATCCAGAAGGCAAGGGCAATGCCGTGGGCGAGAATATTGTGTTTGACCCATGGCTGACCGAACCGCCGGGGTGTATTCCCTATGTTGATGTTGCACCGTAGTTTGAGACGCTGCTCTTTCAGGAGGGTTATGAACTATTATCCACTACAGGAGGGTATTCTTGCGCAGGCATTCCGGTTCGGGTTGTTCTGTTTGCTGTTGCTTATGATGGCGTGTGGTAGTCCGCCACAGGCATCGTCAGAACCCACAATCGAAGCGACTGTTGCAGCGGTAGCACCAACCGAGTCACCAGCGACGGAGGTACCAGCGACGGAAGTTGCTGCCACCGAGGTGCCACCAACCGAGCTTCCACCAACCGAAGAAGTACCGACGGAAGTTGCTGCTACCGAGGTGCCACCAACCGAGGTGCCACCAACCGAGGTGCCACCAACAGCAACCGCTGTGGCAAGCACCTTTAACGGTATTGTGCAGGGCCGCACGCCAGTGGGCGCACCATCGCTCGGTTCGCCCGATGCGCCAGTGGTGCTGACCGATTATAGTGACTTTCTCTGACCGGTGTGTGCCCGCTACGTGTTAGCGGTCGAGCCAGATGTGGTAGAAACATATGTTCGTCCAGGTCAAGTGTTGCTCGTCTTTCGGCCAGTGCTCAACCATGGCGAGCAATCATTGCGTACTTCGGAAGCCGCATTTTGTGCGGCCGAGCAAGATCAGTTCTGGGCCATGCATGATACGCTGTTTGCGCGGCAGAGTACGGTATCGGCAACACCTGTAGGAGATTTGCCAGCATTGTTGGAGGCGTATGCAATCGAGCTTGGTATGGATGTTGAGGCATTTCGCACGTGTATTGCCAGTGGTGAGGCACTGGCACTGGTGCAAGAACTCGATGCCGAGCAGCGCCAGCGGGGGATTACCGTACAACCCATTTTTGAGATCAATGAGCAACGCTTGATCGGTTTACCGTCGTTTGATGTGTTCCAGCGGGTGATTGAAGAGACGTTGAGCCAGAGTCCATAAGCCGGTGCCGGGCATCCATGATGAGACACGTGCCTGGTGCCAATGAAATCTGGTATAGAATACATATGTTGCGGACCAGAGCATGGTGACTGGGGATTGACCCGACGAAAGCGACCAGAGCCGAGAAGCTACTAGCATTGAAGCAGGGTTGGTGATAGAATAGGAGACGAGCCTTGTCAACACACAATGTTGTTCTGTCTCTCTCTCGGTTGTGATGGCAAGATATCGTGTAATGCAAACCTGGTGTCTACCAGGCGCTTGTATCCTGACCTGTTCAGAGTCGGCAGTGGTGCATCGTTGGCACAGCATGCAGGCCGTTGTAAGAGATGACCCGACCTGCTATAAGAAGCATAGAAGGGCCGTATGTGCAACAGTGATGCGTATCGATGCGCCAGACGAATGATATTGCTCGGAAACAGACCGAGGATCTAACAACAGCAAGCGAGGAAATGCAACTATGACGGATCAACGAATTGAGGTGCCCGCTGAGTGGGCAAGCGTTGAGCGATTGGCCGAGTTTACCGATCAGGTGGAAGCGGTGATGCCCCTGACGAGCGAACAGAACTATCTGCTGCGCATGGTTATCGAAGAAATTGCGACCAACATTATCAAATATGGCTACAGTGGGATTACTGATGGCATGATTTATTTTACGTGTAGTTGCGTCGATGGGGTCATGCGTCTGGTTATTCGCGATAAGGGCCATCCATTTGATCCACGCGATCAGCCTGATCCGGATCTCACCGAAGATATCGATAGTCGCTCCGTTGGTGGTCTGGGTTTGTTCCTGGTACGTGAATTTGCCGACCACGTCTCATATCATCACGATGGATCAAGTGGTTGGAATGAACTGGTCGTGGTGAAAGGGTAAATCGATCATGTTTGAGCGCTTGCGCCCATTACCCATCTTCAAAGGGTTTGCCGAAGATGCTCTGCGAGAACTTGCCCCCCGCTTAAAACAACGCCTTCTGGCTGCTGGTGAAGTGCTCTTTATGCAGGGCGATGATGGACATGACTGCTTTGTGATTCTGTCCGGTGCGTTGGAAGTGATTACCTATTTGAATGGCACAGAACTACGGCTTGAAGTGCGTAAATCGGGTGAAATCATTGGTGAAATGGCCCTAATTGATCCCAGTCCACGTTCAGCAACAGTCCGTGCCGTAACCGATAGCCATATTGTAGCCTTAGATGAAGAGCAATTTTACCGTGTGTTGTTGAGCGACTCGGAACTGGCAGTGGAGATGCTGCGGCGCGGAACCGAGCGTTTGCGCAGCACCAGTAAACGCATGGTCACCGACCTGGAAGCAAAAAACCTGGAGTTGACCCGAGCGTATGAAGAATTGAAAGCGGCCCAGGAAGAGGTCATTTATCTCAACCGTATTCAAGAAGAGTTGGCCGTTGCACGACGTATTCAGAAATTCTTTTTGCCCAGTACGTTACCCCAACCGCGTGGCTGGCAATCTGCCGCATTTAATCGTGGGGCCCAGGCGGTAGGTGGTGATTTTTATGATTGTATCGATCTCCCTGGCGGGAATCTGGGCCTGATTGTTGCCGATGCATGTGGCAAAGGGGTGCCAGCAGCGCTGTTCGTCGCGCTGACCCGGAGTTTGCTCCGTGCTGCCTCGCAGGCCCCATGGGCATTTCAGGGCAATAGTGGCCTGAACCCAGAAGATATGCTCACCGGTGCCCTCTGGGTGACGAATGACTATACAGCACGGGAGCATGGCGAGAGCAATATGTTTGTTACGGTCTTTTATGGGATTTTACAGCCAGAGACGGGTGATCTTATTTATGCCAATGTCGGCCATGATCCAATGCTGATTGTTTCTAAAGATGGTTCGGCTGTGCGCATGCTGGAGAGCGAGAGCCTGCCCCTTGGTATTATTGAGGACCAGACATATGAACCAGTGAAGGAATGTATTCGTCCGGGGGAAATCTTTGTTGGCTTTAGTGATGGAGTGACGGAGGCCATGAACGTTTCCGGCGATATGTATGGCATGGAACGGTTGCTCGAAGTAGTGCAGCAGAATACGCATATGTCTGCTAACGAATTAACCGATACGATTGTGCAAGCAGTGGATAAACATGCTACGGGTGCGCCACAATCAGATGATATTACGATCCTGGTGATTAAACGCAGTGCCTAGCCGCAGAACCGCGTGAACGAGAGATGTGTACGGCAACAGAGCAGCAATGGGTTGACCTCAGACGTTTGCCCTACCGAACCTGTTTTTGTGTGCATAGTGCAGTGTCATGCAACGAATTGCAATAAAAGGCAAAGTGTGTTATAGTTTGCTCTATTCATACTATAGAAACTTGCGGTGATGCGAGTTAGGAAACATACGTTTGGTATTACCTTCGGTCACAGTCGATAGTGAAGCACGTCAGGGTGACCTGCGAACGCATCCAGAAAGAAGAGCACTATGCTGACAACCGTGCAATCAGCACTTCCCCACACGGCCCGTATGCTTGCGGTCTATGGGAAAGGCGGCAGCGGCAAGTCATTTTTTACCACCAACCTGGTTGGAAAATTTGCGCTACTGGGTCAGCGTGTGTTGCAACTTGGGTGTGACCCGAAGCATGATAGTTGTAATGCGCTGTTTGGTGGAGCCAGCCTGGTAACGCTCGGCGATACGTGGCGCGATTTTCGTGAGCAGGGCCGCGAAGATGAATTGGCGATTGAACATGTGATTTTTAAGACTGAGATTACTAACAATGATCGTCAGGCTACCGTGTTTGGTTGCGAGATAGGTGGGCCTGAGGTGGGGCGTGGCTGTGGCGGGCGTGGTATCACACTCGGCTTTGATGTGCTAGATCGACTCGGAATGCGCCAGTGGTTGCTCGATTTTGTCGTGATGGATTTCCTGGGCGACGTGGTGTGTGGAGGCTTTGCCACACCGTTGGCGCGTTCGCTAGCCGAAGAAGTCATTATTCTCTGCGGCAACGATCGCCAGAGCCTCTTCGCAGCCAATAATATTGTGCGTGCTGCGCATTACTTTACCAGTCTCGGTGGTAGCACGCGCTTGCTCGGTCTGGTGATTAATCGCGATGATGGCAGTGGCATCGCTGAGGCTTTTGCCGAGCGCACGGGGTTGCCGGTGCTGCTGAAGATTCCGGTGAGCCACAAGGTACGCGAACTGGCTGACTCATGCAAGCTGGCGCTGATTGACCCTGCATTTGATAGCCTGTTTGATCAACTGGCACAGGCCATTATTCATTCGGCCACGCCCCAAATAAGCAAGGTACAACCACTCGATTATAAAGCGTTTTTGCAGTTGTTTGGGGCCGAAGAACCCGATATTACGCCGACCGGGGCGAGTGCCAGCGATCTGCTCGGCGTTGAAGCAGTAAAACCGGTGCTGCCAATTGCACTCGATCCAGCGGTACCCGCAGAGTTGGCCGTAGGCGCAGCAGAGACACCAACAACACGCGTGATTCAGCGCCTGTTGCACGACCTTGGTTTGTATGTAACCGAAACCAGTCATGACGTCCGTAAAGGACTGACCCTGACGATTGATGGCAACCTGACCATCTGTTTTGGGAACGATCAGGACCTGGAAAGCAAGATAGCGATATTAGCGGCATTGCGTCGAAGTGGTGAACATTATCACTATGTCGATCTCCGTTGCCCAGCATCGCCGATCTACCGGTAAATTCGACATACAACGCATAATATGCTATCATCTGGATAGCAAAAACGACACAGGGTAAGGCGAACCGACCAGTCGATACGATTTTTCGGCTGGCATTGCGCATGCTGTTGTCTTGCCAATGGCATTATCCGCTCGATTCTGACCAGAACGCGTTGAACGTTTCGCGTCATCAAGGGGGATTGATATGAGCATTCCAGGTGTAGCGCTGGAAGGTAATCAGTACGCCGCCATCTATCCCGCAGCGTCTCCAGCAGACGTTGAGCGATTCTTGCAAAAAGACACGCCTTCTCCACAGCCATCGATACCACCCGATTCGGTGCGAGCATTGAAGATTCTCCTGGTTACGCCCAAAGGCAAACTCGAAGAGGATACCAGCCAGAAACCGCTCTTTATGATGGGTATCGGGGTGCTGGTGAGCGTAACGCCATCGCAGCACCAGATTGAACTTGCCGATGAGGTGTTTGGCGATCAGATCAATTATCGTGGTAATTATGATCTTGTAGGCATTACGACGCGCACAATGAATGCAACGCGGGCGTATGATATTGCCGATGAGTTCCGTCGGCATGGCAAGCGGGTTATTCTGGGGGGCGTGCATGCTTCCTTTAATTATGAAGAGGCGATTGCCCATTGTGACTCGGTGGTGATTGGTGAGGCCGAGAACCTGTGGACGACCTTGCTTGAGGATGTGGCAAACAACCAGCTAAAGCAGTTTTATCGGGCGCAGGACTTCCCACCGGTGACGGTAGCGCTACCAGTTGATTATGCTCGTATCTTTGCGGCAAGCAAGCGTGAGAAGATCGATGGGCGCAAGTCTATTCCAATCTATATGACGCGCGGTTGTCCCTATACTTGTACCTTTTGTGTCACACCCAACTTTACCGGTAAGCTCTACCGTATGCATACAGCGGAGACGATACAGGCGCAGGTGCAGCAAGCACGACAGGTCTTTTTCCGCGAAAGCGCCTATGGCAAACAGCCCTGGTTTATGTTTACGGATGAGAATTTTGGTGTGAATAAAAAGCGCATGTGGGAGATTCTGGAAGCGCTAAAAGAGTGCGATATCCGGTTTAGTACGTTTATCAGCATCAACTTTCTGGAAGACCCCAAAACCGTCAAGCTGCTGGTTGAGGCTGGCTGTGTGATGGCGTTGATTGGCTTCGAGTCGATCAAGGCTGAACGGCTTGAAGCGTATAAGAAGACACGTCAGAATAGCGCTGAGAAGTTTTCGGAGATTATCCGCCATTGCCGCAAGGCGGGCCTGAATATTCAGGGCAACTTCCTGGTTGACCCGGCCAGTGATACCTACGAAGATATGGCCGCGGTAGCCCAGTTTATTAGCGAAAATCATCTAGTGATGCCAATCTACTCGATTATGACACCTTACCCCGGCACCAACTTGTACCATGAATATAAAGAAAAAGGCCTCATTGTTGACGA
>JAAURD010000231.1 GCA_012034075.1 Chloroflexaceae bacterium | reverse complement strand
GCTGCCCACGTTTAAAAAGGCCCTTTGGGGCGGGTGGATGCGAGACGGGATACTCAGAAGAATGGGAAAGACGAAAGCAACCAGATCGCCTTCCCATGCCACCAGTCATAGACTGGTCGTCCCCGGTAGTGGCTACGTCGGGACGTAAAACGCGCCTGTGGACTGCGTGTAAGACGCTCGCTTGAGAGCGCAGTGCAGGATGAATCAGGCATTTCAGAAGTGAGTAAGGCGTACTTTCGAGTACATCTAAACACGTAGAAAGTAGCAGAGTAAGGAGCATGTGAATGCAGACCATTCGAGGACATTTTAATGGCAGGTCGATTGAATTATTGGAAGAAGTACCGATTGAAGGCGAATCCCATGTGCTGATTACGTTTCTGGATGGCAGCCTGGAGACAGCCGCCGCACGTGAGCAACGGCTTGGGACATTCTCTGAGCCATTGCAACCACTTCATATCTATGGCCCTGAAATGTGGAGACAGATGGCCGCCAAATACCGCCGCTTTACCGTTGGTGGTATTATGACCCGTCGTATTATCACCGTACCACACACGACCCAGGTGACCGCTGCCCTGAATCTTATGCGCCAACAGGGTATCTCGAGCATTATGGTCGAACCGCAAGACGACGGTGAATGGGGCATTATGACCATGCGCGATGTGCTCAAACAGATTGTGATGGCCAACCGTTCACCCGAAGAGGTGACGGTTGGTGAAATCGCATCGCATCCGTTGATTCAGGTGTCACCTGATATGAATTTGCACGACTGTACCGAACGAATGATTGAACTGAACATCCGTCGTGTGGCCGTAACAGAAGAGGGCCGGCCCGTTGGGATTATCAGCGATACCGATATCTTCCAGTTTGTGGAAGAGCATGGATGGGGACCAGAGTTCCCAACAGCGGTCTAAAACAGCATAAACCTCATTCTTTTGCAGATACTGATAAGCATATCACGAACGGTATCATACCCGCTCGTGATATGCTTATCAGTCCTGTTCTTACGCCTCAGCATAGGCTTCGAGTGCTGATTCACGATCTGGGTAGATCTTGAACATCTTATCAAAGCGACTCTTGCGAAAGATCTCGGCAATTTGCGGCTGTAGGCCAGAGAGTCGTAGATCGCCGCCGAGCGGTTTGACGTCTTTGAGGTTGGTTAACAGCATTCGTAATGCCAGACTTGCGACAAAATCGACCCCTGACATATCTGCTAGAGCTTTTCCCTTATGATTTTGCAGCATTTCTGCAAGTCTGGTCTCAATTGCGGCAACTCCTACGGCATCAAGACGACTTGGCATAGTGATGACCAGAACATCGCCGACAGTTTCTTCCTTCACACTCACGCTCGATCTTCCTTTCGATTGGTAACAAACGCAACCGGCTTCTGCTTTTGTGCAAAAAGTCGCAACCGTTTGTTAGACATCAGCTTGCACCCTTATACTTCGATAGTATATCACGCCTAATGGATGGTTTCAACCAGTCCAGCATTGTGCTGACACACCGTGCAAGAATTGCAACACACCAAAACACAGCGAACATGCTATAATAGCCGTAGGAGAAGCTATGACCAGAGAAGCACAGTCCATGATAGCAATTATTGGCGCCGGCATGATGGGCGAGGCAATCATCAGCGGTTTGCTCCGCCAGCAACTGATAGCCGTCGAACACCTGCGAGCGACCGAACCGCGTGCAGAACGTCGCCATGAGATTCACCAGCGCTATGGCATTCGTGTTGATGACGATAATGCCGCCGCTGTGCAGCAGAGCCAGGTGATTGTGTTGGCGGTCAAACCGCAGGTGCTCCCACGCGTGTTGCCGCCATTGCAGGGCTTGATTCCGCCTGATGCGTTGGTGCTTTCGATAGCAGCTGGTGTGCCAATCCAGCGCCTGCGTGACTGGTTAGCGCATCCCCTGATTGTTCGCGCCATGCCCAATACTCCTGCCCGTATCGGTGCCGGCATAACGGTCTGGACAGCGACGCCAGAGGTGGGCGAAGCCCAACGTGCGCACGTGCGTCAGCTGCTGCAGGCACTGGGCAGCGAGCTAGCCGTACCCGATGAGGCGACGATTGATATGGCGACTGCCCTGGCCGGCAGTGGCCCCGCCTATATCTTTCTGATCATCGAGGCCATGATCGATGCCGGTGTCCATCTGGGCCTATCGCGTCAAGTAGCCGAAATGCTGACCTTACAGATGATCGCCGGGTCCGTGCAGTATGCCCAGGTCTCCGGTGAGCACCCGGCTCAACTCCGCAATGCCGTTACTTCACCGGGTGGTACCACCGCTGCGGCGCTCAGTGCGTTGGAGCAGTCCGGATTACGCAGCACCATCAGCGACGCCATCTGGGCGGCGTACCGTCGTGCAGCTGAACTGGGGCAATCAACGTGAAAGCCAAACACTATGCTCGCCCACGCCTGATACCCTCGGATGATCAACGCTATCGTGCCCATGTTGCGCACTTTCTGCTTCAGCGCAACAATCAGCGGGCAACGCGCCCACCCACTCAGCGTACTATCTTTGGCGGGCAGGTCGAAACCATATTGCGCAACTGGCTTGCTGCCCAGATACCCCTCTCGGATCGGCGCGAATATGAAGAGAGTCGTGGTCATCATGCCACTATCAAATATCGTGAACTGGATGCAATCATGTGCCAGGAGCGCCAGTTTGCCCATGTCTTTGAAATCAAAGCCAGCCGGAGTGCCGCGACTATTCGTCGTGCCACGCGACAGCTGAATGAAACCCGCGCGATCTTGCGCTTACGCTATCCAACCGTCGCCCTGACCGTGCTCTTTGTCGATACCAGTATCCCAACTGCCGAAGGACATGCGGCGTTGACCGACTCTGCTGATGCTCCCGAAAACCCACCAGCAACCGTATCACAGATGCTGGCATCGGTCGGCCAACTCCGCCAGATACATGCCTCGAAGAGTGTCACCATGATGCACAGACAATTGACCTGCTGTGCTTTTGCATCGACGATAGTATTGCCCTCGCCGGCCCCGAAAACCTTGCCCTCGACTGGTCTGCCGATGATGCCGATGATGACCCTGCGTTCGCCCCGATGGAATCAACCCTGGTCTCTACCAGCGGCCAGAACATCAGGATACCGCCGATGCTACCCAATGCCCTCACGGCTGCCCTGCAACGTGCTGGCCTCATCGGAGAATAACACTATGACCGTATCGTTTGCCAATGTCAGCAGCACCGCGCTTGCCCGTGACTACCCACCCGCCCCCTGGACTCTCTGGGGCACCTGTCTGGTCGGTCTCTTTGCGGTCAGAGCTGCCGCGGTTGAGCCGCTGGTGCCCGAACCATTGCGTCTCTTGCGCCTGCCGGTTGGTCTGGCATCCGGCTACATTGCCGTTGGCCGGTTTGGTCCTGGCTCAACATTTGAATATAGCCAGTTACTCGCGGGCGTTCTCGTGCGCCATAAAAATCGCATTGCTCCTTATCTCACCCATATCGCCATGGATCAGGACCGCCCGCAACGTGGTGCCCGTGATCTCTGGCACCTGATGGGTCAGCGTTGGCAATTTCAATGGGACTTTGATGATCCCGTCGCATCTAGCGTGCAAGTCTGGGATGGGGTCCGTCTGGTCTGCCGCATGCAGGATGTCCCGATCAACGCTCGCCTCTGGCCGCTGAAATGGAACACTCCCCTGATCAACGTGCTGGAAGAGCAAGAACTTGCCCTGATTGGCGGGCACTTTCAGGTGAAGATGGCCCGCGTCGCCTGGAAATTCCAGCCAGGTCCAGATGGGCCGCTGATGCCGCTGAAGCCGGTTGGCCCACTGCTGACCCTGGTCATCAAAGGTCAGGCTGCCATTCAACCACTCCAACCGATTGAGGCATAGCATTGCAGCAATGTTTGCGTCTGTCCTATGCCCTCGCACAAGTGACGAGGGTGGTGGCACAGAACCTGCTGTCCTGAGGACCCTGGCGGCGTGAGTTTGCTGGGCAATTGATAGCTCGTGCGGCTGCAAGCCGCACCTACGTCAATTATCAATTATCAAATGAGAGAGGTTTCGCAGACCATGATCCATCCCAGAACGTTGCTGGCTATTCATGTGGGCAAAGCTGCGCGGCTGATCAGCCGGGGGCTCAATCTGGGTGGCGGAACAAATGTTCCAGGCAGGGTTGCCCGTCGGGTTGACCCTGGCCTGCTCCAACAACTGACCGCTACCCTGCCCCAGGGTAGCATCATATTGTCTGGTACCAATGGCAAACCACCACAACGCGTATGATTGCCACGATGTTACGCGATCATGGGCTGCGTGTGCTGCATAACCGCGCCGGTGCCAACCTGGTCAGCGGCTTAACGTCCACCGTATTGACCGAGAGTACCATCTGGGGCCAGTTGCACGCTGACATTGGCCTGTTTGAAACCGATGAAGCAGCGCTGCCCCAGGCTCTGGCCGAAACCCTACCCCGCCTGGTCGTGCTGCACAACCTCTTTCGTGATCAGCTCGACCGCTATGGCGAAGTCGATACGATTGCCAGCAACTGGTCTACCGCCCTTCGAGCGTTGCCGGCCAGTTCCACCGTGCTGCTCAACGCCATGATCCGGCGATTGCCTATCTTGGTGAGCAACTCACTGCTCGTGTGCTCTACTACGGGCTGGATGATGCTCGCCATGCCAGTGGCTCTGCACGCCATACCGCCGACTCACACTTCTGTCGCCGCTGCGGCGCACGTTATCAGTACTCCCTGGTGTTTTACGGCCACATTGGGCACTACCACTGCCCCGCGTGTGGGCATCAGCGTCCAGCCCCCCATATCCAGCTGGCCCGTCTCGATACGCACGGCACCGAGGGCAGCCAGCTGTACCTGACCTACCCCGGTGGCGCCATGGCATTTCATTTGCCCTTGCCAGGTCTCTACAACGCCATCAATGCGCTGGCCGCCGCCGCTACGGGCATCACCCTGAACGTCCCACCGCGCCCCATACGCGCATCATTAGAGACCTTCCGCGCTGCCTTCGGGCGGATTGAGCCGGTTCAGGCCGGCCCCAACGGCCCATGGATGCTGATTGCCCTGATTAAAAACCCCGTGGGCGCCAGCGAGACCGTGCGGATGTTTACCGACTCGGCCCAGAACAACGGGCAACCGCTCTCCTTGCTCATTGCCATCAATGATCGCTATGCCGATGGGACCGACGTTTCGTGGCTCTGGGATGCCGAATTTGAACCACTGGCAGCCCATATTGACACCGCTATTGTCAGTGGTACCCGTGCGCATGATATGGCCGTGCGGCTCAAATATACTGGTCTGTCACCCGAACAGATCACCATCGTTCCCGACCTGGCCCCCGCAATTGATGCTGCGCTAGCGAACCTGCCCGCTGGTCGACAGCTTTCGGTCTTGCCCACCTACACCGCCATGCTCGATCTCCGCGCCGAACTCGCCCGCCGTCGCTGGGTGCGTCCTTTCTGGGAAGAATAGCGGGAACTTTTGCTCTCCTTTGCACGTCATTGGCAACAGATGGTCATAAACTGATCATCTGTACCAAACAGCCCAAACCCTGACCTGAAACAAAGGAGAAAAACAGGTGAATCCAAACAGACTCCCCCTCACATGGCGGCCCATCCTATCCATCGTGTTTGCCATGGCGCTGTTGCTGCCCATACTGGTAGCATGTAGCGCGAGCAACAGTGGCGGGGCCGCAAGCCCGGCCCAGCAAGCAGTAGCTGAGCCTACCAGTGCCTCAGCAGATGAAGCAGCCGAAGCAGAACCGTCGGACGCTGAACGTGGTCGTACAGATGATGACGCAGATACCAGTGCGCCTAAACCAGCACCAACCATGGCATCGGGTCGTGACGATCCAGCATTTGATAGCGTAGATGGTGCCGAAGATGCAGAACTGGAACTTCCTGCAGAGGAGGCGATGCCGGAAGCCCTGCCACTAGTGATAACCCCGCCAATGGTTGTAGGAGAACCGATATCACCACCCCCGCCACCACCAGCAGTAATTGAGGGCGATGAAGCGATTGGGGTTGCTCCAGGTGATACCGGCGCAGGCTCTGGCGATGCCGTGGATAGCTTCGACCCCGAAGCACCGGCCGTACCCGATGTACGCCGCCCACAGGGCCAACCCGCCGCGCTCAAAGCCGGTGAGATTAACGATAACGAGGCCTTTGCTGACTACCTCGACTATGTGAGCAGTTACTATGGCCCGACCATCCGTGATATTGACATCAGCGAACGCTATTTGATCACCGTTGCCAATGATCAGCAGCAACCGCTCTATGATGCCACCGTGCGCATCTACGATGGTGAAACCCAGGTCTTCGAGGGACGGACCTACACCGGCGGCAAAACGCTCTTCTTGCCCGGTGCCCTTGATGTATCGGAAAACGCCCAGCAGTTGCGTGTCGTGGCTGAACGCGGTAACGCCAGCAGCGAAACGACCATTGAGCGAGGCCAGTCCGAAACGCTCGAACTCATTATCCCAGGAGCCGAATCACCAGCCGAACTCAAACTCGATCTGCTCTTCTTGCTCGACACCACCGGCAGCATGGGCGATGAACTGGGCCGCATTCAAGAGACCATCGACAGCATTGCCCAGCGTATCGATGCCTTTGAACCACGACCGCAAATACGTTATGGCCTCGTCGCCTACCGCGACCATGGGCAAGATGAAGCCTATACCCAGCTAACCTACGACTTTACCGATGACCTGAGCACCTTTCGCAAGCTGCTCAACGGCCTTGACGCCGCCGGTGGTGGTGACACCCCCGAAGCGCTGAACGATGCGCTCCATCAGGCCGTACAGGGCGTTCAGTGGTCCGATGATGCTGTGCGTCTGGTCTTTCTGGTCGCCGACGCCAGCCCCCATATGGATAGCCAGCAGACCTACAACTATCTCGATGAAGCGCAGGCCGCCGTGGCCCGTGGCATCAAAATCTACCCGATTGCCGCCAGCAACACCGATGACATTGCCGAGTATGTCTTTCGCCAGCTGGCCCAGCAGACCATGGGCGGCTTTATCTTCCTCACCTACCAGGCTGGCGCCAGCGGTGGCGTGCCCGGTGAAAGCCGCGATGACCTTGACGCTGGTGAGCAGCAGTATACCGTGGAACGCCTGGATGACTTGATTGTTCAGGTGGTTGAACGCGAACTGGCCGCTGCGATTGGCAGCCAGTAGGTTGCAGCATGTTTAAGCCTGGGGCTGACCGCTCCAGTCGCCGTGAAACGACCACTCTTCTCCCACAAGGGG
>JAAURD010000016.1 GCA_012034075.1 Chloroflexaceae bacterium | reverse complement strand
CACCTGTGCCATGCACAATCGCCTCCTTTTGTGCAAGTTGATCCGATTGAAGCGCCCATGCACCGGGTACGCTGTCACCACTGGCAGCAGGTTGCAGCAACACAAACCGCGCCAGTACCGCCCAATGGCAAGGAGCACCTGGGGCACGCAGCGGCGGTCAGTAGCAACGGGCAGGAACAGTCTGCACTGCTTCAGCTTCAGGATGTGGCGATTACGTATGCCCGCAATGGCCTGCTACAGCGGGTGCAACGACGACCGCTGCCCCCACCAACGGTCGATCAGGTATCGCTGACGGTCCAGCGCGGCGAAACGCTGGCCCTGGTGGGCGAGAGCGGTAGCGGCAAGACCACCCTGCTGCGAGCGATTGCGGGCCTGAAATCGCCCTGTGCTGGGCAGATCACCTTTGGCACGCTTGACCTGGCGCTGCCAGTGAAACGGCGTCCACGTGAGCTGCGCCGTACCATTCAGTTTATCTTTCAGAACCCGGATGCCTCGCTGAACCCGCGCCAGAGCGTAGCCCAACTGCTTGAGCGGCCGCTGCGCCTGTACTTTGATTTGCAGCCGGACCAGTATCACGAACAGACCGGCCTGCTGCTGGAACAGGTGCGCCTTGCGCCACACTACCGCGAACGCTTTCCCAGCCAGCTCTCCGGTGGCGAGAAGCAGCGCGTGGCGATTGCGCGGGCGTTTGCGGCCCAGCCAGAACTGGTATTGTGCGATGAAGTTACATCGGCGCTGGATGTTTCGGTGCAGTCGGCCGTGCTGGCAGTGCTAGCCGACCTGCAAACCCGTCAGGGCGTGACCTATCTATTTATTACGCATAACCTGGCGGTGGTACGCACGATTGCTGACCGCATGGCGGTGCTGTACCATGGGCGATTGTGCGAGATTGGCCCGGTGGCGCAGCTGACGACCCCGCCGTGGCACCCCTATACCGAGACGCTGCTGGGTGCGGTGCCGGCGCTCGACTCAACCGCACTGCCGCGTACCCTCGCCCGCGATGTCCGTGATCCGGCGCCGCCCGTGCGTGGCTGCCCATTCCAACGACGCTGCCCCCGTCATCTCGGCGCCATCTGCGATGAGACGACCCCGCCCTGGCACACGGCGCCAAATGGCCGACGGATGCTGTGCCACATTGTGCCGGACGAGTTGTCGCGGCTGCAGTCGCCCAGTTGATCGATTTGGAGCACCGCCATCCTGCCGGCATGCGGGCGGAACGTCAGCGCTCCAGCCCCACTGTGGCACAGCATCCGTTTGGGGCTGATACCACATTCGGGTGATCACTGGTATGCGCTTTGATAGAGCGCTGTAGGGGCGCAGCGTGCTGCGCCCAACGACGGGGCGCAGCGCGGGGCCCCTACAAAGCAGGCTGGACGTCGTACCTCCGTCTGATACGTGCGTGCTTGGCGTGCGTCCGACTCGGTGCGGGTGCCGACCGCTGTGCGGCTACAAGCCGCACCTACGTGTTATACCAAATTCGGGTGATCACTGGTATGCGCTTTGATCGAACACGGATCGCCTGCTTTGTAGGGGCGCAGCGCAGGGACCCTTACGCCGCTAGGCTACAAGCCACATCTACGTCCCCTATCGCTTCACCGCATTTGGTATGAAGCGCAGACAGCAGCTGTTGTATGCACAGGGCGAGTCCGGTAGGGCCTACTCTATAGCCTTCTCGAGATTGGGAAGCTGCGACATGGGTTGGATGTTGGTAGGGAGCAAGAGCGAAATAAACCCGGCCGCCAGAACAAACACCACTGAAGCCCATAAACAGCCGATAAGACCGAAAAAGAGATAGAGTATGCCCGATAATACCGTTCCGGTGAGGCGACCACCTGCGTTTGCCATATAATAGAAGCCAACATTCAGGGATACCTTATCGCTTTCGGTGTATGCCAAAATAAGGTACGAATGTACTGCCGAGTTGATCGCAAACATCACACCAAAGGCGATGAGACCACCAACTAATGCGCTGGTTGGACTGATATCGGTCATCAGGGCTAGAGCAATGCCTGCGGGAAAGACCGCCAACACAAATGCAAGCATCGTAGCGGTTTTCCCATCTGGCCCATAGGCTTGCCCATGCTCAGTGAGTTGCCGCTTCATGCGGCGCGTCATGAATGTTGGCGTTGCTGCCTGGACAAAACCATAACCAATGACCCAGAGCGCGAGAAAACCACCCACCTGCCAAAAATCCCAGCCCAGGGCCTCATGCAAAAAGACGGGCAACCCTACCACAAACCAGACATCACGTGAGGCGAAGAGGAACAGGCGTGCTGCTGAAAGCAAGTTGATCGCGCGGCTTTTCGAAAATACAGCTTTAAAGGGCACTTTACTCGTCGGAGTCTGAAACCTTCCCCGCAGCAGCAAGATCACGGCAAACAGGATGACCAACACGCCAGCAGACATAACCAGCATCGCATACTGAAAACCGATGCTGGTTAACAGCAATGCTCCCAGGAAAAAGCCAACGCCCTTCAGTGCGTTTTTAGAGCCAGTTAAGAGTGCAACCCATTTGAACAGAGTCGAGTTGGCGTTTTCAGGTACGACCAGTTTGATCGCGCTTTTTGAACTCATTTTCGTGAGGTCCTTCGCAATACCAGACAGTGCTTGCGCAGACATCACAAAGGGCACCGAGAAAGCAGGCAGCAAGAGCCATTCGGTTGGCACAACCCCGAGCATGCCAAGCGCAATCACTTGCAACCCGAGGCCACTATACAGGGTGAGTTTTAGACCAAGACGTTGGCCGACCCATCCCCCCACTAGGTTGGTAACGATACCAAAAATTCATAGAAGAGAAAGAGCATGGCTACTTCAAAGGAATTGTACCCCAGCGTATAAAAATGGAGCAATACGAGCATGCGAATAGCACCATCGGTGAGGGTAAAGGCCCAATATGCTGCCGTCACCAGTACGTAATTGCGTACATTGGCATGGTGCTTGTGTTGTAATGCCTGGTTGTCCACTGCTTGAGGAATGGAATCAGCCGGCCGATGGTGCGATACCTGTTGAAGGCGTTGCTTTTTGACTGGTGCTGCCACAGGACTATGACCTTTCTGGTTTCGATGGTAACGTCTGACCAACCAGACGGGCTAGTTCCATCATGCGGTTCACATAACCCCATTCGTTATCGTACCAGGCCAGAATCTTGATCTGTGTTCCATTGGTAACCATGGTAGAAGGAGCGTCTACAATGGCCGAATGTGGATCATCTTTAAAATCGATAGAGACCAGTGGGCGTTCTTCATAGCCCAGAATGCCACGCAATGATCCATTTGCTGCATCTTGCAACAACTGGTTGACCTCGGCAACGGTGGTGGTCCGGGATCCTTCAAACACACAATCGGTAAGCGATGCGTTCAGCAATGGCACCCGCACTGCCACCCCATCAAGTTTCCCCTGAAGCTCTGGGAAGATAAGCCCGATAGCGGTTGCCGAACCAGTTGTCGTCGGAATAAGCGAAAGACTGGCAGCACGGGCACGTCGAAGGTCTTTGTGTGGGGCATCAACTATCGTCTGCGTGTTGGTCATATCGTGAATGGTTGTTATCATCCCATGACGAATACCGATGCCTTCGTGAATGACTTTGACAATAGGCGCCAAACAGTTGGTAGTACACGAAGCGGCGGTCAAGATATGGTGCTGCGATGGTTCGTACCAATGGTGATTGACACCCATTACAACATTGAGTGCGCCCTGCTTCACCGGTGCTGCCACTATCACTTTGGCAACACTAGCGCTTTTATATGCATTGAGCTTTTCGAGAGTACGAAACTTACCCGAACACTCCAATACCAGGTCGATTTCATGTTCAGCCCAGGGCACTGCACCAGGTTGCGTGTGCTGACTATAACTGATCGGGGTGCCATCAATCAGCAGCGTGTCTGTTTCGGCATGCACCTGGTGTGCCCAACGACCATGAACCGAATCAAACATGAGCAAGTGAGCTGCTGCTTCAAGGTCGCCTGGCTCGTTGATATGGGTAAAGACAAGATCAGGCCACCCCCATGCGGCTCGGAGGGCCAACCGTCCCATGCGCCCAAAGCCATTGATACCAATACGTATTGTCATGTATTCTCCTTTTGTCCTCATTGCAATTCCTTTGTTGTTCTGCCGTCTGTAACATCCGACGACTGATGTTGCTGTATTAACACGTACAATACCCTTACATGATCTACAAGCAGATAGGCCACCCGTTGAAAGGCTCGCTGACGTGCATCATCTGATATATGTACATCCGATGGATCGGGCAGGCTGCAATGGATCCGCACGGGGTTGCCCGAATATTCCGGGCAGACTTCGTACACCTGGTCACAAACTGTAACGACGTAATCAAATGACTGATTCAGAACGACATGGATGTATTTGGATTGCTGCTGGCTGATATCAATACCCATCTGGTACATGATTTGTACAGCCTCGGCGCGAACCGGTTGCGGATGTGTACCAACGCTGAACGCCGCTACATGTTCACCACCGTAATACCGCAGCAATCATTTAGCCATTTGTGATCGAGCACTGTTTTTTGTACAGAGAAAGAGCACACATGTCGGACGATGCACAATAGTTGGCGACATGTCTCTTTTTTCCTTTCCTATAGCCAGGAATGACAATCAGCGATCATCTCGCGCCTATTGTTTCTATAGGAGAAACAAGCAAGCCCTAGTTCTCGAGTTTGCGGCGCATCACCAGTACAAACCCATGGATGCGTGTTTGCATCTCATTGCGCGTCTTCCGAAATGCTTGCAACCGATCTCTGTCGCTCCCTTCCACCGCAGCCGGGTCGGGAAAGCTCCAGTGAATACGCTCTGGGTCATTGGGAAAGGTCGGGCAGATATCTTTGATCCGATCACATACCGTAATAATGACATCAAAATCCTGGTCGATATAGTCATTCAAGTGGTTACTCTGCTGCTGAGTGATATCGATGTTACTGTCGGCCATTACCTGGACGGCAAGTGGATGCAGGCCAGAGGGTTCACTACCGGCGCTATAGACCTCAAAATCGTCTTTCCCCCAGTGTCTGAGTAATCCTTCGGCTATCTGTGAACGAGCACTGTTGTGTGTACAAAGAAAGAGCACGCGAATCGGATAATTCATAACAGTCACTCCTTTGTTGTGTTGCGAGATGATGTAATGATAGAACGCTGTGTCATTGCATCAGTATATATTATATCAATTCTTATTGATATAATAGTATCATACGATTGTCATTCTGTCAAGAGCTCTGTGCTGGTATGATACCAAATTCGGGTGATCATTGGTATGCGCTTTGATAGAACGCGGTGCGCCCGTCTGTCTGATACGTGCGTGCGGTCGTCCCGACCGCCATGACGCCCCTCTCCCCTTGTGGGGAGAGGGGGCCGGGGGTGAGGGGTGCAGCCTGCGTCTCATATCGATGCTTGCCATTTGGTATGACATCTGATACGTGCGTGCGGTCGTCCCGACTGCACATACGGTTGTGCATTCCTCTCCCCGCGTTCCAACTTGGTTCCACCAAAAGTACTATTGCTCACAACAGTACTACTTGACTATGGCTGTTATGACCATTAGCCTATTCAGAAAATCGTTCTGTTACGGTATACTGATAACAGATGAGTTTACGATGATAGATAAGAATCATCTGCCAAACGAGATACAGATAGAAATAAGGGGGATAAAAATGCGTATTTTGCCAAATTATAGTAAATTTCGGATCATTGCTATTGCATGCTGGGTCATAGGAGCCTGGTGGATTATACAACCAGGTCAACTCGATACCATGACCCCGATGTTGCTTCTGAATATTGCCATTGTCCTGCTAGGTATCTTGCTCCTAGCCATTGGCGTCGCATTCTGGCAATTAGCCACCGACCGTAAAGCTGGCGTTGTCTTTGATACCAAAGGTGTGATGCTGAACCTGGGGCATAGTTCTGCGTTTGTTTCGTGGGATACTATTGCCGATGTTGGTGTGTGTCGTCACCGCAACAACGTGCTCTCGCTAGGCAGCACGCACCAGTTGGGTCTGCAACTGAATCAGCTAGAATCGTACATTCAGAGCTATGAAGAGCGTCTGCCAGCATCACGCGGGGTTATGGCTGGCGCATTGCGCTCCATTTATCACCTCATACACTCCTGGAGCAAACATCAGTCAGCACCAACCCTGGCCGATTTGAGACAGACCCGTGAACGTACTGGCTACGATATTCTCGTCCCAGAGACCTTTCTGGGCGGTAAAGCTGAAGTGATCGCTGATTTGATCGAACAACATCGCAGCAACCCACGTCAGCGTCGGCGTATTATTCAGCAACTGCAACGGGCCTACATGATCTTGCAGCCAATGGCGTAAACCGGTTTCTTGTATTCGTATAAGGATTGGGTGGGTATATTGTTATGATGACTCTCTAATATTTTCTGTGATAATACACAACATTTGATGTGATACCAACAGTCTGCCATGTTGCGCTGTGGAATCAGCAAGCCCTCGTCATTGAGGGCTTGCTGATTCGTTGTTCCATGTACTGGCTTACGGTTCAAATACCAGTGTACCGTCGTTGGCGGGCATCTCAAGAAGCAATTGGCCTTCGAGCGTCATGGTGTAGCTGCTTACTTGATCCAGATATTCAATCATTTGATTCCCGAGTGACTCGGGGCCACAGGCCATTTCGGTGATCGCACCGGGGGTAATCGTAAACGCCGTAGTATCAATGGTATATTGACCAGCTGCCTGGTTGCAATCGGCCTGGATGTTCAGGCTACCATCCTCTTGAAAGCTCAGTGTATATTGCTGTGCGTTCGGGATATCGCGTACTTCTACCGGGGTGCTCAACTGCTTCCATTGCCAGACAGGCCCAACCAGTGCCTGATCCGCGTTCGTATCAGCCGGTGCTTCACCGCTCGTATCAGCCGGCGATTGTACGGCTGCTCCACTGCCAAACACCAGTGTCCCGCTATCAGCAGGCAATTCGAGCAACAGTTGCCCTTCAGCAGTCAGCGAGTAGACCGCTACCTGTCCCAGATAATCAACCAGTTCCAGCCCCAACGACTCTGGCCCACACTCCGCCAGGGTCATTGGTCCCATCGTGATCGTCATCGCGCCGCTCTCGGCAGTGTATGTGCCAAGGGCCTGGTTGCAGTCGGCCTGGACGACAAGACTACCATCTCCTGAAAGGTCAGGGTGTATTGCTCTGGGGTTGGTGTCTCACGTGATTCGACAGGACTGATGAACTTCTGCCACTGCCAGAGCGTGCCCTGCAAAGCCGGGTCAATACTACTCGCAGATGGTTCCTCGACGGGTTGTTCGCCTGCACCGCTGCCAAACACCAGCGTCCCGTTAGCAGCAGGCAATTCGAGCAACAGCAATCCATCGTCTGTAAACGAGTAGACCGCTACCTGTCCCAGATAATCGACCAGTTCCAGTCCCAACGATTCTGGGCCACACTCTGCCATGGTCATAAAGCCCATTGTGATAGAGATACTCCCGCTATCGGCAATATACGTGCCACCAGACTGGTTGCAGTCGGCCTGGACATTCAGGCTCCCATCCTCTTGAAAGGTCAGGGTGTATTGCTCTGGGGTCGGTATCTCCTGTTCTGCCACGAGACTAACAAACTGCTGCCACTGCCAGACCGTCCCCAGCAAGGCCGGGTCGGTGTTCATGGCGACCGGCGGGGTCACCGGCGTCGTCTGCGAAGGCTCAACCGGTTCGACCTGGACGATTTCTAAAGGACTGAAGACCAGTGTCCCGCTATCCACTGGCATCTCCAGCAACAGTTGCCCTTCTGGGGTGATGGAATAGATCACGACCTGGCCCAGATAGTCTACAAAGTCGTTGCTCTTTGATTCAGGGGGGCAGGCGGCCATCGTCATAAAGCCCATCGTGATAGAGATACTGCCCGTATCGGCAATATACGTGCCACCGGCCTGGTTGCAGTCGGCCTGGACACTCAGGTTGCCATCGTCTTGAAACATGAGCGTGTATTGCTGTGGAATCGGGATATCGGTGACTTCAACCGCGTTATTGAATTGCTCCCATTGCCAGATCGTCCCCAGCAGGGCTGGGTCGATACTGCCTGTGACCGGAGTTGTTGCCGGTACTGGTGACATCTGCGCACCTTCGGAGCGGCTAAACACCAGCGTCCCGCTATCCACCGGCATTTCCAGCAGGAGTTGATCTTCTGGAGTGATGGAATAGATGACGACCTGCCCCAGATACTCAATCATTTGGTCGCTTTGTGATTCGGGCGGACAAGCAGCACGAGTCATTGGGCCAACCGTAATCGAAATCATATGACTATCAAGCAGATAGCTCCCAATTGCCTGATTACAATCCGCCTGAATATTGAGTGTCCCATCCTCTTGAAACACCAGGGTGTACTGCTCAGGATTGGGTATCTCAAGCAGTTCGAGCGGGTTGCTGAACTGCTGCCATTGCCAGACTGAGCCAATCAGTAACTCATTGGTATCGGTAAGCGCATTGGTATCGGTGAGCGTATGCGTATCGGTTATGGTATCATCCGAACGCACTGCTGGTGTTGGGGCCGTGGCAGCCGGTTCTGTCACAGCGGTGGGTTCTGGGGCAGCAGCCGGTGTTGTGGCGGCTGGTGGGGACTGGTTACCACAGGCCACACTTATCATTAACACGATAAGCAGGCTCCCCATGATCAGAAATGGTTTCATTGTGTAGTTGCATCCTTTCACGTTGCCAATCAGCTACCCGTACCGACCAATGGTACTATCTGGCTGATTGGTAGCGTCAATTATACAACGAATGGATGCATGGACATGTTGCTATTGGAGTGAACTTGAAGTGGAAAAGACCCGACCGGCACGCCATGATTCAGAAGGCGTGCCGGTCAAGCCGGGAAGTTTATTCGGCTGCCGGTAGTGGGGCAGCAGCAGGCATCGGTTGAAGATTCTGCGGTGCTTCTGGCTGGTACAGTTGGTAGCTATGAATGTCAGCCGTATTACGAACCGGGCTGTCATCGCGCTTTTGTAGCAGGGTAAGCACTTCAGTACCGATACGACCTGTCTGAATTTCAAAGGCGGTACCACGCAGTTCATGATGAAATTCCATACGGTGACGTTCAAAGTACTGAACCGTACCAGCCCAATCACCTATCGATTCCATCATGGGTTCGCTAATGGGGTAACCAAAGGAATCTACTCCACCATGTTCTTCCCAATAGGCGCGAAATGGTGGGCACAGACTATGCATCGTGGCTTCAAAGTAAAGGCAGCCATAGTCATGTTCTAATTCACTGACCGTGCGGACATGCGGAAAGCGGTGAAAGACCGTTGGGAGATATTGCCAGGGTCGGCCCTGCAAAGCAAGAAGCTCTACTCCCAGGCGACCAGCAAGCACTCCTTGCGGACCATGATCCTCCAAACGAGTGCGCTCAAACCATTGAACGGGACCAGACCAGGTATCGACCGTCGTATCTGGGCTTTGTTCTGTAATTGGATACCCAACGGTGGACAATCCACCGGAGCGTTCCCAGTAGGTGAGCATCACTCCTTCGATGCAATACCCCGTTGTTTCAAAGCATCGAACCGGCGGTTGCTCCTGCGCCTGACCTGGCTGAGGAAGCGCCAGGGTAAGGACTGGAAGCAAAACCAAAATAAATACCATCATAAAACGCTGCATTGCGTTCTCCTTTCATGTTACACGTGTTTCACTCGTATTCGTTTAACAACTGCATGTTCTCCTTGTATCAAGCGCTGTTCCATGAGGTTACAAGCAGATATGCTTGCCCCTCCTTGTTATTATACCATGTTTTCGGCAAGATTGTCGTATAATAGCGGCTGGATTATGTCATTTTGAACTGGTCTCAATACGAATATGCAGGAACACGGGAACAGACGGAATAAGCGCAAACCAATTGCTACCTGGCAATGTGTTATGTGTTCGCTTGTGTCACTGTTCTGGCTTGGGTGCAAGGGATCACGTGTCCTCATCGCGTTCCAGCACGGTTTTTGAAACGCGTTCGCTTCGGTTGACTTTAATAGACAATGCATGATAAATGTGTTATTATATACGAAACTAAATACTTCACAATCTTGGTTGATGATGAAAAGAGACGAGGACGTTACAATGAGCTTTTGGCATGTTCCGATCACCCGACGGATAGGTGTTTTATTGGTTGTGGGATTGCTTCTCATGGCCTGTGCCACTCCTCCTGCTGCTGCCCCAGCCCCCCCCTCAGACGAAGAAACGACCCCTGCTGCTACTGTCGTGGTCGAGGGTACCGACCCTACGCCTGATTCTGCTGCTGACCGTTTTGACCCGGATCGCGAACCAGATAGCATTGCGTTTGATGACCTGGAAGACTCGTTGGGGCCAGTTCCAGAGCCAACGCAGGATTACGCCGTCGGTGTGGTGGTTAAGTTTCTAGGTAACCCCTATTGGACGGTATTAACGGAAGGGATGAGTACACAGGCGGCCGAATATGGGATCACGCTGGATGTGCAATCAGCCGAATCAGAGGCCGACCAATTAGGGCAACTGGTGCTGATGGAAGAGATGATTGACCAGGGCTACGATGCGATTCTGGTCTCTCCGCAGACCGATACCAATTTGCTGCCAGCTGTTGAGCGAGCCGAGGAAGCGGGCATTCTGGTGCTCAATGTCAATGATGCGGTTTTACCAGATGCGCAACACTGGGTGGGTCCGAACCAGTATGAGAATGGCGTGCGTGCGGCCAATTATCTGATCAGGACTTTCCCGGAGGGGGGAAAGGTTGCGGTGATTGAAGGACAGACGGGGGTGTATGCCGCAGGCCAACGGACACAGGGATTTGGAGACACACTGGAAGGTACGCCCTTTGAGGTGGTTGCCAGTATTCCGGCCGATTGGGATGCAGACCTGGCCGCCGATGTTGCTACATCGATTATGGAAGATTACCCGGATCTGGTGGCATTCTATTGTAACAACGATATTATGGCCCTGGGTGTGGTCGAAGCATTGAAGGAGACAGGTGACCTCGACAAGGTTCTGGTGATTGGTACCGATGGGATCGAACCTGCGTATGACTCGATTCGGGCCGGTGAATTGAATGGTACAATTGACTCATTTCCGTTTACAACAGGGCAGGCAGCTATCAATGTACTGATACGCTTACTAGAAGGACAGCCTGTTCCGCGTGCAGTCTATAGTCCTCAGAACATGATCATCCAGGAAAATGTTGATAATCCTCAGCAACCAATACCGTGATCTTGATACGATGAGGATACAATCATGAACCGATCCACTTCTTCTATTCAAACTCGCATTTTATGGGGATATGCGTTGATTGTCGTATTGGTCTTTGGGATCTTGCTCTGGATGGTCTGGAGTATTATCACCCTCAATCAGCAGATCCAGCAGGTACAACGTGATGTCACGGCAAATGTTGATGTTACCGTGGGATTAGCACAACAGGTCACGCATAGCCAGAACATGGTCGATCGCTATTTACATCAGCCATCAGCGCAAAATCTGCTGGAGACTCAGTCGCTGCTGCGTGATCTCACCGGAACGATTGAGACCGCTCGAACGAATACCGCAACTCAGGCTGATGAAATAGAACAACTGGTTCACTTCAATACCGAATATAAGGCATCGTTTGAAGGAATGCGCCGCTTGCTTGGTGAGCAGGCACCCATTCGTGATAGTTTACAAGTGCAGTTAGCCACTGTATCGGGGAGTATCGATGATGCCTTGCTCACGGCCGTGCAGGAGGGCACCCTCAGTCTCACCATGCTCCAGGATGCTACTGCTGTGCAGCATGATCTGCGGGTCATTGTCGATCTGCTGGCACGCATGACCCCTGAGAATAGTACGCAGCTTGGGACTCAGGCGCAGGAGCATCTGCAGCAGGCTGGTGAGCGGTTGAGTAGCTATGCGGAGCATACCAGCGGGGAGACAGGCGATTCATTTGCTATTGCTCAGCGGGCACTGGGCTTGGTTGAAATAGGGCTGGAGCAGACAGTTGGGAATGCGCAGCGGGTGTCAGATCTCCATACCAAACTGGTACATGAGCAGGGCAACGCAATGCAACAACTGGTAACCCATATTGAACGGGATGCGCTAGATGAACTGACCATAGCGACACAAGAGCTGGAACAGCAAACGCAGGAACTCTGGTTTGTCTTGCTCCTGGGTCTGATTGGTATCCCAGTGGTGGCGGTGGTTATGGGCAGCCGGCAGGCGCGTGCTATCAGTGGCCCGATCACGGCACTCGTCGGCGCAACAAAACAGATTCCCCAGGGCAACTACGATGTGCTGGTAGATGAGCAGGCTGGCGGTGAGAGCGGGCAATTGGCACGGGCGTTTAATCAGATGACACTCACCCTTAAGGAGCAGCGTGCAGACTTACTGCAGCAGCAGTGTGCGTTGCAAGCTGAGCAGGCAGCAACTGCACAACGTAACGCCGAACTGGAGCAGGCATTACACGAAATCCAGGTAGCCACCGCAGCACGCGATGCGCTGGCAGACACTGTCCGCGAATTAAGTGTGCCGATCATTCCGATCTTGCAGCACGTGATCGTTGTCCCCCTGGTTGGCGAGATAGACGAAGCACGTGCTCATCTGCTGATGCAGCAGCTCCTGGCCGGCATTGGCAAGCAGCAGGCCCGCATCGCCATTCTTGATCTCACGGGTGTGCCGAATCTGGATGCGCTGACAGCTACACGTCTGATCGAAACGACAACAGCTGCGCGGTTATTAGGCACACGCGTTGTGCTTGTGGGGATCCGACCATCGTTGGCAAAGGCATTGCTCGAAACCGGCAACAAGGTATCTGCGCTGATAACCATGGCTGATCTGCGCAGCGCAGTTGAATATGCTCTTAAGGAGCAACGTGTGAGGCGTTCTGCTGAGCGCAACCGTGCGGCTCAGGCCCGGCGGGTTTCTTGGGGATAGATGGCTGGATGATGTGATGTTGTCTCTTATCAGGAGGTAGTATGTTCCGCGTCATCTGTGCGATGGTGACACCTTTTAACAGTTGCAATGGTCCGATTGATCATGCATGGGTGCCATTGCAGCTACGTTTTCTGCAACATCAGGGGATTGACGGTGTATTGATTCTGGGCACCACCGGCGAAGGCGGTTCACTTGGTCTGGAAGAGCGCAAACAGCTGATTGATACGGTGATGGAGCATCGGGGCGATCTATCGGTGCTGGTGAGTAGTGGCAGTAGTGTGCTGACCGAAACGATTGAACTGAGCAGGTATGCGCTAGAACGCGGCGCTGATGCCTTGTTGCTCATACCGCCTTTTTATTTTCGCAACGTCGCCGAACATGGTGTACTCCAGTATTACCGTGCGGTGTGTGATGCATTTCCCGCGCAAGCACGCTTGCTGCTCTATCATGTGCCACAGATCAGCGGTATTGCCCTGACACCGGCGATCATCGATGGTCTGCTTGCCAGCCATCCACACCAGTTGATGGGTATCAAAGATAGCAGCGGCGACCCCCAACATACGGCAGCACTGGTACAGCGCTATCCCCATTTGCAGATGTATAGTGGTAGTGATTCACAGGCGGCACCATCGCTAGCAGCAGGTGCCAGCGGCATGGTCTCGGCACTGGCGAATGGCTGGCCCGACCTGGTGCAGGCGGTCTTTCTGGCGCATCAACAGGGGGGCGATACCGAAAAAGCACAGGCTCGCTTGAGTGCTGTGCGTCAGGCGCTCAGACCCTTTGTGTTGATACCAGCCATCAAAGCCGCCGTGGGGCAACGCGACGATTGCTGGCCAACAAGCGTGCGTCTGCCCTTGCAGAACCTCACCGAGGCTGAAATGGCTCTATTATGTACGGCTCTGCAAATGCTGGAGCCGTGATTCACCAGATTAGCCTTCTAGCGTAATCAAGCCACGGCGCAAGGCATAGCGTACTAGTTCGGTCTGATTATGCAGATCGAGCTTATGCATCATATTGGTGCGATGGGTTTCCACCGTGCGTGGGCTGAGTGAGAGCCGTTCGGCGATTGCGGCACCGGTATAGCCCTCGGCACTGAGCTGCAAAATCTCGCGCTCACGCGTGGTAAGCGTATCATAGGGATCGACCGTGCTGGATTGCGCCTTGTGGATATACGATTCGATGGCTCGCTCAGAAAGTTGCTTGCTCAGGTAGTGGTGCCCGGCTATCACCTCGCGCACGGCATGGACCAGATCATCACCGCGTGCGTCTTTTAGCACATAGGCACTGGCACCATTGCGCAGGGCTTCCAACACATGGGCCTCGTTGGCATACATCGAGACAATGATAATGCGAGTCTCTGGCACCCGCTGGCTGACATGACGGGCAACTTCTACGCCATTGAGATTTGGCATCATCACGTCTGCAATCAATACATCGGGTTTCAGCCGTTCGACCATATCGACTGTCGAAAGTCCATCAGCTGCTTCCCCGATGACCGAAAAATCCGCTTCAATTTCGAGCAGTGCCCGCATTCCTTCACGTACCAGATGATGATCATCAGCCAGCACAATCGTTGTCATAGTTCCTCCACTTCTTGCTTCAAGAGGGGCAGATGGGCAGAGATACAGCATCCCTGTCCTATAGTCGAGTCAATGATCAAATCGCCCCCCAGCAGACGAGTACGTTCAAGCATGCTGGATAGCCCATTGGATGCCTGACGGCTCAACACGTCGTCAAGGTCAAATCCAATCCCCTCGTCTTCGATCTGAATATCCAATGCTGTAGAATTTGCTCGAATATGTACAAATACCTCAGTTACCTGAGCATACCGGGCCACGTTGGTCAATGCCTCCTGCACCATACGATAGACTGCGATCTCAAGGCCGGGCGTAAATCGCCGCTCAATCCCTTTCTGATGAAACCGAACAGCAATACCGGTCTGATCCGTATACCGTTCCATATGCCAGTGCAATGTTGGCAGCAGACCCAGATCATCGAGCATGGGCGGCCGGAGTGATAAAGACATCTCACGTACCTGACCCATTAACGTGTCTAACAATGCCTGCGCCTGGCTCAACCGTTCACGTGCCTGTTCAATAGGCAGACGGGCAAACAACTCCAGGGTCAAATGCAAGCCAGTCAGCGATTGCCCAATTTCATCGTGCAGCTCAGCGGCGATATAACGCCGTTCGGCTTCCTGGACGTTGATTAACTGGTGTGAGAGAACTTGCAACCGTTCACGGGCATTACTCACCGCATCAAACAGACGCGCGTTTTGGATGGCTGATCCCACTTGTTGCCCCAGAATCGTCAGAAACGCAATATCTTCCGGCGAAAACGTATCAGTACGGGTATGAAACAAATCGGCAACGCCTTGTACGTTGCCCTGGGCCACCAGCGGTACCCCCAGATAGCTTTGCCACGCCGGGTTATTGGTTTGCAAAAGATCAGCGAGCACCGGCGCATCTTCAGACCAGTTCACCCGGACTATTGGCTGTTGTTCACGAACCACCGCTTCGTTGTATGCTTGAGAAACCGATAGCTGTTTGCAGGCGGTAACCATAGATGTTGGTAATCCCCAGCTTGAAGCCAGGGTGAGATCATCTTGCTCGTCATGATATAAAAAAATCGCCCCACCGGCAATACGCAAACGTTCAGCAAAGATCATCTGCAATGTGATTAAAACATCGGTCAGTTCCAATGACATCGTGACCGCTTCGATCATCATATTGAGCGTGGAGAGTTCGTGATTACGCTTCTGGATCTCTTGTTCAAAACGTTTTCGCTCAGTAATATCACGGATGACGCTGACAACATTGTGTACTGCACCTTCATCATCATAGATCGGGGTAACTACATGCTCTGAAGGAAATATGCCTCCATTCTTGCGCTTCATCTGATGTTCCATCGCCAGAAAACCAGGTAATTGATACGATTGTAATACCTTTTCCGCAAAGAGTTTGCGCATCTCTTCATTGACATGGAGGATATCGGTTTTTTGATGCAGCATTTCTTCACGGGTATACCCAAAGATAACTTCGCTGTATGGTTACATTCAAAGATTTCGCGGGTTTGTGGATTTACCACAAAAACTGCCTCATCTAAGCTCGATAACACCTTTTGTAGCAGTTTGTGTGATGCATGTAGCGCCTCTTCGGCGATTTTGCGCTCGGTGATATCAATGTATGCCCCTTGCGCTGCGGCTTTGCCACGGTAGGTAATGCGTGTACCACTGGCTTCGACCCAGCGAACCTGTCCATCTTTACGCGTAATCCGGTATTCATATGATGCCGGTGCAAATTGATCGCTTATCCGCTGTTTGAGAATACCCCAGACGAAGGCACGATCATCTGGATAGATCAGCTGATTGAGATTATCGAATGTCCACTGTAACATCTCTGCCACCGAGTAGCCATTGATCCGCGCCATCGTCTCATTGGCAAAGACCAGCCGTTCATCCTGATAAATCACCAGCCCCTGCAACGAGTGTTCAACCACGGTACGGTAGGCTTCTTCCGCCTGTTTGAGTGCAGTGATATCACGTCCAACGCCAACCAGGCCAGTAACCTGGCCCTGACTATCATACATCGGCGAAAGCGATGTCTGTACCGAGACGGGAGGATCTCCCGATAACCAGTCGTAAACGACATATTCACCCTGAAGTGCTCTGGTATTCGCCTGTTCATGGATGCGAGCCGTTTCTGGGTCGGCAATCTCATACGACGTCTTCCCCAAAAAAACGAAGCAGGGATACCATACCGCTCAAGCCAGCGCCCAAAAATGCCGGTATGTCGTTGCTGACAGTCCAGGGTAAAGATAATGTCGTCCATCGAATCGACCAGACGTCGAAAGATTTCTTCCCGTTCACGCAGGGTTGCTTCGGTCCGGCGCAGTTCGGTGATATCCCGATAATACCAGACGCGACCATAATAGTTCCCGGTCGCATCCTGCACTGGGGCCGTATAGCTATCGATAACACGGCCATCACGCAACACGATTTCTTCGTGATGTTGTGCATCACCTTGTGCCACAAGGTCTCGGATACGCTGGATAAATGGATCAAAATCTACCAATTGAGCACGTATTCCTTCCAAAATAAGCGCATGTGAAAGCGCTTGATCGTGCAGAGGCAATCGCCACATATCACGAAAGCGCTGGTTAATCGAACGAATGATGCCCTGAGTGTCCACAACCAGAATACCATCGAGCGATGCCTCGGTCTGACATTCGAGGATTGTCTTCTGTACACGCAACGCCGCTTCGGTCTGTTCACGTCCAATGGCAATGGCCAGGACATTCGCAATCTCTTGTAAGAAGTGACACTCATCTGGCAAAAAATCACGTTTACCAGTTGTGTGGGCACCAAGAATACCAAAGACCTGACCGGTTTCGGCCATGATGGCTACTTGCATCGTACTCGTGATACCATGCTGCTGAAGATAGCTCTCGGCTCGTGTAAACCGTCGATCGTTTGCCAGCCTATTCACGAGCAACGGTTCATTTGTCTGCAAGACATAGTGGGCCAGCGTACCGGGGGATGCCTGAAAAGGGGTCTTGCCGATCAAACCATCCGACCAACCAGTGCATGCTCGTAATACCATCTGTTTTTCGCTGACACGGTGTTCAAACAGACTGGTATATTCGGTATTTAAGGTCAGCGCAACCAGGCTAACTGCCTGGTTAAACAGGATATTCTGTTCGCTTTTGAGCAGCGCACTCTGGCGCAAAGCCGATACTGTCTCCTGGTAGTGGGCATAGGTTTCCAGTTCTTGCTCAAAACGACTCCGTTCAGCCATCGCATGATCCAGCAAAAAGTAGAGGATGCCACCGCTGAACAATACAAACAACCAGCCTTTGGACGTCTGCACGATCCAGGCAGCATCAGCCCACAACACAAAGATCAGCGAGTCTGATAACACAATCCAGACCGCTGAAACCACGATGTAGATAAAAACAATTCTCAGGACAAGTGCCCGATATGGTGATCGCATGGTTCACTCCGAACCAGGTGCTCTGGGATATTCTCATAATATTGTACTACTACTATTGACATAGGATCAACGTGTCCGTTCCAGATGTGGAATTTTAACCGATCTTACCTCAAAAATCCTGTATTAATGTCCTTATTTATACATTTTTTTCGATTTCATATCATCTGGTAGAAAGCAAGAAAGGAGTTGCGCAACGCTGGTTCTTCTGCTACTATACCATTGTTATCGACCCATTCAAGGTAAGTCTCATCAGTGTACCATAGATATGTAAGAATAATCGCTCTGAAAAATAGAACGAGTATCACCATGAAACAGCGTCTGATTCGCGGCATGATTCTACTGGTGCTGATAACACTGAGTTGGGGCATTGTTTATGCAGAAGACCCGCCGGTACCGCCGCCGCCACCGGCCCAACCACGTTCTGCGCCGCCCATCTCGCCACAACCGCCGCAAAGACCGGGGCCAACTCAACCCACGCCATCACCACAACCGCAACCACCATCGGTTGCGACGTCCGAACCGGAACCACAGCAACCTGCCGCACCAGCGCCACCGTCCACAGAACCACCACCAGTACCAACCGATGTCGCGACATCAGCCCAGCCGGAAGCACCCGTTCCAGTCTTACCAGCACTGATGGTCAACGCTCATGGCATGCTCGTTACCAATGATGGTCTCCCATTCGAGGTACGTGGTGTGAACTATATTCAAACCTCGGCTGCCGACCTGAAACTGTGCCCCGAACTGCACTTTGGCATGGTGCCTGGCTGCCCCTGGGATATTGAACACATTCAAGCTGATCTGGACCTGCTCCAACAACAGCACGTCAATACTATCCGTGTCTTTCTGAACTACTATATCTTTGGTGCAAGTCGTCTGAGCATCGAGAGCTATAATACCAACATTCCATTGATGCGCCTTGAACAGCTGATTGATGAAGCTAATCGCCGTGGAATATACGTTCTTCCCGTGCTGCTCAATAAATATCCCCAACACAGCTTTGATGATGATGCCTACAACACGGCCCTTGCTATCCACGTTCGTCCAGTGGTCGAACGACTGGCTTCGCGTTCGGGTATCCTTGCCTGGGACCTCTTTAACGAACCAGATATCGGCAGTCCGGTCGATATTCGCTGCTGGGACTGGTCTAATGCGGATCATCCGCTCTGCTTTGATCTCGCCAATGAGCGTCTGGCATTTCTGGCACGACTGGTATCGGATGTGAGACAACTCGATCCATCGCGTTTGATGACGATCAGCGCGGCCTTTGCCAAGAACTATTTTGAGCCAGCCGGTACCAACGTGCGCATGGCTGATCTTGTCGATCTGTATGCGTTTCACTATTATGACAATGAACCGTATGACTCCGGTCGCTATGCTCAGCACTGGTATTATGGTGCAGGCTTTCCTAGTGACTTCCAACGTTCAATCGACGAGTTGCACCTGCTCAATCTGCAAAAGCCCATCCTGATGACCGAAATCGGCTTTCCCACTGGCCCCGGTCATACCCGCCAGTTGCCTGACCTGCACCGTGATCTCCAGACCGCCTTGCAGATCAGCCGCACCAGCCAGACGGCTGGTATGATTCTCTGGCCGTTTCAAACCAACCCAGAGGAACTGACCGGTGGCAATCTGTGGTTGATGCGAGGACAAACAAGCAAACGATGACCATTATTCACTGGTTTCGCCGCGATTTGCGCCTCCACGATAATACGGCCCTGGCGCATGCCATTGGCGACAGTGGTGGCCTGGTGCTACCGGTGTTTATTCTTGATGATCGTTTGCTCAAAGGGCAGATGATCGGCCCTGCCAAAGTCAGTTTCTTGCTTGAGTCATTAGCCGATCTGGCTCAGACGCTGAAACAGTCTGGCAGCCGTCTGGTGCTGCGGCGCGGCGACCCACGCTATGAACTCCTCCGTCTGGCACATGTATGCCGTGTCCAGGCCGTCTACTGGAATCGCGATTATTCGCCATACGCTCTGAGCCGTGATGCCAGTGTTGAGTCAACCCTCCAGTCGGCCGGCTTCCGTACCCAGCACTGGAAAGATGCGGTCATTTATGAAGCCAATGAACTGAAAACGACCACTGACCGACCATATACTGTCTACACGCCCTATGCCCGCCGCTGGCGCCAGCAACTGCAACAACAACCGGTAGCGGTCGAGTCCGCTACCAGCAACCCACTGAAATTGCAGCAGGGCGATTGGTCAGCAGTGGAGTCCGTTCCCCTGCCAGACAGCACCGAGTTCGGGTTTACCGCACCAGACCCGCTATTTTCTGGTGGCGCCAACGCAGCGCAACAGCTGTTCGACCGTTTCACCGATTGCAGTCAACATCATTCCATCGCAACCTACCATCAGCAGCGCGACCAGCCGGCCCTACCCGCAACGTCAAAGCTCTCCCCACATCTCCATCTGGGCACTATCTCGCCGCGTGCATGTGTTCGTGCTGCGCGTTCGTTCATCCAGCGGGCCGATACCCTTGCTGTCGATGGTGCAAGTACCTGGTTGAATGAATTGATCTGGCGCGATTTTTATAACCAGATTCTGGCCCAGTTTCCCTCCGTCGTTCATCGTGCGTTCAAGTCGCAGTTCGCCGATATTGCCTGGGACAACAACCCGGACCTGTTTGCAGCATGGTGCGCCGGGCAGACCGGCTACCCGATTGTTGATGCAGCAATGCGCCAGCTCAACACCGAAGCCTGGATGCATAACCGGACACGCATGATTGTGGCGTCCTTCCTGACCAAAGATTTGCTCATCAACTGGCAGTGGGGCGAACGCTACTTTATGCAGCACTTGATTGATGGTGACCTGGCAGCCAACAACGGTGGTTGGCAATGGGCGGCCGGCACGGGTACCGATGCCCAGCCCTACTTCCGTATCTTTAACCCGACCAGCCAGGGCAAGCGCTTTGACCCGGAGGGGACGTATGTACGACGTTATGTGCCCGAACTCGCAGCACTACCAGCACCATACATCCACGAACCATGGCGGCTTTCAACAGAGCAGCAACACCAGTATGGAGTGCAGATTGGTCATGACTACCCGATTCCGCTCGTCGATCACCAGATACAGCGTCAGCGTGTCCTTGAACTATATGGGCAGCGCACATCGGGAGCAGGCTAGTGGGTTAACCGCCCGAAGCACGTGAGGCGCTGGCGGCATTTCGCCAACTGGGGGTTCAGCCACGCATCATCTCGGGCGATAACCCGCAGACGGTGGCTGCACTGGCACGGCAGGCTGGCCTACCCCACGATATTGGCTGTATCTCTGGCCCCGAACTCGATGCCATGAGTCCAGCTGAGTTTGAGCAGGCAGTCGATACGGTTACGGTCTTTGGGCGCATCACCCCTCCTCGAACGCTTTCTCAATATGCCACTGCAATAAGTGGCAAAGCCTCGCGCATCTGTCACTCGATAATCCGTAGCAGCACAGCACGCTGCACGCCGCGCCAGTTTGGTACGTTAGGCATCACATAGCATCGTTCCAGGCACAGGTATTATGCTTCCAGCATCGGCGGGTGTGTATCCAGCCAGGCAACCAGGTCCTCGACTGTGATAAAATCGAGCAAATCTTCGGCCAACGTTTCCAGCTGGACCCTGTCAGCAACGCGAGCCGTTCCTCCAGTTCCTGGGGCAACAGTCCTACCTTACGTACCAGTTGGCGCCGCATCAGGTTCAGTGCCTCTTCTCGGCGGCCTTCTATACGGCCTTCTTCGCGGCCTTTCTCAATACCCTTCTCAATGCCTTCCTCTATCCACATATTGGTCAGTTCCATTGCTTCCTCCTGTTCTTGGGGTGCGAGTTTTGCGAGCTCTGCTTTATATTCCTCTCTCTCGCGTCGATTGAGCTTGATATAAACATGCATAAAGCCCATAACCAGGCGTGATTTGGCCTCGCCCAGCTTGAGCCGTGCGAGTAAGCGCAGACTCGCCAGCACCACCAGCGGACGTTCATGCCACTGCACATTCATCAAACACATCAGCGCACAGGCCACCGGGTTCGGCACATCAACATAGTCCTGCCAGTGCAGATGGCTCAATTGCAGCACCTGAAAGCGAAAGCGCAACACTTCCAGATCCGGAAACGCTATCACATATTCGTTCGGCTCGTCCCGTCGCGGCGAGCTATGCGACAGCAGCACAATCGGGTAGACCGGCCGATCATATTTGAGATGCAGCAGCGCAAAGTAGCGATACTTGCGATGTGGGAAATCGGCCTCACTATCCGTCTGATGTTCCACATGAATAATGAAATAGCTCTGTTGATCCAGATAGCGCGTTTTGACCACCACATCAGCAAGGTAGGTCTGGTCCAACACCAGATCGGTGAAGAGTTCCTGGGGTTGAAACTCCAGTTCGGTCGGGTCAATATACTTGCGCACATCTGGAAAAAGAGCTCCAGAAACTCCAGAAAAAAGGCGCTCAACAGGCGCTTAAAGACCTGGTCGTGATCCGTCTTGGCGGGTGCTATCGTCTTGCTCCTTTCCTAATCGCACAATAGCTGTGTATATCTGGTATGTTGCCAGTAGTATAACACAAGCGAATGGATCGGTGCTCTGTTGTTGCTGGAGTGACAAAGCCTCCCGCATCGTCACTCCAGGCGAAAACCTGCTGCATTCAGCGTGTGCAACACATCGCAACACAATGCCCACTCTGAATTACCCGGCACAATCCACAGTTCTGCGTTCGCTGTTCTGCGCTCTGCGCTCTGCACGTTACGCTGCCCGCCGAAAAGAGCGCAGTGCCAGGACCAGCAGCACCCCATCTAACAGCGCCAGCACACCCGCCGCACCTATTACCAGGAACGTCAGGTTGCTCGCTGCTAGCCACGCCAGCACCGGTATCCCGATCCGTTCCAGTATCATCGTCACCAGAACGATAAGCGCAATGGAGGCGATAACCAGCCCGACCCATGCCAACGCAAGTGACTGCTGCGCCTGTCGCACACTCTCGGCATGCAGCGAAAACAATACACCCATAAGTGCAATCAATCCACTCACCAGCAGGCTGAAGCCCATCCCCATCAACGTCATCGTAGGCGAGAAAAGCAACAACTCACCCTGTCCAAAAGCAATGTTGCTGGTAACCAGACTGACCAGGATGAGCACTTGCCCCACGCTCCATGCCCACAGCAGCAGTGTAAGCAGCTTCCCCAGCAGGATCACCCACTCCGACAGGCGGGTTGCCAGGAGCGTCTCCAGTGTGTGCCGCTCACGCTCTCCCGCAAAGCTATCGGCAATTGTCTGCATCACCAGCACACTAGGCGCAATAATCCAGGCGAACAGTGCGCCGCCCTCCGTCACCCACGCTCGTCCGCCTTGCAAGGGAGCAGCAGGCCAAACAGCAGCAGTCCAACAATCAGCATACGGAAGCCGGTCGTGCGGCTGCCGCTCTGGTGCAGTTCACGCCACTCCTTCCACATCACCGTGAGCAAATCGGTGAGCGGCGCGGGCAGGGTAACGCGTTGGTCACTGCGGACAGACGTTGCGCGTTTTGGCGCGTCGTTTCTGGTGGCAGGTTTCGTCTGCGGATCGGGTTGCTGGTCGAGCAGCAACCGCGACCGCTGAAAACGCTGCACCGTTTGTGGCAGCAGCAGGGCCAGCAGGGCCAGCAACAGCAGTGCAGCACCCGCCAGCACCAGCCACGTATTGACGCTAGCAATCTGCTCGATAAGCATCACACGCTGCTCGATGGGCACGAAGCTGAAGCTGAAATACAGCAGAAACACAGGAAACAGAATGATGGCGAGCTTCTGCCCCGCTTCGCGTACCGTCTCGGCCCGTAGCGAGGCCAGCACGCCTGCTGCCGACATCACCGCTGCCACCAGCAGTCCCAGCACCAGCCCACCCACAGCCACCGCTGGCGTATAGGCCAGTAGTTGCCCATCACCATAGCTCAGGTTCAGCGTGAGGATCCCGGCTAGCATTGCCAGTACAAGATAGATAGTACTGTAAAGTAGGCTGGCCGCCAGTTTCCCAAACAGAATTGCACGGTCAGGCAGGCGGGTTGCTAGCAGCGTTTCCAAGGTGTGCCGTTCACGCTCGCCGGCGAAGGCATTGGTCGCTACACCCGTACCTACCAGGATAGGAATAATCGACCAGTAGGCGAAAGCCAGTGGCGAGGCAGCAAAGAGTGGCCCGATCAGCAGCACCGGGAAGACACCGAAAATGACCAGGTAAAACAACACACCAAACAGTGCGGATGGTTTGCGCATGCGTTGCAGCAATTCGGCCAGTTCCTTCCAGAGCACAGTAGCGGTATCCTGTATCATTGGGTCATCTCCTGTTCTTGCATCAGTGCCAGGAAGGCTTCCTCCAGGCTGGCCCGTCCCTGACGCACTTCTTCTATCTGCACGCCCTCACGCAGCGCCAGGCTGACCAGTGCGGCAATATTTTCGTCATTAGAGCGCAATTCCAGAAAAATGTGTCCATTCTCGCGTTCCAGTCCAGTCACTGACGGATGCTTTGCCAGTGCCACCAGTGCCTGCTCACGAAAGTCACGTCCACCAATCTCCAGACGCGGGCGGCTGTAGCGGGTACGTAACTCGTGCGGGCTACCTTGCGCCAGCAGTCTGCCGTCACGGATGATGCCCACCTGATGACAGAGCTTTTCCGCCTCGCCCAGATTGTGCGTGGTCAAAAAGACGGTCATACCCTCGTGCTGCACCAGTGTAGCCAGATCGTCACGCAACGCAGCCGAGGCCACCGGGTCAAGTCCAGCAGTCGGCTCATCCAGGAAGATCAACGACGGACGATGCAGCAACGCCCGTGCCACAGCGAGCTTCTGGCGCATTCCAGTACTGAAATCTTTGACCGGGTCAGCGCGGCGTTGCCACAGCCCAAAGTGAGTCAATAATTCCTCGCTACGAGCCTGCCGTTCGCTGGCGGGCATGTGGGCAATGCGCCCGAAGAACTCCAGATTATCAGCCGCACTCAGCCGCTCATAGAGGCCATCGTTCTCTAACAACGCACCGGTCTGCGCACGGATATGGTGTGCCTGTGTGCGTGTATCATAGCCAAGGACCTCGGCGCGTCCATCGGTGGGTTCGAGCAGGCCAAGTAACAGCCGTATGGTTGTTGTCTTCCCCGCACCGTTGCTGCCCAGGAAGCCATAGACTGTGCCGCGCGCACGCTCAGCGACAGGTCAGCCAGCGCATGTACGTTGCCGAAGTCGCGAGTCAGATGTTCGGTCTGAATACTCATGGTCGTTGTCTGATTCATGATTGCTCTCTGTGTTTTCAAGGCCATAGGTTCCTCCAAATGTCATGATAGCCTGCAGGCTTTGCCAGTGCATCAACCTTCACGCGGTATGGATATCGGTCAGATGGGGGGAGTGCAGCACCTGTATGCTGCTTTTCACTCGATGATAGCCGAGAACACGGGTTGGTTCTGCGGTCGCCAAAAGCACCGGCGCGTGCGTGCTCAAGCCGTATCAATGGTGCAATGTGGAAACAATCCCCGGATAGTCGCGAGTAAACAGTCAGGCGGATCGCCCTTGCTCACAAACGCATCGGCACCCGCTACCAGTGCTGCCCGTCGTGCCTCGGGACGGCTGCTCAGCACAATGATCTGCATCTCTGACGCAATCCCGCGCAGGCTATGGAGCAGGGACACGCCGATTGAGCCGGGCAGTTCCCAGTCAAGCAGCATCAGATCGGGGTGTACCGTTGCAGCCTGCTGTTGTGCGCTGCTGGCGCCTGTTGCCTCGCCTACCACGGTCAGGCCCGGTTCCTGCTCTAACAGCAGACGCAGCGCCGAACAAAGCGCTGGTTCGTCATCAGCTAGCAAAATGCGGATTGATGATGGATTGTTCATGGTGTTTTTTGCTCTCTTCAATGAGCCAGGGAAGCAGAAAGAGCTTCTATCTCGCTGCACTTTCCTGGGTTGTATCGTATCATACCAGATTACCTTTTGCCATACCATCACCAAAATCCCTGACGGTGCAGTACGTTGCACCGCACACCAGCGTCCAGGCAGAGCAAAAGCAGTCAAGCACAACGCCAGTGCTGATGTCTTTCAATATACCACCGGGACAGCAGAAAGAGCATCAGCATGGGAGAGCAACCGTACTCCCCCATCTGACCGATTGCCAGTTGCAAAGGTCCGACGGGCGTGGTAGCATGAACGGCGATGAACGATACCGATCATATCATCGCAGCATTGCAGCGTCAGCTTGACCATGAGCGTGCCCAACGACAGCACGCCGAATCGGTGTTGCATGAGAGTCAGCGTTTGCTCGCAGGTCTGATGCACAATCTCCCCGGTATGGCCTATCGCTGTCGTATCAATTCGCAGTGGACGATGGAGTTTGTCAGTGGTGGGAGCCTGCCGCTAACCGGCTATGCACCTGATGATCTGATCGGCAATCGCCGCGTCGCATACGGGAGCCTGATCCACCCCGATGACCGTGATCACGTACAACAGACGGTATATACAGCACTTCAGGCACAGCAACCGTTCGAGGTGACCTATCGCCTGATGACTGCTTGCGGTGTTGAAAAGTGGGTGTGGGAACAGGGTCGGCGCGTCGAACGAACATCCGGCAACAGCGATGCGTTGGAAGGGTTTATCACCGATATGAGCCAGCGTGTACTGGCACATCAGCAACTGGAACAACGCGTCGGCGAACGCACACGCCAGTTGACGACGTTGCTCGAAGTGCAGCGTACTTTGAGCAGTCGCCTCGACCCGGACGCAGTGATGCAGATGATTGCCGAAGAAGCGCGCCAATTGATAGGTGTCAGTTTCAGTGCCTTGTTTGTGCGCGAAGATGAGACGCTACGTGTTGCGGCACTGGCAGGCCGTTATGGTCCAGATATGATGGTCGGCTATTGCATGCCATTGCGCGATTCGGCCACCGGTTTAGCGTTACTCTCTGGACAGGTGGTCTGTATCGATAGCCTGGACGACCCACGTATCTATCGGAAAGCCATGGAAGCGGCGCATATTGAGTCGATGCTCGGCATCCCATTGTTGTTAGGTGATACACCCATCGGTGTCATTTCGGTGGGCGCATCACATCCGCATGCCTTTCGTGCAGATGATGAAGCGATGCTGGCACTGCTCGCCCTGGTGCAGCAATTGCGTTGGAAAACGCCCGTCTGTATGCCCAGGCACAGCAAGCGGCAGCACTTGAAGAACGCCAACGCCTTGCGCGTGACCTGCATGATGCGGTCACGCAAACCCTTTTTTCGGCCAGTCTGATTGCCGACGTACTGCCGCGTCTGTGGGAGCGTAAACCAGAAGAGGGGCAACGGCGACTGGCCGAACTGCGTCAGCTTACGCGTGGTGCGTTGGCCGAAATGCGCACACTATTGCTCGAACTGCGGCCCACCGCGCTGTGTGATGTCAACCTGGGCGATGTATTGCACCAACTTGGTGAGGCAGTCACCGGACGGGCTCGCTTACCCGTCAGCGTCACAGTGACCGGTGAGGAGCAGTTGCCACCGGAGGTACGCCTAACCTTCTACCGTATTACGCAGGAAGCGCTGCAGAACGTTATGAAGCACGCTCAGGCCAACCAGGTCGAAATCACCCTGTGCCTGACACCAGACAGAGCAACTTTACGTATCTGCGATGACGGATGTGGTTTTGAACCGACTAGTGTTGATGGCGGGCATTTTGGGTTATCCATTATGAACGAACGCGCGACCGCTTTAGGAGCAAAACTGGACGTTGAGAGCCAGCCAGGGCAGGGCACGACCATTACCGTCATATGGGTTCGTCAAGTCGGGAACGTGTCGGGCCTGAAATAACCGAATCTGACTGTGTAACAGCAGGCCCCAACCGCTGAATGGGTTAGCGTCGTTGGGTATGGAGTGGAGCAAAGGGTATGCACGAAAGAGAACCGATCCGAGTGTTACTGGTGGATGACCATGCCGTAGTGCGTAGTGGGCTATCGGCCTTTCTGTTGGCCTATGACGATGTAGATTTGGTAGGTGAAGCGAGTAACGGTGAAGAAGCCATCCAACGGTGTGAACAGCATGATCCGGATGTCGTATTGATGGACCTGGTGATGGCAGGGATGAACGGCGTTGAAGCAACCCAGATGATCCGCGCCCGCTGGCCACACATCCAGGTGATTGTGCTAACGAGCTTTCCCGAAGAAGACCTGGTACAGGGCGCACTACGCGCCGGAGCCATCAGTTACCTGCTGAAACATGTCTCGGCGGACGAACTAGCAGCGGCCATCCGATCGGCCCATGCGGGATGGGCAACACTGTCCCCCGAAGCAACCCAGGCGCTGATCGACGCGTCACACCGTCCACCTACCCCTGGCGATGATCTCACCGTCCGCGAGCGTGAGGTACTCGTGCTGATGGCCGAGGGGCTACACAATCAGGAAATCGCTGAACGGCTGATGGTGGGCCGCTCGACGGTCAAAACGCATGTGAGCAACATTCTTGCCAAACTCGATGTGAGCAGCCGTGCTGAAGCTATCGCGCTGGCACTACGCCAAAAGCTGGTACCCTGATAGGCGCAGGCGGTAGCATCCCCTGCACCTATCAAAACAATCGTCTTACCGACTTCACCGCTGGTCCTGGTTGCATGTCCAGGTATCTGCCAGGACGGTATGCACCAACACATCCACAAAGCGTGTCGGCTCATCCCACATGGGTGTATGCGCCGAGTCGGCGAACCAGATCAACTCCTTGTGTGGCGCTTCTAGCAGCGCGAAGTATTCCTCGGCCAGCCGGTGTGATGTGTTGAAATCCCAACGTCCCCGAATGAAATACACCGGTACATCCAGTGACGGCGCCTCTATCCGCAAGTCCAGATCGTTGAGCTGCGCATAGACATGCGGGAACGTGTGTAACAGCGACAACACCCAGGATACCTTATCCATTAACCCATATTCCTGAGCACGCATCGAATCCAGCGCCAGGTTATGTCCGGTGCCCTCACCATGCGCGTGACTGAGCATATAGTTGTGGATAACCCCATTCATGGCCTGAAATTGACCGACCATTTCATCTGCGGTGTACGGTGGCGGCCCGTTGCGACGCAAACCTTCGACCGCGTCCATATTCCCTTGTTCACGGTACAGTTGAAGGGCAAACGTGTGCATGTCGGTGTCGTTCTCAACCGGGTCTACCACCTGACCCGTACTGATGAACGCATGGAACAAATCGGGATGCTGCTGCACCAACCACACGCCCAGAATGCTGCCCCAGGATTCACCCAGGACATAGATTTTGTCCTGATTGAACCGTTCACGCAGGTGGAGCGTCAGTGCATAGGCATCTTCGACATAGCGTTCCGGCGTCAGTTGATCGCGGGACAGGGCGTAGTATGACTTGCCAACCCCAGGTTGATCCCAGTTGACGATGATGAAATGTTTCTCAAGTTCGGACAGGTAGCGGCGGGTCATCACCAGTTCACTTCCACCCGGCCCACCTGCCAGAAACAAGAGCACTGGCAAATCCTCACGGTGACCCCGTATCGTCATCCACTGCTGGCTGCCGTTCAGTTCGACCGCTTCCAGTGAGGCAATACTCCCTGGCACGACGTTCCCTTCCGCATCGGTCATTGGCGGTGTGGCAGCAAACTGCTGCGACGCAATGACCGCCACTGCAGCAACGGTTAGCATGCCTACGACGCTGCCTGACAGCATGAGTGGGGTAAAACCCCGTTGTACCAGCACTACCAGAATGACTACATCAATGAAAAGCAGGACTGCGGCAACAAGCGGCGGCACTGCTGTGATAAAGAAGAGCAGCAAGACCGGCACTACACTGATGAGTGCTACGACAGCGGTTGTCAGGGTCAACAGCCCTCTCCCAAAACGGCGCAACAAGCACCGATACGATACTCCTGTGTTGTCTCTCGATGATGTGTCCTCCAATGCTTTCATGGTCTGCGGTTGTCGTCTCGTCGTTTGCTCAAGTTGGCTGTTCATCGTTTCTTTCTCCTTTCATCCTTGTCTCAAGCGACCGCCATGCGATCCGCGCACACCGACCCATGCGCAACGCTGCGTTCTGGCTACAAACACAGACCACGGAGTCGATTTCTGCATATCAGCCTGGAGCTTCAGCCCCAGGCGTTGCATCCGGTACAGCAAGCGCTGTTCACCTGAGCTATCATGAGCATAGCATGTACTACCTGTTTCCACATCGGTTAAAGTGAGCAACTGGTATCGGTCAGATGGGGGAGCAAAGCACTCCTATCACGCATTTGCCACCAGGCTGTCGCTAAAGGTCGCCAGAGCAGGCTGTACGGCTACCCAGAGCGTTAGCAGCACCAGACACCCCCCGGCCAACCCGAACAGTAGCGTCACATTCCAGGCACCGAGCGTACCTGCAAGCGCCTGCGAGACCGGCACCAGACCGGCACTCGAGAGCGTCAGCAAGCTCATCATACGACCCAGCATCGCACGTGGTGTGCGGGTCTGAATCCAGGTGAACAGCAGAATGGTGACATAGCCGTTGCCTATGCCCAATAGCACCATCAAGCTGACATCCACCCAGGTCATACGTATCACGGCCACAATACACAGTGCCAGACCGAACACAGCAAGCAGCGCTAACAACAGCAGACGCATGGTCTGTCCGGTGGGCCTGGGCAGGATGCCAGCCAGGAGAAAACCGCCCAGGTTACCCCCTGCAAAGCCGGACATCAACAGCCCAAACGCAAGCGCCCCCTCCGGCAATCGCTGATCGGCCAGCACGGGCACGCCCACAAGAATGGGACCTACAAACAAGAAATTGATCGCCGCAATAACTAGGAAAATCAGTCGTAGTGGCGGATCAGCCCACACATGTCTCAGCCCCGCTACAATGGCTGCCCCGATGCTTTCCTGTGCTGCCGTAGCAGATGAAGCAATAGGTGTGGGCAGTCTGCCACCACTGCGCATCAGCAGCAGCATGATTGCAGAGACGGCAAAGGTGGCGGCATCAATGCCGAAGGCCAAACCCACGCCCACCAGCGACTCGGCGAACTGACCAATCAGGATGCCCGCAACAACTGGCCCGACAAAGCCCACCAGTTGCCCCGCACCCATTACCAGCGAGTTGCCCGCCTGCAAATCTTGTTCCTCGACCAGTAATGGGACGATGCTATTGCCGGCAGGTACAGCAAACCCAGCCACCAGCCCGAATCCCAACGCAAAAACGTACAGCATCCATATATGAACCATGCCAGTCAACACCGCCACGGCCATCAGTGCCGCCAGCACCAGACGTGCAATATCCGCAGCCAGCATAATGACACGCGGCGAAAAGCGGTCAGTGACGGCTCCGCCAAACAGCATAAACAATGCACGCGGAATACCTTCGAGGGCCAGCACAATGCCCAGTGCCAGCGGGTCGCCGGTGAGTTGCAACACCAACCAGGGCGTTGCAATCAAGGCGAACTGATCGCCCAGCAGCGAGGTTGATACGCCTACAAACAGCAATCGAAAGTCCCGCAGCGATAACACATGACGCATAGGGTGTGGCGTGCTCGCATGATCATGCGATTCCATGGGTCGTTTCCTTCGTCAGATGTGCTTTTGAGAAGAACAACTCGCGGTCGTAGGCAATGATGGCGATGGTAATCACGGTGAGCACGCCGGTTTCGATACATTTTGTGGTCTGGGTGATGTTCAGCGCTTCCTGCGACATATTGATGACAAAGTGAAACAGGATCGCCGCAATCACGCTCTTGCCGTTCTTGATACAGAACCAACTAATGATAATGCCCATCGGAACAATACTGACAAAGAAGTTGATGCCATACCAGATGTTCTCTTGGAAAATCTCGTACTGGTAAGAGTTGTGGACGAAGATGAGCGGGAAGTGCCAGAGCGACCAGAGCACGCCAAAGATGAGTGAAGCCGTTAGATACGTAAACGATGCTCCAGGCTGTCAAAGGCATAGCCGCGCCAGCCAAGTTCTTCAAAGGTGGCGGCCATGAGCAGCAACAGCAATACGGGCACAAACCCCGTCGAAAACGAAAACCCCTCAGCCAGTTGGAGTTGATCCAACGACCCGCCCATGGGCAGCGACAGCAGCGTGGATACCAGCACCGCAAACGGCATGAGCAGCAGCATGGCTGGTAGCAGATTCGGGCGTATGAGGCGCGGATTGAGCAGCCGGTTGAAAAAATCCTGTTTCACCGCTCGATTGCACGAGGTGAAGATGAATACCAGCGAAATCAGAAAAGGGGCTAGCAGACCTGGCAGCAGTACAAGCATATACATGCCACTGCCGTCATCTTGAAAGCTCAGATAGGCCCCGCTAAACCAGAGCACGAATGTTACCAGAAACGTTAGTGAGAAGTACCACATGGGCCGATAACGAAATGGTTCTGCTGAAGAATCATCTCCTACATGCGAACCAGCTACGGTAGCCGGGTGAAGCGTCACTTTCGCCATTATCGTCTGTCCTTTCGGTTATCTGGATAAACCCAATCTATCCCTTATGCTTGTGTCGTTGGTGTTGAGTGTAGCATAGCCTGGTTCAGAGCACATCAGCCATTGAGTGAGCAGTATATCCGCCAGATGGGGGAGTGTTGCAACATCATGCTCTGGTAGACAAGACAATGACAAATGCTTGACATCTCCTCTTAAATCCATTATAATGTTATTTAACCTTTTCAAGGGTCAAATCGGGTTACCATGCAAGTTCATCTTTACAGAACTATAGATGAGACCCTGCCACACACAGAAAGGAGAACAATAGCCCTGCACCGCACCTCCCAACGCGTTAAACGCTACACTTGTTTTTGGCGTTGGTGGAAATGAGATGAAAACTGGTGTCAGGTGTCATCAGAACGATCACACGACTCCGGGCGAGGAGTCGATGCATTGATGCAAGATATTGCTATTAGTGAGCACATTTCAAGGAGGAACAAGATGCAGTATGTCAGTCCAAACCAACCCGGAAGCAAAGTTACCTTTCAGTCACGCTATCATAACTACATCGGTGGCGAGTTTGTCCCACCAGTTCATGGCCGCTACTTCGACAACCCTAGCCCAGTCACCGGACGTGCCTTCTGTGAAGTCGCCCGTTCGGATGCCGACGATATCGAAAAGGCGCTTGATGCCGCCCATGCCGCCGCACCTGCTTGGGGCCGCACATCACCGGCTGAACGCGCCAATATTCTCAACAAAATTGCCGACCGCATTGAAGCCAACATCGAGATGCTGGCCGTTGCTGATACCTGGGATAACGGCAAGCCAATACGTGAAACGCTGAACGCTGACCTGCCCCTGGTTGTTGACCATTTTCGCTATTTCGCCGGCGCCATCCGCGGCCAGGAAGGGTCGATTGCGATTATCGATGACAACACCGTAGCCTATCACTTTCAAGAACCACTTGGGGTGGTTGCCCAGATCATTCCCTGGAACTTCCCGCTTTTAATGGCAACCTGGAAATTGGCCCCGGCCCTGGCGGCAGGCAATTGTGTTGTATTGAAACCAGCAGAACAAACACCGGTCAGCATTCTCCTGATGGTCGAGTTGATCGGCGACTTGCTTCCCCCAGGAGTACTGAATGTCGTCAATGGGTTTGGGGTTGAGGCCGGCAAACCACTGGCAAGCAGCAATCGTGTCGCCAAAGTTGCCTTTACCGGCGAAACGACGACCGGTCGCTTGATTATGCAGTATGCCTCGGAAAATCTCATCCCGGTGACGCTGGAACTGGGCGGTAAATCACCGAATATCTTTTTTGCCGACACCTTTAGCCGCGACGATGATTTCAAAAGCAAGACCCTCGAAGGCTTTGTCCTGTTTGCGCTAAACCAGGGTGAAGTCTGTACCTGCCCATCACGGGCGCTTGTCGAAAAATCGTTCTATGGTGCATTTATGGAGCAGGCGGTTATACGTACAAAAGCTATCAAACAGGGCCACCCACTTGATACCGAAACGATGATAGGCGCTCAGGCATCCAACGATCAGCTGGAGAAAATTCTCTCATACATTGATATTGGCCGTCAGGAGAATGCCCGTGTGCTGGTGGGCGGCGAACGCATGGCAATGAGTGGCGAGCTGGCCGAAGGGTACTATGTTCAACCCACCATTTTTGAAGGAAATAACCGCATGCGCATTTTCCAGGAGGAAATCTTTGGACCGGTCGTCTCCGTCACGTCCTTTGCCGATTTTGATGACGCCCTGGAAATTGCCAACGAGACGCTCTATGGTTTGGGCGCTGGCGTCTGGACACGTGATATGAATACCGCCTACAGGCTTGGACGTGGCATTAAAGCGGGGCGCGTCTGGACGAATTGCTACCACCTCTATCCGGCTCATGCGGCATTTGGTGGCTACAAGCAGTCTGGTATCGGCCGCGAAAACCATCAGATGATGCTCAGCCACTACCAGCACACCAAAAACCTGCTGGTCAGTTATGATCCCAAACCGCTTGGTTTCTTCTAAAGACAATCGTTGCTGCTGGTAAAGACGATAGGAGCATCGGCGATTCCCTGTTCACGCAGGGAGTCGTCGATCTGGACAAATACCAGGCATTTGTTCTGGTAGAAAGGCCCTGTTTAATGCAAGTACACCGTGTCAGTATCACCGAACCTGCGGCTGCCCTACTTGAACAACTGAAACCCATCCATGGCGATTTGCTCTTCCATCAGTCGGGCGGTTGCTGTGATGGCAGCTCACCCATGTGTTATCCACGGCGTGAGTTCAACATTGGTCAGCGTGACGTCTTCCTTGGCGTGGTGGCTGGTTGCCCCTTTTATATTGGCGCAGCCCAGTATGAATACTGGAAAGGCACACATCTGACGGTTGACATTGTTCAAGGCCGCGGGAGCGGCTTCTCGGTCGAAGCCCCCGAAGGTGTGCGGTTTATCATTCGCTCGCGCGTCTACACCGATGCCGAATGGGTCGCCCTGGAAGCTGCGGGCGAGCCACCTCGTGGCGAGCAACCCTGTTAAACGGCACATTGCGCATCAGCAACCATCTGGAGCGGCGCAGCATACTGCGCCGAGCGCCAGTTTGGTATGTTAGACGTCTCAAAGCGGATGGTGCCCTGCGCCGTTATGATTCCCATTGGCATCAGGCATCGGCGGGTGCGTATCCAGCCATGCAACCAGGTCTTCGACCTTGCCAAAATCCAGCGAATCTTCGATCAGCGTTTCCATCTGGGGCAGTGCCAGCAAGGCAAGCCGTTCTTCCAGATCCTGGGGCAACAGCCCCACCTTACGTACTAGCAAACGTCGCGTCAGGTTCAGGGCCTCGTCTCGGCGGCCTTCTATACGGCCTTCTAGCAGTCCTTCTGCACGGCCTTTCTCAATACCCTTCTCAATGCCTTCCTCTATCCACATATTGGTCAGTTCCATTGCTTCCTCCTGTTCTTGGGGTGCGAGTTTTGCGAGCTCTGCTTTATATTCCTCTCTTTCGCGTCGATTGAGCTTGATATAAACATGCATAAAGCCCATAACCAGGCGTGATTTGGCCTCGCCCAGCTTGAGCCGTGCGAGTAAGCGCAGGCTCGCCAGTACCACCAGCGGGCGTTCATGCCACTGCACATTCATCAAACACATCAGTGCACAGGCCACCGGGTTCGGCACATCAACATAATCTTGCCAGTGCAGATGGCTCAATTGCAGTACCTGAAAGCGAAAGCGCAACACTTCCAGATCCGGAAATGATATCACATATTCGTTGGGTTCGTTCCGTCGCGGCGAGCTATGCGACAGCAGCACAATGGGGTAGACCGGCCGATCATATTTGAGATGCAGCAGCGCAAAGTAGCGATACTTGCGATGTGGAAAATCGGCCTCACTATCCGTCTGATGTTCCACATGAATAATGAAATAGCTCAGCTGATCCAGATAGCGCGTTTTGACCACCACATCAGCAAGGTAGGTCTGGCCCAACACCAGATCGGTGAAGAGCTCCTGGGGTTGAAACTCCAACTCGGTCGGGTCAATATACTTGCGCACATCTGGAAAAAAGAGCCCCAGAAACTCGAGAAAAAAGGCGCTCAAAAGGCGCTTAAAGACCTGGTCGTGATCCGTCTTGGCGGGTGCTATCGTTTTGCTCCTCTCTCAATGATGCCATACCATAGCAATAGTATAACACAAGAGTGCTAGTATGTCGCGCAACGCTGTTTCTGCCGCCCGCAGCAGACTCGCTCTCCACCGGGCTGTCATGCATTAGCAAAAGGTGGTATCATACAGTCATGATCATCGTTCATAGCAGCTATCATCTTGTAGTATCGATCCGACACACGATGCTTCTCTTCCCCAAAGGAGGAACAAACGATGCCAATCAACTGGGAAGACAAATTTGCCCGCGAAGGGCTGACTTTTGATGATGTTTTGTTGGTACCTGCCGATACCGAAATACTTCCTTCAGAGGCCGATGTTTCAACGTTGTTGACCCGTTCTATTCGACTCAACATACCGATTGTCAGTGCCTCAATGGACACGGTGACCGAAACACGTCTGGCAATTGCATTGGCCCGTGAAGGCGGCATTGGTATGATCCACCGCAATATGTCAATTGAGGCTCAGGCGGAAATGGTACGCAAAGTCAAGCGCTCCGAGAGCGGGATGATTACCGACCCGATCACCCTGTCGCCCGATAAATCGGTGGGTGATGCGCTGGACTTGATGGCCGAATATCATATTAGCGGCTTTCCGATTACGACTGACGCTGGTGACCTGGTTGGTATTCTGACCAACCGCGACCTGCGTTTTGAGACCGACCGAAACCGACCCATCCGTGAATTGATGACGTCGGGCAATCTTGTGACGGTGCCTGAGGGAACGACCCTGGAACAGGCCAAAGAGATGCTCCATCGCCATCGTATCGAAAAACTGCTGGTGGTGAATCAGCAGGGCAAACTCACCGGCCTGATTACCGTCAAAGACATTATGAAGCAGATTCAGTACCCCAAAGCCTGCAAAGATAAGCATGGCCGCCTGCGGGTCGGTGCGGCCATCGGTACCAGTGGCGATTATTTGCAACGCAGTGAGGCGCTGGTGCGGGCTGGCGTTGATGTATTGGTCATTGATACGGCCCATGCCCATTCGCAGGGGGTACTCCAGGCCGTGGTTGATGTACGTGAGGCATTCAGTAGCGTACAGCTGATCGCCGGTAATGTATCGACCGCAGCGGCAACCATGGCCCTGATCGAGCGTGATGTCGATGGCATTAAAGTTGGGCAAGGACCTGGTTCTATCTGTACCACGCGGGTGGTTACTGGTTCGGGGATGCCGCAGATTACGGCGGTGATGGATTGTGCCCGTGCGGCAGAACGGGCCGGTATCCCCGTGATTGCCGATGGTGGCATTAAGTATAGCGGTGATATTCCCAAAGCTATTGCCGCCGGTGCGCATAGCATTATGATCGGCTCGCTGTTGGCGGGCACTGAAGAAAGCCCTGGCGAAACCATTCTGTATGAAGGCCGTTCGTATAAGAGCTATCGCGGCATGGGCAGCATCGGCGCGATGCAACAGGGCAGCAGTGAACGCTACTTTCAGTCGAACACGGGCAACAAACTGGTTGCCGAAGGAATCGAAGGCATGATTCCCTATAAGGGTCCGCTCAGCGATACCGTTTTTCAGCTGATTGGCGGGCTGCGGGCTGGTATGGGCTATGTGGGAGCCCGTAACATTGAAGCCCTGCGTCGTGATACGCGTTTTATTCGCATCAGTGCTTCTAGTTTGATCGAAAGTCACCCCCACGATGTGGTGATTACCAAAGAAGCACCCAATTATAAACGGAGTTAATATGGCGACTGCCGTTGCACCGGCAAACATTGCATTTATTAAGTACTGGGGCATGCGCGATCCTGAACATATCCTGCCCTACAATAGTTCTATCTCGATGAACCTTGACGCATGCCTCACCACAACCACGGTTCTTTTTGACCCGGCCCTCGACACCGATGAGATTACCCTGACCTGGTATCAACAAGTACCCCACCCGGCCACGGGTCGCCCCCGTGAACGGGTGGGGGCCCATCTCGACCGCCTGCGCCAGCTGGCTGGGGTCGATACGCGTGCCCGTGTTACATCGCAAAACAACTTCCCAGCAGATGCGGGGATTGCTTCATCGGCGGCCGGTTTTGCGGCACTCACCCTGGCTACGGCGGCTGCGCTCAATCTCGATCTCGATACGACAACGCTTTCGCGCCTGGCTCGCCGCAGTGGCAGTGGTTCGGCCTGCCGTTCGATTCCCGATGGCTTTGTCGAATGGTACAATGGCAATGATCAGAAGAGCATTGCGGTGACCATTGCCCCGCCCGAACACTGGGATCTGGCTGATATTGTGGCGGTGGTCGATATGCAGCCCAAAAAGATCGGCAGTGCCGAGAACCATCGTCTGGCAAGCACCAGCCCCTACTTTGGCACGCGGCTGTATGAAGTACAGCAGCGCCTGGATACGGTGCGTCAGGCGATTGCTCAGCGCGACCTGACCTTGCTGGGCACCATGATCGAAGCCGATACTATCTCGATGCATGTGGTGTGTATGACCCAGACGCCACCATCGATCTATTGGGATAGCGGCACCCTGGCGGTGATGCATGCCATTCGCGCCTGGCGTGATGAAGGTCTGGAGTCCTACTTTACCATGGATGCCGGGGCCAATGTGCATGTCATTTGTGCCGCGTCGGATCAACACGACGTGCAGCAGCGGCTTGAACGTCTGTCTGCGGTTCAATTCACCCTGGTCAACCGCCCGGGACCAGGTGCCCGTCTTATACCCGAAACATCGTAGTCTCTGAATGATGTTATGACACACAAGGAGATGTCTATGTCCATGGTACGTTCCCCACGAGCTGGCATCATTGGCCTGCTCCTTTTGATGACCCTGATGTTGAGCGGTTGTCCTGCTCCAGAACCGGCTGAGCCACCTGCTGTGCCGGTCGAGCCAACCACCGCCCCCGCTGGAGCCACCAGCGGCACCACACCAGCAGATACTACCCCGGTTCCGGTGTCGCCCACGGCGGCGGTAGCCACACCGGTGTTGGAGCCACTTGACGATCGGAGTGGTCAGATTGCGTTTGTCTCCAAGTTTATTCAGGCGGACCAGCAGGATGATGAAATTCAGTCGATCAACGTGGATGGCACGGGGGCTGCTGCGTTTGAGCAATAACCCGGTGACCGATCAGGACCCGGCCTGGACGCCAGGCGGTGATCGGATTGCGTTCCACTCGTATCGCGAAAATACGATTGACATTTATGTGATGGCCTCCGATGGTTCGGGGCAGGTGCGGGTGACCAATGATGCCTTCCCCAATTTTAGCCCCACATGGTCGCCAGATGGCACGCGCATTGCTTTTGCTTCTAACCGCGAAAACAATGTTGATATTTATGTGATGAACTCGGACGGTTCGGGCATCATCCGCCTGACCGATCACCCGGCGATTGATAGCGAGCCAGCCTGGTCGCCGGATGGCACACGCATTGCCTTTTCATCGGGCCGTGATGGCAACGATGAAGTGTATGTGATGAATGCCGATGGCACCAACCAGACGCGCCTGACGACCAACCCATCGATTGATGGTTCGCCGGCGTGGTCGCCCAATAACGAGCAGATTGCCTTTCACTCCTACCGCAGTGGCAACTTTGATATTTATGTGATGGGCGCCACGGGTGAAAATCCGATCAATCTGACCAACCATCCGGCCGATGATATGGCACCAACCTGGTCGCCCACAGGCAACCGCATCGCCTTTTCGTCAAACCGGAGCGGCAATGCTGATATTTTTGCGATGAGCGCCAATGGCATCGCAATAGCCCAGGTAACGACCGACCCGATGGATGATTATGCACCGGCCTGGCGACCATCACCAACGCCGGTTGAAATTGTCACATCCGAACCACTCGTCGCGGCGACCGCTACGTCTGCACCACCTGAGCCGACGGCGGGGGTTGAAGTAACCGCAACCATTGTGATTACGGGACCGACGGCAACGCCGCCACCGGGATTAGAGCCGCTGACACCGACGCCGATCAAGCGCACCGCGCTGGGCCGCTTTGCGCACGAAGGCGCCTGGCCGGGCAACCTGATCGAAGGTCAGCCGGTCGCCTTCTACATGGGTTGCGATTCGCGCCGCGAATATTTGTACAAGTATGTCTCGAACGCGAACTGGACCAACGCTGACCGCAACGTCGCAGACCGTCTGGCCGTGGGGGACAAGTACCTCGACAACGGCACGCTGTTTGTTGCGCGCTTCAACGCTGATGGCACCGGCACGTGGCTGCCGCTGGTGTTTGGTCAGG
>JAAURD010000230.1 GCA_012034075.1 Chloroflexaceae bacterium | reverse complement strand
CATGAATTGCATCTTGAGCCTGGATGATACGGGCTATACCGTGGTTGTGGAGCCTGGAGTTGTCAATACCGTGCTTGATGCCACGGTTCAGGCACAGGGGCTGTATTATCCACCTGACCCATCCAGTGGACGGTCAGCGACTATCGGTGGCAATATCGGCGCCAATTCGGGTGGCGCACACTGTTTCAAATACGGCGTGACCGCCAGTTACGTCGCCGGCCTGCACATTGTCCTGGCTGATGGTGAACTGCTGCGCATCGGCGGCCCCGCGTTTGATTATCCAGAATACGATCTGGTTGGCTTGCTGGTCGGTAGCGAGGGTACACTTGCGATTGTTACTGAAGCCACCCTGCGTTTGCTGCGCCACCCGCCCGCATTTCGCACGCTCATGGCCGCCTTCGATTCGGTCGAAACGGCTGGCGAAGCGGTATCCGCTGTCATCGGTGCTGGCCTCATCCCCGCAGCCATGGAGATGATGGATGCACGGATCATCGCCATTGTCGAACAGTATGCCCCGGCTGGATTGCCCATTGATGCCGGCGCCGTCCTCATTGTTGAGGTCGATGGATATACCGAGAGCGTCACTGCCCAGATCGAAGAAATTGCCACCATTCTCCAGCAGCGTGGCGCGTTTGAACTGAAGATTGCCCAAAATCAAGCCGAACGAGCAGCTATCTGGTTTGGGCGCAAGAGTGCGGTAGGGGCAATGGCCCGGCTAGCACCAGCCTACTATCTCGTCGATGGCACCGTGCCCCGCAGCAAACTGGCCCAGGCACTGGCCGACATCAATACCATCTGTGATGCTGAACACCTGGATGTGGGCTATGTCTTTCATGCCGGTGATGGCAATCTGCACCCGCTAGTGCTCATCTCCGACCCGACCGATACCGCCTTAATGACACGTGTGCATCGGGCCGGCCAAGCCATCATGGCCCTCTGCGTCTCCATGGGCGGCAGTATTACCGGTGAGCATGGCGTCGGTCTGGAAAAGCGCAACTATATGGGCTTGATGTACAACCGCGACGAACTCAATGCGATGCAAACGATCAAACGCGTGTTTGACCCCCAGGGACGGCTCAATCCAGCAAAGATCTTCCCGCCAGACACAGCTCCAGTCCACGAACCGGCCACCGCTGCACCGACCGATTGCCCCCAATCACCATATGCACCGGAGAACAGCGAAGCCGCCGCTGCTGCGATACGCGCCTGGTCCAGCGCCGGCCTGCGCATTCGGGTGCGTGGTGGCGGCAGCCAATCCGCCTTATTGCCACCGTCCGATGTCATCCTATCAAGCACCGGGCTGAACTATCTGCTCGATGATACTCCCGCTGAACTGGCCGTGACCGTGGGCGCCGGTATGCCCCTGGAAACCCTGCAACAACATCTTGCCCAACATAGACTCTGGTGGCCGGTCGCTTCCCCATGGGCCACATCAACCGTGGGCGGTATAGTCGCCACCGCAAGCAACGCCCCCTTGCGCATGCGCTACGGCGGCGTGCGTGACTTGGTACTCGCCGTCCGTGTCGTCTTACCGGATGGCACGATCATCCGAATGGGTCGCCCAGTTGTCAAAAATGTAGCCGGCTACGATCTCGTGCGGCTGTTTACCGGCGCCCATGGCACGCTTGGTCTCATCACCGAAGTGACCTTGAAGCTCGCACCCATACCACGGGCACGCGCAACGCTCATCCTGCCAGTTGAACATGTGCAGCACGGTGTGCAGATTGGCATGCGTTTGCGCCAGCAAGCATTGATCGCCTCGGCTGTCTTACTTGTGCGTGGTAGCCCCATACCAACCGGCAAACCAACACCGTACCAACTGCTCTACACCTGCGAAGGGCCAGCAACCCAAGATGTCCACACCGCAATCGCGCAGGCGTGTGCCATAGCGCGAGAAGAAGGCGCCACCGGTGTGGTGTTCGATAACCCTTCCGGTAGTCTCCTCTGGTCGCAAATGATAGGTAGTTGGCATCCTGATGTTCTGGTGCTCCGGATGGGTCTGCCACCAGGCGTGTTTGCTTCGGTCTTTCCCCGTCTGGTTGATCGCTATAGTCGTGTTGCACCGGCAGATGCACCCTTTATTGCCGATCTGGTAAGTGGGCAGCTCTCCATTGCCCATGCACATCATCTCAACGTATGGCGGCATGTGGCACAGACCCATGGCGGGTATGTCATTGTGCTCCAAGCACCGCCAGACCAGCGCGACAGCGTGGATCGATGGGGTCCACAACGGCAGAGTAATGACCTGATGCGGCAGATCAAAGCCGCATGGGATGCGCATGGGCGATTCAACCCCGATGCGTTTGTGGTATAATACAATAGTACCTTTGGCTGTACGATTGCTACAACCGGTAACGGCGCAGCATACTGCCCCCCAGCAATCCCATGGCCACAACCTGTAGCGGTACAGCGTGCTGTGCCCTGCAAGCAGAAATAGACAAGCAGAACGCACATTGGCCGAGGATAAAAAAGGTATATCGACCTATGGAATATCAACTCGTCAGCATTGAAGACTTAAATGCTATGTTTCACTATCATGAACGTAGCAAACATGCACTCGATCAATATGCGCGTGGTCCCGGATACCTCGACTGGGAATCACAGCCCGACCCGTTTCGGCGCTACGCGGGTGCCCCCCTATTTAGCTTAGATGAAGTAGCCGTGACCGCAGAACCACCCTATCATGCCTTGTTTGCTGCCGATACGATTCCTCCACGAGCACTTGATAACCAGAGCATTGCCCAGTTGCTCTATGATAGCCTGGCATTATCCTCATGGAAAGCGTTTAGTCATCACCAATGGTCACTGCGGGTCAACCCATCAAGCGGCAACCTCCATCCGACCGAAGGGTATCTTCTGGCACCCGCCATCGAGGGATTGCATGAACAACCCGCCTGTTATCATTATGCACCGTTTGAGCACAATCTGGAACTACGCTATGCCATGGCCCTGGATGATTGGGACGAACTGACCGCAGGCTTGCCCGCAGCAACGATCTTCATTGGTCTAACATCCATTTACTGGCGTGAATCCTGGAAATATGGTGAGCGTGCATTTCGCTACTGCCAGCATGATGTGGGCCATGCCATTGGCACCCTGACCGTAGCAGCAGCCGTGCTGGGCTGGCAAACACGCCTGCTTGATGGCCTCACCGATGATGAACTATCCATCATACTCGGCATCCAGGCACAGCAAGGCATCGAAGCCGAGCACAGTGACTGCCTCCTCGCGATCTATCCATCCGGTCAGGCCGAACCTGTTCACAACCAGCACCGGATAAGCAGCGCGTTGCTCCCGCGCCTGGCTCAGCTGCCCCTGCACGGCACAGCCAACCGCTTGAGTGAAACACATATGCTCTGGCCTGCAATTGATACCGTAGCCGAAGCCACCCGCCGCAAAACGATCCACCTGTTTGCCGATGATGAAAAGCCAGTCACGCCGCCGAATGTCCCTGATGCAGCCCTGCTTGAAGGTTCGCCCAGTGCGCGGGACATCATTCGGCGGCGGCGCAGTGCGGTAGACATGGATGGGCAAACCAGCATCAGCCGTGCAGGTTTTTATACCATCGTGCAACGCCTGCAGGCACAATCAGCACCATTCACCATGCTGGGATGGCCGCCACAGATACAGCTGGTCTTTTTTGTCCATCGTGTAGAGAATCTGATGCCCGGTCTCTATCTGCTGGTGCGAAATGAAGCCGAACGCCAGAATATGCGCGAAACGCTTCGCCCAGAGTTTGTCTGGCAACCCGCCGAAGGGTGTCCGCAAGGGGTCGATCTGATCCAACTGGACGTCGGTTCATGTGTCGATGATGCATGGGTGATTGCCTGCAACCAGAGGATTGCCGCTGATGGTGCCTTTACCATAAGCATGCTTGCAACATTTGAAGCCCCATTGTTGCAACGCGGCGCATGGTTCTATCGTCGCCTGTTGTGGGAAGCAGGCTTGATCGGGCAGCTGCTCTATCTCGAAGCCGAAGCGCAGGATCTGCAAGGCACCGGGATAGGCTGTTTTTTTGATGATCTCATGCATCATTTGTTGGGCATTACGGACCGGCGCTATCAATCGCTCTACCATTTTGCGGTGGGGCAAGCGGTTCATGACGATCGGTTACAGACATTGCCAGCCTATTGGCATCGGGCGAATGGTGACGTGTAACGTCTGTGTTGGTACAGTGTACTGATGAAGGGAGAGAGACATCATGGATGATGGTGTACGCACCAGTGATCCCGCCCGACGCATCATGATTGTAGATGATGATCGCGGTATTCGGCGGGTGTATGCGTTTTTCCTGGCGAGCGAGGGCTATACGGTGATTGAAGCCGAAGATGGCATGGACGCGTTAAACCAGTTGGCAGAGTCCCAGTGTGATGTGGTGGTAACTGATATGTGCATGCCACGAATGGGAGGATTAGAACTGATTAAAGCGTTACGTGAGCAAGGATATAACGGCTGGATTATTGTCATCACCGCCCACGGAACACCTGATACCCGTGAACAAGCGATGGATTGTGGAGCAGATCGCTATATTACCAAGCCATTTCCGTTTGAAGAGCTGGAAGAGTGTGTACGCGTGGCATTTTAAACCAGGACATACGATGACAAAAGAACACTCTGTTCCCATATACTTACACGGTTACCCCATGGCCCCAATGACACTGCTTCTAGCAGACTCCCAGTACGATGCATACCAGCAATGGACCGACAATGACGAACAGTCCGAATGGATGGAGGTCGATTGGGCAATCACCGATGATGCTCGCAACCGACCCCCACGTTCCATCACCCATTATCCATTGTCCATCACCTATCTTCCCAACCCAAACTGATCAAACAGCTGCACCTCTCCCTCTGGATCCCGCGTATCAAACACATAACTACTCACCGTCCCATCCCCCGTATCCAGAATCGAAAACACCGTCAAATTGTTACTGCTCACAAACGGCAACCGCCGATTATCCTCCTCTAGCGGATCCAACTCTTCCATCGGATTAAACTCCGTCGGAAACACCGGCTCGCGTCCATGCACATCACCTGTTTTCGGATAATTCTCCGCGTCCCATCGTGAATCATCCGAATCCAGTTCATCCCAGAAACTTGTTGCCCACGAAGCCCGCTCCGAAACGCTCCCGACCTCATCTGCATAATATGCCCCAAATGTATTTCCCACATTCGACGTTTCAAGGTAATGCATGCCATCTACCTCAGCCCGATTCCACACATGCGAATGCCCATTCAATACCAGATCAACCCCATACTCCAGCAACAACGGCTCAATATCGTTCAACCAGACATCATCCTCAACTGGGTATTCATACCGAATCTCAGTAATGGTCCCCAGAATTGGTTCAATCTCATCATTCCACGTATCTGCATTAACCGGCCATGAAAGCCTCAGCGTAGACTCATCTCCAGTATCATCATACACAATCGTGACCACCGGGTCTGCCAGCGCAGGCACCACATTATCGCCCAACCCAAAGGCACTCTGGTGCGCCATAACCACGCGATACCGTGCATTCGCAAAAGCATCGCTCTCTAACACATCTACCAGCCAATCGTACTGCTCCGAACCCTCATCAAACGTCTCAAACCACATATCACCAAAACCCCACTCATCCGGGTGATTCAACGCCTCCAGTTGCTCGGTAAACTTGCCCCGTGACCACTCCGCTATCTCCCAATCACGCCATACCCGCGACACATTCATCGAAATCAAAAACACATCACCAATCTGGTAGGCATAATACGCCTCACCTTGCGGCCCATCATCTGGATGCGACCAAACCTCAAAGTACGACGTAAACTCATACGAATGGTCGCGAATCCACTGCTCCCGAAGGTCGGCATCACCGCTCGGATTGATCTCTTCTTCCTGTTCTTCGTAGCTCATTTCTGCATACCAACGCGGCTGCGGATCATTATCCATCTCATTAATCGTCGCCGTATCTGGTCGCCAGCGGCCGGGCGCCTCATGATTGCCAATCGTACCAAATAGGGCTGCATGCTGTAAAAGAGCACCCCCAGTATAAGGGAACTCCGGGAAAATCTCCTGGTACTTCCCCTGAAAGGCAGGGAAGAACGCCGGTCGTGCCTGTGGATAGGGCGGTTGGCCGGCTTCGCCCGGCGTATCGAGCCAAGCCGCATCAAAACGATCAAACCACTCCGACGCGCGATGCGGATAATCTACCATATCGCCCGCATAAAAAATAGCATCGACCATGCCCACGGTCTCTTCGACCTTCTGAAAATTCGCCGCTGACATCTGCCGATTCTGCTGATCGACGTCAACAAAATCCGCATATCACTCCCCGGCGCAGGCAACGGCTGGAGCGTAAACGTCTCACTTACCCGTTCTTCACCCCCATGTGTTACGCTTGCCACGCTATAGGGCACCCGCACCCCCGCCCTCAAATCGGTTGCTACAGCCTCATGGCGCCACACATCGCGCTCGGTCAACCTATCATACTCACGATCACGCAAACGCGAATCGGCATCCTCATACATCCGTGTCATCTGGGTTGTTGTCGCCCCAACTGTGACCGGCTCACCCTCCCTGGGCATATACCTCAAGGTATGTTCAGCCCCCTCAAAATCGGTAAACCAGACCACCCGTACACTATCGCTCGTCGGCAGTTGCAAAAATGGATCACTCAAAAACCGCCCATCCATCCCCATAGTGCTATCAGCCCCTGCTCCCGTTTCCATCATCGAAGCTGCCCTGGAGCTCAGCGACATGCCCGTATCAACAGCCACCGGCGTTGCCACCGGGCTCGAAACCTGCTGATATTCGCTCACACATCCACCCAACAACAGCACCACCACTCCCAGTCCAGCCACCCATCTCCAGATGCGCATACCAGCCACCCCAGCCCACAACAAACACGTATGCATCATAACACCTCTTCTTTTCAGATCATTCACAGCACAACTTGCCCTGGTTAAAACATACCTACAACCCACAATCAATCAAAAGTGTGCTATCCGTAATGATATCAACCATTACTATTCAGGCAAAGCAACACAACCAATACCAGAACAATCATCAAAGATCACATCCGTTCATACACAGGCGCCATGCTCATCAAAAACAGCCATCAAACAGCACCATTATAGCAGAACATCAACCCGATGCAAAGAGCACTCACACCTTTTGCAAACATGCTCCCACTGCACAAAGGGCAGTGGTTTGTTCATAATACCAAATTCGGGTGATCACTGATATGCACTTTGATCGCACTTGGTGCGCCTGCTTTGTAGGGTGCA
>JAAURD010000229.1 GCA_012034075.1 Chloroflexaceae bacterium | reverse complement strand
GAGTGTTGTAGTGGATACCGTGCTGCTGCCAGAGCCAGTCGCGGATGGCGTCAGAGGAGGGAAAGCCCTCGGGGTCGCGCAACGCGCGTTCCAGGTCGGCGCGGGCCTCGGGGGTGAGTCGGGAGACTACCAAAACATTGTAATATCATCGCAAGATCATTCGGCGTATCCTTCTACTGTTGAAGCAGAACGCTTAAAAAGTTTGCGGTATTTCCACAATGCTTTGGTAGTCCGTCGTAGCTTCGCCCAAGTTCGCCGGTGCGGATTGTGCTGCCAGCGGCGACAGCACCAGCAACAGCTGCCGCGCAATCTCAATCGGTTCCATCGCTCGCGTGTCATCCTCGTCTCGATCAACGCAACCCCGCCGCCCGCAAATGCTGGTCCAGCCAGTCCCTATCTTCCGCAGACAGCGCTGGCGGTGGCGGCTCAGCGGTATAGTCTATCCGCAAATCATAGCCAGCACGGTCATACAGTGCATGGAACAGGTCGTTCAGCACGACCACTGGTTCAGCATCATCGGCTTGCAGCGGCAGAGAGAATGAGGGTATCGGTTGCCGCAAGCCAAAGGCAAACAGCGGCGCTTTTGGACGCTGGTTTGCCTGGCTCACCAGCAAACGATAGTCCTGTGGTGGCAGAGTCCCCTTCAGCGGCATGGGGTCTCCTGCTCGCAAAAGGTCAATCTCTACCAGATGCGTCCGCGAACCAAACACATCCAGACGCTTGCGCTCATACTGATGCCGTCCTGCGGTAATGAGTTTATTTGTCGTTGAAAGCACTTCTATTGTAGTAATAACCTCATCGGTATCGACTGTGCGAATGTGCAGATATACCTCACGGATATCATCTGGCAGCGGCACTTCGACCGTTACCGCCGCTACGGTTGCCGTAGCCACAGCCGACTGAACAGGGGAGACCAGCGAAGCAGGCGGCTGGACCACCGCAATATCGGGGCGCATCGCCAGCAATACATCATCAGCACTGAGCCGAACCGTCCGCTCTTCCACCGCAACATAATAACGTGGTCGTAGGCGCGGTGCGAGATCATCACGCAGCGCAACAATCAGGCTGGTATGCACATTGGGCCAGAGGCTGGCCTGCTCCAGATACGGATCCATCCCGGGGAAGGGCAAAGGCATCAACACACCTCGTTCATTGCTTACCGCTCCTCAACGCAATCCTGCCGCCCGCAACTGCTGAGCCAGCCAGTTCCCATCTTCGGCTGACAGCACTGGCGGTGGCGGGTCCGCCGTATAGTCGATCCATAGGTCGTAACGGGCAGCGTCATACACCTGCTGCATCACTGCCGTCAGGTTCAGCGCCACGTCCGGGTCCGGCGAACGCAACGGCACTGGCACGGTGGGCAACCGTTCTTGCAGCCGACAGGGCCAGATGTCAATCTGCGGCCAGCGGGTGCTGCGGCTCAACAAAAGGAAGTACGGCACCGCTGGCAGCGTTGCCGGTTGGGCCAGCTGTGGGCGCCGCCCACCGCGTAGCAGGTCAATCTCCAGCAGATGGACCATGCTGTGAAACAGCTCCTGCCGCTTCTTCTCATACGCATCTGCGCCATCCGCGCCGGGCCGCTTATTGGCTGGCGAGAGCAGTTCAATTGCCGTTACCAGGGTCTCATCGCCGATGGCCCGGATTTCAATGCGGCTATAGCGCGTGGCTACCTCCAATGTGGCGGTGCCGGTGAGCGGTGGCGCATCAATGAGCGCACTCGGTTGGGGCAACGCTGCTGCATCATGCTCATAGACCCCCACATCTGGTACCATCGCCCGCTGACGCAACGGTGTAATCTCGATCTGCTCCAGCGCAATATAGGGCGTAATCTGGGCAATGTAGCGCGGCACCAGTTGCACCTGCAGCTGATTACGCATGGCAACAATCAGACTGCTGTGTACATCGGGCCATATGCTCGAAAGCTCCAGATACGGGTCCATCCCAGGGAAGGGCGAAGGCATCAACACACCTCTCTCACTGAAGAACACACAGCTATGCTATAGAATATCATACCATAGCAACCATCGTTCTGGCAGTACGTTCAACCCCATCCTGGTGGTACAATAAAAGATACGGTGATGTATGATTGAACGTCATCTGCAATCGTTATGGAGTGTGCTACACACGATGAAACTGTTAACACCAGAACAAACCGCCACGCTCAAACCCTGGTTTTTGCCAGAACAACCAGGGCCACTCATTGGTTCGCATATTATCCACACCGGCAATGGTGCCTGCTTTGGCGACCGCTGGCCGGCACCACGAACGATTCTGGCTGAAACTAGTGGCAACTATACCCTACTGGGTGACCCCGAAGCCGTAACACCAGCCGAAATCCAACATCATATCAAAGGCTTTGTCGAAACATCCGAAGCGTTTCTACCGCTGCTCCAGGCGCATTTCCCGATTCGCGCATCTGGAAACGCATCGTGTTTTGCCAGCCCGATATGCCTGACCCGCCAACCACCAGCAATGGTGATGGCGTCGTGCGTCGCCTGACCCCGGCCGATGCCTATCATCTCTGGGACTTAGCCCCGAAATGGCATGGATCAGCAAAACCTGGGGTGGCCCCAATGGCCTGGCTGCCAGTGGTCGGGTATGGGGCACATTCATGAACTATCAGCTTATTTCGGTCGCATGTACTTTCTTTCTGGGACAAACCTACGAAGAAATCGGTGTGGTGACGGAGCCGGGTTGTGGTGAATCTGGTTTCAGTGCAGCTTGCGTTACAGCACTTTGCCGTGATATTCATGCTCGTGGGCATGCTCCGAGTTGGACGACGTCGCCTGATAGTGAGACAGGTGTAGCGTTTGCGCGGGAGCTGGGGTTTGTGCTGCAACGCCATGATCAGTTGGTCGTGGTAGGTCTGCCGATGCGAAGATAATGAAGCGTTGAAGCGTTGAAGCGTTGAAGCGTTGAAGCGTTGAAGCGCGGTTCAGTATCGGGTTCAAATAGTGATAGATAGCCGAAAAATCGACCTCACTCAAGCCATCCTGAATCGCCAGCCGGCACATCTCTTTGGTGAGATTGGCGATGGGCATCGCTACACCGGCGGTATACCCGGTTTCGGCGACCATCTGCATATCCTTTTGCATCCATTGCAACGGAAACTCAGGATCATAAACACCGGTCGCCAGTTTTTCGCGCTTGCCGTTGCTATACGCGGGTACTACCACGGTGCCCAGCAGCATCGATAGCAAGCGCTCCTGGGGGATGCCTAACGCAACGCCGAGATGCAGCCCCTCGGCAAATACCACCATCGATGTGCCAAGCAGATGATTGAGCACCAGCTTAAACAAGATGCCCATGCCAGGCTCACCCACATGCACTACCTGGCTGCCCATTGCTTCAAACACACCCCGGCACTGCTCACTATCGTCGGCCCTCCACCAACAACAAAAATCAGCGTCCCCTGGGTTGCCTGGCCCTTGGAACCACCCACCGGCGCATCCAGAAAACGCACGCCGCGTGCCTGCGCGGCAGCTGCCATCTGCCGCGCAAAGGCCGGGTTGCTTGTCGTACCATCAATCCATATCGCGCCCTGCCGCAATGTACCCAGCAAACCGGTGTTATCATCCAGGGCCGCCGCTGGCCCATATGCATATGGGCTAGCATCGTGATCACACAATCGGCCTGCTGCGCTGCTGCCGCCGGCGTTTCGGCCCAGACAGCGCCATGTGCCAGCAAATCCTCCGCTTTCTCACGGGTGCGGTTATGTACCACCAACTCATAGCCAGCCTTCAGCAGGTTGGCTGCCATGGCGCTGCCCATAATGCCGGTGCCAATCGATCTTCATGTTGTTGTCTCCTCAACTATCGCAGGTCACTGCTCAATCTGGTTGACTGGCAGTGCCTGTTGCTCTTCCTGCAGGCGATACCGCTCAATCTTGGTGTCGAGAAAAGCCAGTGTCTCAGCCAGGGCATCCATCTGGGCCTGCACCACAGCACGATGTTGTTCGAGCATGTACCGCTAATCGATATGCGACGTAGGCGCGTGCTTGTAGCCGCGCAGCGGTCGGCACGACCGCACGCAGGTCGGACGCGGTCCATGTGATGTGAATCGTCGGTGCGAATCGTAGCGGGTCGGACGCGGGTCGCGAGCGTCGGTGGAGCGGTGGAGCGGTGGAGCGTTGAAGCGTTGAAGCGTTGAAGTGGAAGATCGTGGTGTAAACCACTGCTCACTGCTCGTGCCAATTAGCAATGGCGCCACTCAATGCGCCGATCAGTGCGGACAGGGCTATGAGGGCGATCAGGTTGGGCCCGGCCAGTTCATACACCAGCGCGAGCACGGCAACCATGCCGATAAAGAGCGCTGCACCGGCGATGCTGCCACCAATGATGCCGCCGGCGATGGTATTGACCCGTGCCAGGGTGGTGCGTGTGCGATTGCGCTCGCGATACACGACATTGCCGGACTGAATGTGCCATGGCCCTGGACGGTTGCCGGTCATATCGCAATCAACCACCCGCCCACTGCCACGGCTATGCACCAGGATGCCATAGTTGCCATTGTGCTTGATCCGGCAATTGCGGATCAGGGGGTTGCTCCGCTGGCAAATCTCAACCCCAGCCAGATGATGATCGGTAATATCACAATCATCAATCACCCCGGACGCCTGGGCATAGATGAGAATACCACAGGCAATACCCTGGCGAATATGACACTGGCGCAGCAGCGGGTCAGCCTCGGGACCATGGATGGCGACACACGCCAGCGATGCCGAGCTTATGCTACAGCGATCCAGGGTCAACCGGCCCGTGCCAATATCAACACCATAATGCGATGTGCCGTCGCTGGTGGTCTGGCTGTGCAGCGTCAGGCGATGAATCTCGGCGTAACTGGCCTGCATGGTCACCACCGGCGCATTGACGCTAGTCACGACAACCTGGGACGGGTCCTCATCGCCTTCGATAATCACCGGTCGGTCCAGGACCAGACTCTCCTGATAGATGCCGGGCCGTATGACAATACGCATCCCCGCTGGCGAGTCACTGATGGCCTGCTGAATGCTCGTATAGTGCGCTCCGCCCTGCGGATCAACAACCACGGTGTCTGGTCGTTGCGATATTGGTTCAGGGGTTTGCAGGGCCAGCAAGGTTGAACGTACTGCTAGCGCACTGGCTGGCCGGTCATCGGGCAGCAGCGCCAGCAACGAGAGGAACAGGTCATGCACAGCCGGGGACATCTGGGTTTTCGGCAGGTTCAGCCCAACCAGCGGATCGAGCTGGTCTTCAATCACCAGGCTGCCCCGTGTAACGGCATCAATCGGCGCCATGCCGGTCAAGAGATAGTACCATGTGGTTCCCAGACCGTAGAGATCAGAACGAGGATCACTATCCGTATACTCACCCTGAATCTGCTCGATACCGGCATAGGGCGATGGAACTGGTACGTCAGTATCACGCAACACTGGCTCTGCTATCTGGATGCGTCCATAGAGCGGGCCATAATCACGCAGCATCAGCCTCCCCGCCGCTGTGCATTGGATACATTTCGGCTGGATATGTCCATGGATTACCGGCGGTGATTGTGCATGCAGATAGATCAGTAGATCGAGCAATTGGCAAAACCATGCTGTTGCTTTGGGCCAGGTGAACGGTTGCTCGCGCTCTTGCAGCAGATCCTCTAACGTTGGCGCATTCGACGTTTCGAGCACCAGAAACTGCCCCTGCGAGGTTACCAGAACATCGAGCACCGGTGGTAGCGCAGCATGGCGCAGGTGGACCAATTGCTGTACCGTTGGTGGTAGCACACCAGGGATCGGGGCATCCTCATGGGAGCGAAGTTGCTGCAACACCACCGATCGTTGCAGCAACTCATCCAATGCCAGATAGGTGATACTGCTTACCTCCTGGGCAAGCAACTGCTGGATGCGATAACGCTGCTGGACAACGATATCAGCAGGCAGGCGCATCAGCCCCGATGGCGCCACAATATCAAGGTTGGAGTACATGTTCGCTCTCGCCTTCTACCAGAATACGCACATCATCGACGCTTGGAAATTGCGTCAGTGTCTGTCTCATCTGCTCCGATAGTTGTTGCACTCGTGCTGATCCACCACCATATGCTTGCACTTCTTTTGAGAGATCAACCACGGCCACACGATCTTGGATCGTGAGACCGAGCAACTGCACCCGGTGGCCCCAATCTTCCTGCCGACCGGGATAACTCAGCACTTCTGCTGGTGTGGGGAGAGCCGTGGTCCAGCCATTCAAATTACCGGGGACAGGACCCCACAGCAACGCACTGATCGCCGCCGTTCCAATCAAACTGGTATGGGGAATCAAGCGTTTCTCTGCTTGCACTGTTTCCCCCTGTACCCAGTAGAGCGTAATCTCTTCCACCTGCGGGTCAAACGGACTCAACACCATTACGGGTTGCTGCGCCAGGATCTCACCCGATTGCTGACTGAGCAAATCGAGCGTGGCTGGCTGGCTCGGTGGCTGTGGTCGCTCCTCAGTGGTGCTCCAATCCAGGCTGGTGATCACCAGGCCCGCCCCTTGTTCATCGGCCAGTGCCGTAGTCAGCTGCACCAACTCTGTGCCATCTTCCCAGCGCAAGACCAGCACAATCTGCTCACCCGGCTGGCCGACATGGGCCAGCACAGGCATAGGCAGCGTTGTCTGTACATTGGGCGCGGGCAGTTCTATGGTGCTGCCCAGATCCGGCGCAAATGGTTGAAATGGCGTCGGCTCTGGGATCGTCTGATCGCCTGTTGTTGGCGGCCCCGGTGGCATACCAGCATCACCGACGACCTGTCCTAGACACGTAATATAGCTAATCTTCCAGATACCATCGACCTGGCGCAAATAGACAGCAACATCATCCTGGCGACTCCCACCTGCTGAAAGCACATGCATCAACACGGTCGCAAATACCCCATCGACCACGGCTTCATCTGCGGCCAGGGCTTCGGGTACATTCGGCCCACAGAGAATGGGGTCCAGGCCCACCGGCAGCCCCTCACGTTGAAAGACAGCCAGGGTGTTGATCAAATCGACTGTCAGGTACTCGCTTGTCTGATAAACCCCAGATAGAAGCACATTTCCAGGATAGGTGGTATACCATGCATAAAAACGCTCAGTCACTTCGCGTGGACTCAGACTGATGGGTAACACCGTTGCATCGCTTACCGGGTTACCCGGCACGACTGAGGCAGACTCGGCCGGGGTTGTCTGTTCTGGGAGCGGTACCGCCGGTGTCGGACGGCTACAGGCACTCAGTATCAGTGCCAGGAATAGCCAGCACACCATGCCAGAAAACCACCTCATATCAGATCACCCGTTCCTTAC
>JAAURD010000228.1 GCA_012034075.1 Chloroflexaceae bacterium | reverse complement strand
GGGCGCAGCCCGCTGCGCCCCTACAGGGTGGGCCGGGGGCGGTCCTGGGACACAAGAGGAGCGGGGTATGGCTCATCGGCTGGCGTACCTCACCGGGCTGCCGCTGACTGAGCCAGTCGATGCATGTTCACTGGCAGCCCTCCGCGCTCTGCTCCAACCCAATCTGACCCGTGGCGAAGGTTGCCATGTGAGCAGTACGACCAGCCCATATCCGGCCGTCGCCTACGATGAGGCTTTTATCCGCCGTCTTTATGATGTCGTCAACCTGGAACTGATCGAGCCTGTACAGTATGGTGCATGGTCAGGTCGTACACCATTCGTCGATCTCTATGATATAATCGTAGCAGAACGGAGATAACAGCAGACCAATGCGTATTCTGGATCAATACAGAACAACGGCCCCTTCACCCCAGCACGCCCTCGATATCTTTCAGGGTGAGTGGTCCTCACGCTTGCCGCCGCCATTCGATCATCTCCGAGCTGGCACCATCCCGCTCTTTGAAGATATCCGTATCCTCTGGGGACTCGCCCAGATAGGCGGTGTGCGCAAGAAAACAGTGCTGGAACTCGGGCCACTTGAAGGCGGCCACACCTATATGCTTCAGCAGTACGGTGCCGCATCGATCACCGCTATCGAGGCCAATACCCGTGCCTACCTCAAATGCCTGATTGTGAAAGAGCTTCTGCGACTGGACCGGGCACACGTTCTCTGTGGCGATTTTCTATCCTATCTGCATGCCACCAATGACCGCTACGATGTGTGCCTGGCGAGTGGGGTGCTCTACCATATGCCCAATCCGGTTGAATTGATAGCCCTGATTGCCCAGACCGCGAGCCAGCTTATGCTCTGGACGCATTACTATGATCATGCCGTGCTGAGCACAAACCCGGCCCTTGCTCCCAAATTTCCTGGTAGCGAGATGGCCGACTACGCCGGGTTCAAGCATACCCTCTACCGCTTTGAATACCAGGTTGCGCTTGAATGGCAGGGCTTTTGTGGTGGCAGTGCGCCCCACAGCAACTGGCTTTCGCGGGATGATCTGCTGGCTGCGCTGCGCTATTTCGGCTTTCACGACCTGCGCCTCCAGCAAGATCAAACGGATCACCCCAATGGTCCATGCCTGCTTTTAACCGCACGGAGAACCTGAACCCATGTTCGCCAAAACCCAACAACCAGCCGCCGGGCCGATTACTTGCCCCCTCTGCCAACACCAACGGGCGCACCCTCTGCTGTGCAAGTTTGGGCACTGGATGTACCAGTGTGATCACTGCCTTGTCGTTTTTACCCACCCGATGCTGACCCAGGATGATACCCTGGATCGCTACTCGACCAACTGGTTTGAGCAAGAATATCTCCCCTCTTATGGCATTGACCCGCGTCAGCCCGACCTGTGCCATGTTGCCGCGGTGCATGGCCCGATGCTGCGCAGCCTCGAACGATTTCGGCGCACCAATCACCTGCTCGATATTGGTGCCGGTGCCGGTCTCTTCCTGGCATTGGCACAACAGCATGGCTGGCACGTCGCTGGCGTCGAGATTGCGGCCTATGGTCCACGTTATGCCGCACAGCAGTTTGGTCTCACGATCCATCATGGCACCATCGACGATGCTCATTTGCCTGCAGAACAGTTTGATGTCGTGATGTTGCAGGATACTATCGAACATGTCACCAACCCACGCGCGCTTCTTCGCGAAGTACACCGACTGTTGCGTCCCGGCGGCGCCCTGATCATCTCCACACCAAACTTTCATAGCCTGGGTCGCCGTCTGTTGGGCAGCCGCTGGGCGCTTATTAGCCCGGCCGAACATGTTCATCTCTTTTGTATCGAAACACTCGATCATGCGCTCACCAGTGCGGGGTTTGCGGTCTTTCAGCTCACATCCGATGCCAACATCAATCCGAATCTGATCCATGGGGGATGGTCTCCCATCAGTGAAGCGATCAAGATGCTCTTGCAGACCATCCGTCAGTCATCCTGGGCCAGACTGCTGCCCCGTCTGGCCCTTGGCGATGAATTGCATGCTGTTGCTATCAAACGCCCGGTGACAACCGGCCCAACACGGAGCTATGCTAGGTAGTCTTTTTCTACGCACATGTGTCCAAAGGTCCATGCAATGAACACTATCCAACGCGCACACAAGATACGGCTGAACCCAACACCTGAACAGGAGCAGTATTTTCGGCAGGCGGCAGGGAATGCCCGATTCGCCTGGAACTGGGCGGTTGCACTGATGCGGGCAGCCAGCGCACAGCAGATGACCCTTCCGCTCGTCGGCGACCTGAAAGCCGAGTTCAACCGCATCAAGCGAGAGCAGTTCCCGTTCATGCTGGACACAACCAAGTGTGCGCCAGAGCAGGCGTTTGCTGACCTACGGCAAGCGCTGGCGAACTACTTCAACGACATCAGAAAGCGCAAGAACGGCAAGCGGCGCAAAGATGGCAAGCGCGTGGGCTTTCCGCGTTTCAATTCGCGTAAGCGGGGCTATGGGTCGTTTTATGTGTTCAACGACAAATTCACGGTGCAGGGTCACTGGATGAAAGTCCCCAAACTTGGTTGGGGGAATATGACCGAGCCGCTCCGTTTCCAGGGCAAGATCATGAGTGCCCGTATCAGCGAACGAGCAGGCTACTGGTTTGTGAGCATCCAGGTGCAACTTCCAGAACCGGAGCAGACGGCACCGGAACGGGTCATCGGGGTAGACCTGGGGGTAAAAGCGCTGGCAGTCGATAGCGACGGTGAGGTGTTTGAGAACCAAAAGCACCTTGCTGCTGCGCTTCGGAAACTGCGCCGCGTGAACCGCTGGCTGGCCCGCAAGCAGAAAGGCAGCAAGAACTGGTACAAGGCGAAGCGGAAACTGGCAAGACTCCATGTGCGAATCGCCAACCTGCGGGCAGATGCCACGCATAAGTTGACCACCCGTTTGGCAGCAAAAGCCTCCACGATTGCCCTGGAAACGCTCAACGTCACAGGAATGCTGAAGAACCGGAAGCTGGCCCGTGCCATTGCGGATGCGTCGTTCAGCGAGATCGTGCGCCAACTGGGCTACAAAGCGGTGCAGGTGGTACGGATTGACCCGTTCTATCCCTCCAGCAAAACGTGCAACGAGTGTGGGCACATCAACTACGCCTTGACGCTGGCAGATCGAGTGTGGACATGTCCAGGCTGCGGCACGATGCTCGATCGGGATGGAAACGCGGCCCGGAATATTCGAGACGAAGGACGACGGCTTGTTGGTGCCGCCTAAACCAACCGTCCCCGGTAGTGGCTACGTCGGGACGTAAAACGCGCCTGTGGACTGCGTGTAAGACGCTCGCTTGAGAGCGCAGTGCAGGATGAAGCAGGCATTTCAGAAGTGAGTAAGGCGTACGTTCGAGTACATCTGAACACGTAGAAAGTAGCAGGATAGTCGTTATGAACATCGCCTATATTGATTGCTTTCACGGGGCCGCTGGTGATATGCTGCTAGCTGGCCTGATTGATGCCGGATTGCCGCTGGAACGGCTGCAGGAGGTATTGGCCGGGCTAGCGCCAGGGCTATCGCCTGATACGTACCGCATCCAATCCGATATCGTGATCAGCCATCATGTGCGTGGGCGGCAGCTGCGGGTCGAAACGACTGAAGCCCAGCCGGCCCGTTCATGGAGCGCTATTCGCCAGCTGCTGCTGGAGAGCACCCTGCCTGCGCGGATACGCACCCACGCACTGGCAGTCTTTGAGCGGTTGGCACGGGCTGAAGCGGCGGTCCACGGGGTTGCGGTCGATCACGTGCATTTTCATGAGGTCGGCGCGGTCGATAGTATCATCGATATGGTTGGCTGCTGTGCCGCCCTGGAGTTGCTGGAGATTGAACGACTGTACGCATCACCGCTGCCCGTCGGACGTGGTTGGGTCAACACCCAGCATGGGCCGCTGCCGGTACCGGCACCTGCAACGCTGGCCGTGCTGGCCGACGTTGGTGCGCCGCTCCTGCCCGCGCCCAGTGCCGGCGAGCTGGTGACCCCCACCGCAGCGGCGCTGCTGGCCGAACTGGCCGATTTTGACCAGCCAGCCATGCGTGTGCAGCAGGTGGGCTATGGCCTGGGGCAAAAGACGTTTGCACGGCTCAATGGTCTGCGGGTCTGGGTGGGTACCGCGTTAGAGGATGATTCGCCTGATGCCCATACCCATGCAGAGCATCACCATATGCATACCCATGCGGAGCATCACCATGCCCATGCGCAGCAGGAGAATCAGACAGCGCAACCTGTGGCGACCAGTGAAACCGTGGTCGAACTGCGGTGCAATCTGGATGATGTTACTGGCGAAGTGATTGCCTATGTGATTGAGCAACTGCTGCAGGCCGGGGCACTGGATGCCTGGGCAGCGCCGCTGGTGATGAAAAAGGGCCGACCAGGATTGCAACTGGCGTGTCTCGCCCAACCAGCGCATGTTGAACCGCTGGCACAGCTCATGCTGCGCGAAACACCTACGTTCGGCGTGCGCTGGTCGCCGATGCAGCGGCTGGCCCTGCAACGGGCCAGTGTCACCGTGCAAACCCCATGGGGCGCGGTACGCTTGAAGCAAAAGCTGATCGATGGCGAAGTCGTGGCGAACGCACCGGAGTATGACGATTGTGCAGCCCTGGCACAAATGCATCATGTACCGCTGATGCAAGTCTACACTGCTGCATTGCAGATGATTGGCAGCAATGCCACATACCAACGATGAACGCGGAACGATGAACGCGGAAGAGCCTCAAAACAGATACGTCTGAATAATTGTTGTGTAGCGAAGTCGTGTATAATGACCTGCACGATTGATTTCGTGTTGCTGCTGGAAATTGGGATTGGCTCAGAGGATAAACAGGCGATGATGACCAGACAACCGTTGCGTGTCTGTTATTTTGGCACCTATCGCACCAATTACGCCCGTAATACCATTATTATCGATGGTCTGCGGGCCAATGGGGTTGAGGTGATTGAGTGCCATGAGCCGTTGTGGCGCAGTTTTGAAGACCGCGACCAGGTTGCCAACGGTGGTTGGCGCCATCCGGTCTTCTGGTGGCGCGTGGTGCGGACGTATGTGCGGTTGCTCTGGCGCTTTGGGCGTCTGAAGCAGGACTATGATCTTATGGTGGTGGCCTATCTGGGCCAGTTTGATGTGCTGCTGGCACGGGTTTTAAGCTGGTGGCAGCGCAAGCCGCTGGTCTGGGATATTCTGATGGCGATTTCGCTCATCGCACGTGAGCGCAACCTGGATCGGCGGCGACCGCTGACGATGAGCATTATCCATCAGGTTGAGCGGTTGGCGTGCTGTTTGCCCGACCAGCTGATCTCTGATACCCGTGCCTATATTGGGTGGTTTGGTGCTACCTATGGCGTTGCTCCAGAACGGTTTACCCTGGTGCCAATTGGTGCGGATAACCGTGTGTTTCGACCCGCCGACCCGCGCGATGAGGAAGACCCGCAACGGTTTGTGGTGGTGTATTATGGCACGTTTATTCCGAATCATGGAGTTGCCTCTCTTATTGAAGCGGCCCGCTTGTTACGGGCCTATGGGTCGATTGTGTTTGAGTGTATTGGCGATGGGCCAGATAAGGCTTTGGCGCAGGGGTTGACTGCGCGTTATGGTCTGACCAATGTGACGTTTATCAAATGGATGCACCAGGATGACCTGGCCCGACGAGTTGCACGAGCGGGTGTTAGTCTGGGGTCGTTTGGCATGACCCCGCAATCGCTGCTCACGGTGCATAACAAGATCTATGAAGGGATGGCGATGGCCGTCCCCATTATTACGGGCGATTCGCCGGCGGTGCATGAGATGCTGGTCCATGGTGAGCATGTCTATCTCTGTGAGCGAGCCAACCCGCATGCGCTGGCGAGCGCGATTTTGCGGCTCTATCTGGATGACGATTTGCGCCGTAAACTGGCGCGGCAAGGGTACGCCTATTATCAGCGCCATTTTACGCTGGAGCAGATAGGCGCACAGTTTCAGCAGGCATTGATCGATGTGTGTAACCGAGACGGCTAAGCGGAAAGACCAGCGATGAGGATGACGCTGCTGATGACGGCCGGGCTGGAACGCCCACCAGGTATGCGCTACTTGCCGATTGCGCGGGAACTGGTACGGCGTGGGCATGAAGTACGCATTCTGGCGTTGCACCACGACCTGGAGCAGTGCCAGCGGCGGCGTTTTGTCCAGGAGGGAGTGGAGGTCTGGTATGTGGGGCAAATGCATGCCCGTAAACGCGGAAGTGTGCCAGTACGCCATGGGCGGTGGGAGTTGCTGCGCGTGGTGATAGGCGCAAGCTGGGGCATGTTCAGAGCGATTCTCGCTTCACCCGCCGATGTGTATCATCTCTGCAAGCCACAGCCGATCAATGGTCTGGCGGCACTGGCCGGGGTGATGCTCTGGCAGGGGCAACGCTTTTATGTTGATTGTGATGACGACGAAGTGCATAGCAACATCTTTACGGCTGCCTGGCAGCGGTGGGTGTTTGCGTTCTGGCAGTGGTTGCTGCCACGTATCGCCGCCGGTGTGACCGTCAATACGCATGTGCAGGCGGCACGGTTGCAGCAACAGGGGGTCAACAACCTGGTCTATGTGTCCAATGGCGTTGATCTGGCGCAGTATCAAGCGCCCGCACCTCGTATGCAGCAAGGGCTACGAGCGGCGTTGGGGTTGCAGCACCAGCCAGTGATGATCTATGCTGGTTCGCTGGTATGCAAAAATCATCCAGTCGATCTGCTCATCGCCGCTATGCCGCTGGTTGTGGCACAGATACCCGATGTTCGTCTGCTGATTGTGGGCGGCGGCGAGGATTTGCCTGTGCTGCAACAGCAAACGCGGCAGGCCGGTCTGGATCGGCATATTCGCTTTGTCGGGCGGCAACCATCGGCCAGCATCCCGCTGTGGTTGTCGCTGGCCCAGCTGAGCATTGACCCGGTGTATGATGATCCGGTGGGGCGGGCGCGTTCGCCGCTGAAGCTGTTTGAAAGTATGGCGATGGGCGTGCCAGTGGTGACTGGCGATGTGGGGGATCGGGCGATGCTGCTTGATGATGGTCGGGCCGGGGTACTGGTGCCAGCAGGTGATGCGGCGGCACTGGCGCGGGGTATGCTCGGCTTGCTCGAGTCACCGGAACGGCGGCAGCAGCTCGCCCAGGCAAGTCTGGCGCGTGTGCGTGCTTTTCGCTGGTGCAGGGTTGCAGCACAGTGGGAATCAGTGTATCATCGGCGGTAGTGGGTATCGGGTATCGGGTATCGGGCATCGGGTAGTGGGTATCGGGTATCGGGTATCGGGTATCGGGTATCGGGCATCGGGGTGAAACGTCGGTGCGGGCAGGAGACTCCCCTCTCCCCTCTTGGG
>JAAURD010000227.1 GCA_012034075.1 Chloroflexaceae bacterium | reverse complement strand
CCTGTCTCGCCCTTGATCGCGACTCTGGGCCGCCGACGCGCACGACTGAGCGCCGGTTCGAGCAGTGAGATCGATCCACTGCTGAGTGTCGCTGCGACGCATTCGCCCCTCGCCGCCCTGGAGAGCGATCTGCGGGCCGTCGTCGATCCGGCCGACCTGTCCATCGCGCTGCAACCCGACCGCGATACTGCCGCACCGGGCGATACGGTGATCTATACCGTCTCTTATCGCAACGATGGGCCCGAAAGCAGTGGTACAACCGAGGTGATCATCCCGGTGCCCCCAGGCACCAGTCATTACGCTGCTAGCAGCATCCCGCTGTGGAGCTGTGACGATGCTGCCATGGCCGGTACCCGCTGTACCATCACGCTAGATGACTTTAACCGTGGTTCCTCCGGCAGCATTCCGTTTGCGGTGACGATCAACGCGGACTTGCCAGCATCAATTACCCTGATCCGCGCCAATGCAACGATTGAGGATATCAGCGATCGTTCGGCTGATCCCAATCTGGAGAATAACACGAGTTTTGCTGAGGTTGCCATTGTGGCCGCTCCCACCCCAACGCTGGAACCAAGTCTCACGCCTACTGCTACCCCAGCGCCATCGGTGGTACAGCTGAGCGATACCTCCTACACCGTATCGGAGAGCAGCCGCTCTGCTACCATTATGGTGGTGCTGGCGGAACCGGCCCAGCAACAGATCAGTGTCGATTATCGCACCAGCGACGGCTCTGCCATTGCAGGCAGCGATTATACCGAAACCAGTGGCACGCTGATCTTCCAACCGGGTGATCTGTCACATACCTTCACCGTGCCTATTCTGACCGATGCGCTGGATGAAGCGCCAGAGCAGTTGAACATTATCCTGGAGAACCCGGTCAATGCCAGTCTGGGCACGCCATCCAGCGCGGTGCTCAATATTGCCGATGCCAATACTGTGCTGGTGGGCTTTAGCCAGCTGAACTACCGCGCCAACGAAGACGACGGCAGCGCAACCATCACCGTCCAGCTCGACGGCCCATCGAGCGAGCAGATGAGCGTGAGCTATGCCACCCGTGACTTTACCGCTGTGGCTGGCCGCGATTATGAGTCAACGAGCGGTACGCTCACCTTTGCGCCGGGCGATAGATACGCTCGCTTCACCGTGCCTATCATCGATGATAACGATGTTGAGGCCAACGAGTATCTCTGGCTTGAACTGAGCAATGCCAACCGCGCCTTGATCAGCACGCCCAGGGCGCTGCTGCAAATTGCTGCCAACGATGTGCTGCCACCTACCAGCACGCCTACCAACACGGCCACGCCGACCGATACCGCTGTGCCGGGTACGGCCACGCCGACCAATACCGCTGTGCCGGGTACGGCCACGCCGACCAATACCGCAACACCAACGGGTACACCGCTGCCGAACACGCCGACACCAACCAGTACACCGGTGCCCAGCATCAGCCTGTCACCGAGCGGTATGAGCTTTGGCGACCAGATTGTTGATAGCACCAGCGCAGTGCAGCAGGTGACCCTGGCGAATAATGGTCTCAGCCCGGCCCAGATCACCGCTATCAATGTCTCTTCAGGCGCGTTCGCTATTGCTGCCAGCGATTGTGGCAGCACACCCTTTACACTGGATGTTGGTGAGAGCTGCACAATAGATGTCACCTTTAGCCCGACCAGTCCCGGTGATGAGAGCGAGACCCTCTCGGTCAATACGAGTGCGGCTATCACTCCAGAGACGATAACCCTGACTGGTACGGGCGTTGAACCAGAGCTGGAAGTCTCAAGAAACCTGGTCAATTTTGGCACCATTCGCGAGGATCAAACCGCTGACCGCACCATTACCATTGGCAATGGTAGCGGCGCCAGCACCGACCTTGTGGTGAACAGCACCACCCTTGCTGGCGGTGACGTTGCAATCACCGGTGGCACATGTGCCATAGCGCCATTCACCCTGGCGGCCGGCGCTAGCTGTACTATCGAAGTGACCTTTGATCCCACCGGTGTGGGTGACCTGGACACGACGTTGACCATTGATACCAATGACCCGAATGGTGCTGCAACGATCAATCTGATCGGTCGTTCAGTGGATAATCTGTCGCCCACTATCGCCAATCAGAGATTCCCAGTCGCCGAAAACACCGCCAACGGCACCATTATCGCCACGGTGGTTGCCAGCGACCCCGATGCCGGTGATACCCTGACCTATGCCATTATCGGCGGCACCGGTGCGGCTGTGGTTGACATTGACCCTGCCACCGGTGACATAGTAGTGGTCGATAACACTCTGCTCGACTATGAGAGCAACAAAACGCTGACGCTTGAGGTCCAGGTGACCGATGCCAGCGGTTTAAGCGATACCGCTACGGTTACGCTCAACATCACTGATGTGAATGACCCGCCAATTATTGCTGATCAGTCCTTCAATGTACCAGAAGATGCCAATGTTGGCTATAATGTGGGCAACGTTGTTGCCAGCGACCCGGAGGGTAGGCCGCTGAGGTATGCTATTGTCGGTGGCAGCGGTGACACGATCTTTGCAATCAATGCCAACAAGGGCAGAATCAGAGTCATTGACGATACCCTGTTTGATTTTGAAGACCCGCTCAAGAAGAGCTATACTTTGACAGTCGAGGTCACTGATCGATCTGGTACTGGTCTTTCCAACCAGGCTGAAATCACTATCAATGTGACTGATGTCAATGAGCCGCCCATCCTGGGAGATAAAACCTTCTCAGTGTCTGAAGATGCAAGTAATGGCACCCTGGTTGGTACACAGTTAACCTCTCTTCACATCGACGGAAACATTGGTGTCATTGATGCGATGACATATACCATTACAGAGGGTAATACCGGTGGCACCTTTGCGATCACCGATATCAATCAGTTCAGTGCTCAAATAACAGTTGCTGATAGCACCAAACTCGATTTTGAGACCACGCCAGTCTATACCCTCACAGTCCAGGTGACTGATAGCGGCGGACTAAGCGACACCGCGACCATCACTATTACTGTGGATGATGCGAACGATGCTCCCGTCTTCACCAGCACGCCGGTGACGGCTGCTACTGAAGATGTATCCTACACCTATAGCATCACTACCGATGATGTTGATGCGAGCGATACGCTTACGATTACCGCGTTAACCTTGCCATCCTGGCTGACATTGACCAACAATATCACTAGTACTGCTATCCTCACCGGCACACCCACCAATGCCGAAGTGGGAGATCACCTGGTCGAGCTTGCGGTGACCGATGGTACAATTACAGAAACCCAGACATTTACCATTACCGTGGCCAATGTGAATGACCCGCCCGTCTTCACCAGTACACCAGTGACGACTGCTACTCAAGATATCACCTACACCTATAGCATTAGCACGACCGATGATGATGGCGACACCCTGACTATCACCGACGTGACCCTGCCGGCCTGGTTGACGTTGACCGACAATGGTGATGGCACCGCAACGCTCACCGGTACCCCCACCAATGCTGATGTTGGTAATAACCCGGTCGAACTTGAAGTAAGCGATGGTACCGTAACAATCGTTCAGACATTCACCATTGCGGTAGCCAATGTGAACGATGCTCCCGTCTTCACCAGCACACCGGTGACTGCTGCCAATGAAGATACAGTCTATACCTATAACATCTCAACTGATGATGTTGATGCGAGCGATACGCTTACGATTACCGCGTTAACCTTGCCATCCTGGCTGACGTTGACCGACAACGGTGATGGTACTGCGACACTCACCGGTACACCCACCAATGCCGAGGTGGGTAACCATAATGTCGTTCTGGAAGTGACCGACGGTATTGCTGCACCAGTCCAACAATCCTTTACCATTACTGTGATCAATGTGAACGACCCACCCGTCTTCACCAGTACACCAGTGACGACTGCTACTGAAGATATCACCTATACCTATAGCATTAGCACGACCGATGATGATGGCGATAACCTGACCATTACAGCCACAACCCTGCCGGCCTGGTTGACGTTGACCGACAATGGTGATGATACTGCAACGCTCACCGGTACGCCCACCAATGCTGATGTAGGGAATAACCCGGTCGAACTTGAAGTGACCGATGGTACCGTAACAGTCGCTCAAGCATTCACCATTGCGGTAGCCAATGCCAATGACCCGCCCGTCATCAATAACCAGACCTTCGATATAGACGAAGATGCCAGCAATGGCGACCCCGTGGACACCGTGGTTGCCAGCGACCCAGATATTGGCGATACCCTGACCTATACCATCATCGGTGGTACGGGCGCTGCCGTCTTCACTATCGACCCGGCCAGCGGCGACATCACCGTAGCCGATGCAACCCAACTTGACTATGAAAACCCGCTGAGTAATACCTACACCCTGGATGTCCAGGTGACCGATATTGAGGGTCTCAACGACAGCGCCGAGATGACGATCAATGTCACAGACGTCAATGATCCGCCAACGATCACGGCCATTGCCCACCAGAGCTTTAATGAAGATGACAGCATTGGCCCGATAAACTTCACCGTTGATGATCAGGATAACCCGCTCGGTGCGCTAGGCATCAGTGCCACGTCATCCAACCAGACGATTATTCCTAATGGTACTATTGTCATCGGTGGGAGCGGTGCCAACCGCACTATCAGCCTGACATCGGCACCCGATGCCTATGGTGGACCAGTCACGATTACGATTCAGGTCACCGATGGTAGCACTGTTGTCACCGAGACCTTCGATGTCACAGTCAACCCAGTGAATGATCCACCTGCGCTCGATCCCATCGCCAATCTCATGGTGCTGGAAGATGCCAGTCCAGTGACGATTGGTCTCTCCGGTATCGATGCCGGACCAGCCAATGAAAGTGGCCAGACCCTATCAGTCACTGCTGTCTCCGGCGATCCCAGCATGGTTCCTGATCCAAACGTGGTCTATACCAGTCCCAATCCGACCGCTGACCTTATCCTTGCGCCGTTGCCGGATCAGCATGGTGTTGTCGTCATCACCGTTACCGTCAGCGATAACGGTGGTACCGCCAACGGTGGCATCGATAGCTTCTCACGCGCCTTTACGTTTACGGTTGATCCGACCAATGATGACCCGGTGATTGCATTGTCTACCGGCGCACAGATCTACACTGCGGTTGATCCACCGATCATTCTCGATCCAGGGGTCATCCTGACCGATATCGATGAAACAGACTTTGATGCTGGCTTCTTTGAAGCATCCTTCAATTTTAGTAGCGGTACCACCAATGATCAACTGGCTATTCGCAATGAGGGCAATGGCCCCGGCCAGATTGGTTTGATCGGCAATATTGTTACCTATGAAGGCATCGATATTGGTAGCATTGATGCGGTAAACAATGGTGTGAATGGTGCGCCCATACGCATAAACCTCAATGCTAACGCGACCAGAGCCAGCGTTCAGGCCCTGATGCGCAACCTGACCTATGAAAACATTGTCGCTAATCCAGTAAAAACCGACCGCTTTGTACGCTTTACAATTAATGATGGTGATGGTGGTCTGAGTAACCAGCCGAATATACGCATTGTCATCATTGGCGGTAACCCACCCACCGCCAATGATGACGGCTTTGAAGTGGATGAAAGCAGCAGTAATAATGTCCTGGATGTACTCGCCAACGATAACACGTTGCCAGATACGGGTGAAACCATGACCATTATTGCCGTTAATCAACCTGGTAGTAGTAGTACAGCAATCAGCGGTACCAGTATCATCACCTATACGCCGTTTCCAGATTTTGTTGGTACGGAGACCTTTACCTACACCATTGATGATAGCAAGGGTTTGACTGATACGGCCAGGGTAACGGTCACGGTGAAACCGATCAATATTGATATTGGCGACCGTATCTGGGATGACCTGAATGGCAATGGCTTCCAGGACCCTGGAGAACCAGGCCTCGGCGGGGTGACGGTGGAGCTCTATGAAAATGGGAGTTCTATACCGATTTTCAGCACAACCAGTACTACCACTGGTACCACCGGCAGCTATGGTCTCTCTGGTGCTATTCCGGACGGTCGGCTTTACTATATCAAAGTCACACCGCCAGCCGGCTATGTCTTTACGAAACAAGGCAATATGACCAATGATACCATTGATAGTGATATCAATCCGAGCAATGAGCAGAGCAATCCTGTTTCTTACAATGGCACGCTCAATCCCAACGTTGATGCTGGTCTCTACCGTCCGATTGACTTTAGTGAACCATCGTACACCGTGCTCGAAAATGAAGGGAATGTTATTGTCACAGTCAAACGAACCGATGCAATCACCCCCAGCAGCAGTTTCACTGTTGATTATGCCACGACCAATGGTATCGCTCTCTCGGGTAGCGATTATACCTCTACAAGCGGCACACTCACCTTTGGCCCTGGCGAGATGAGCAAGACGATCACCATTCCAATCAACAATGATATTGCCTTTGAACCGACCGAAACGTTTGCGGTTACGCTAAGCAACTTATCGTTATCGATCCCTGGTATAGCCCTATGGACACCGTTTAGTACCAACGTCAGGATCATCGATGATTTTGGCACCCTGGCGCTCTACACCTTCGATGAAGGGAGTGGTAACAGTGTGGGCGATAGCGCAAATAGTCCACTTAACCTGACCATTGCCGATCCAGCCAACACCACCTGGGTCCCCGGCGGGCTACGGATCGATAGTGCAACGATTATTCGCTCATCAGCATCTGCCAGTAAGATCAGTAACGCCGTCCAGATATTCTCTGCGTTTACCATTGAGGCATGGATCCAGCCAGCTTTGGAAGATCAGGGTGGCCCGGCTCGTATTGTGACCATTTCACAAGACACGGGCAATCGCAACGTTTCGCTCCTCCAGGGATCGAATGGCGGAGACCCCTCTGGTCAGTATAACGTGCGTTTCCGCACCAGTGCTACCATTAGCAATGGCATCCCATCAACCGAAACCGTAAATGATCATGCCGATACCACTCAGCCCAACCATGTTGTCTATACCCGTGACATATTCGGGAATGTGCGAATCTACGTGAATAGTGTTCAGGTAGCCACCGGCAACATTAATGGTAGTACATTCGGTACATGGAATAGCAGCTATGATCTGGCCCTGGCCAATGAGATGACCAACAACCGCCCATGGCTTGGCACCTACTACGAAGTGGTGATGTATAACCGCGTATTGACACCCACCGAAGTCAATGCCAACTACCTGGCCGGCCCGTAAACATGCGGCTTGCCGCCGCACGCGCCAACTGCACGCAGGCGCTCCAGTGCATACCAGTGATCATACCAAATTCGGGTGATCACTGGTATGCACTGGAGCGCAGGCGTCTCGCCTGCCGGAACGCGGAGCACCTGCTTTGTAGGGGCGCAGCGCGCTGCGGC
>JAAURD010000226.1 GCA_012034075.1 Chloroflexaceae bacterium | reverse complement strand
TTGGTGCAGGCGGACGTGCCGGCACTCTCGCTCCAGCCCTCGGCTGCACTGACAAAGCACCGCCGGGGCGATCCGTTCGTGGGAGATTGATCCCCTGATGCAGGCGTTAGAACACCATCTGGTACCCGTGATCCATGGCGATGTTGCCTTTGATACGGCGCAGGGATGTGCGATTATCTCCACTGAGATGCTTTTTACCTGGCTTGCCCGCCAGACGTCGATCCAGCCCAATCGTATCATTCTGGTAGGCGAGAGCGCAGTGTATACTGCTGATCCACGGATTGATCCGATGGCCGAGCCGATAGACCTGATCACTGAGGCGAATATCACCAGTGTTTTGGATCATGCAGGTGGTTCGCATGGGATTGATGTGACTGGTGGCATGTCCGGTAAAATTCAGCACATGTGGGAACTCATCCAGGTAATCCCTGATTTGGAAGTGGTATTTATTGGCCCAACACCTGGTGTCTTAACCTGTGCGTTACAAGGCAAGACATTGCCCCTGGGTACGTTGATGCGTTACCAATAGCGTGTGTACATCTGCATGGATAGGGATTGAGACGATGCTGGCGGAAGATTTTATTGCACGAAAACGAGTCTCCTGGGAACGCTTGACCGCGTTGCTCAACCGTGCGCAGCGCGGTCTCACTGGCCTGTCGGCCGAGGAACTCCAGGAATTGGGCCGACTCTATCGTCAGAGCACCTCTGATCTGGCAGTGGCACGGCGTGACTTTCCCAACCATGCTGTCAGCGATTATCTGAACGGATTGGTGGGTCGTGCGCATGGCGAGGTGTATCGTGGGCGAAGCACCCGTGCTCGCCAGGTTATTCGCTTTTTTACGCATACGTTTCCACACATCTTTCGCGAAACCTGGGGGTATACCCTGGCAGGCATGCTGATGTTTTTGCTGCCCGCGATGGTGTGTTATGCTGTTGCATATGTGCAGCCGGAAGCGATGTTGCTAGTCTTTCCCCAGTTTGAGCCTGTGTTAAGCAATATCCAGGATGGTCATGAGTGGTGGAAAAGTATCAATGAAGATGGCCGTGCGGCTTCATCATCGTTTATTATGACGAACAATATTCGGGTTGCTTTTCTGGCGTTTGCTGGTGGTATGACGATGGGCCTGCTCACGCTCTGGGTTATGGTCCAGAATGGTATTCTGCTGGGCAGTGTGGCTGGTGCGGCCCATCGGTTTGATTTTGCCGATAATCTCTGGGGCTTTGTGGCAGCCCACGGCGTCATTGAGCTGAGCGTGATTTTTATTGCAGGAGGGGCCGGATTGCAGCTGGGCTGGTCGATTCTGCGACCCGGCCTGCTGAGCCGACGCTCAGCACTGGTACTTGCGGCGCGGCGTGCGGTGCAACTGCTCTTTGGTGGCGTGATATTGCTGGTTATCGCTGGTCTGATCGAGGGGTTCATTTCGCCATCGGATGAACTGCCGCTTTTTGTCAAGCTGCTGGTATCGCTGCTTTCTGGCATCCTGCTCTATGGGTATCTGTTTCTGGCTGGTCGCACTCAACCAGATACTGAACCATCGATGACAACCAAAAAAACCTGACATCAAAAAGGAGTTAGCCTCTTATGTATGTTCCAGCTATCAAATATGCCCGTCCGGTGCGCCTCTTTGAAATAGGACCGTATCGTGCTATTCTGCTAACCGATTGCGAAAGTGAAGGCACGATTCAATATGCCCATGTGCTGTTTGTGCATGAGCATGGTTCACGGATGCCGTGTTTTGCGGTTGCAGCCGAAATCCAGACAGCCCTCTCATGGTTTGCTGATCTTGATGTGGATCGATCTGATGTTGATGTGGGTTCGCATGTGTTGGGCGTCTTTCCCGGCGATGGTCATATCAATATGGGCAATTCGGATGCCTGGGCCGATCTCGACACGTTTCTGCTGCGAGCTCTGGAACTGGTCAGGCAGCATCTGGCGGTTACCGAGCAACCACGTGAACTGCCGTTGCCACCAGCATAGGCTGCGCTGAAGCAGCGCTGAACCGGTTTACAGCAGAACATCGGGTTGTTTGGCCTGTAAATCAAAGCGTGGAATCACAGCATCCAGCAGCGTTTTATCTTCGCCGAGAAACCGGTAGATCCCTTCCATATAGCCGTTTGACGACTTGAGGATGGAAAAACTCTGATACTCATGCACATCGCCTGGGTGCAAGGTGGGCTGTTCGCCAACCACGCCATCACCAACCACTTCGTGCTGTTCACCAATGGAGTCATAGATCAACCAGCGCCGTGATCGTAATTGCAGGGTCTGTTTGCTAACATTTTCGATGCGGACAAAATAGGCAAAGACATACCGTTGAGCATCGGGGTAGGACTGATGGGGCAAGTATTTGGGACGTACCGTGATGCGAATAACCTGTGTTTCCTTATAATAAAATGGTCGTGTCAACATCAATGCTCCATACAAAGAATAAAACCTGTTCCTCCTTGCTGCATACTGCGGTCGTGAACCCGGAGCATCAGGCGATCACGGGTGATCACCTGATGCTCATTGTAACAGGCTAACGCCGATTACCAAAAATGCGCAGCAATAGCAAAAAGAGGTTAATAAAATCGAGATAGAGGTGGAGCGCTCCAATAATGGCAACACGTCCAGCATCCTGTTCGGTTTGCGCATTGGCCGCCATTTCTTTGATCTTCTGGGTATCATACACGGTCAGGCCAATAAAGAGGGCAATCCCGGCATAAGTCACAATCCAGTAGAGCATTTCATTTTGCAAGAAGATGTTGACGACACTCGCGAGCAGAAAGCCAATCAAGCCCATAAAGAGAAAACTCCCCATACCCGAGAGATCGCGTTTGGTGACATAGCCATACACACTGGTAGCACCAAACATCCCACCAGTGACCATAAAAGTCATCCCAATAGAAACTGGCGTATACATCAGAAAAATGGACGACATGGTGAGGCCATTTAACGCTGAGTACGCCAGAAAGATCCCCGTTGCAACAACTGGAGAGAGCTTCCCAATGGCGGCACTCAAGCCGATGACCAGCACCAACTGGGCGATAATGAGACCAAAGAACAGAAACGGATTCAAGAGAATGGCCTCTACCAGAGGCGGTGTGTTGGCGACAAATGAAGCAATCGCCCCGGTGAGCAGCAAACCCGCCATCATCCAGGCATAAACTTTGGTGAGAATCTCCTGTTGACGTAATGTATCAATGCCAGTGGGTGTATACGGTGTATCGTACATGATAAAAACACGTCCTTTCAGCCAGAATCAACCCCACATGGGGTTGCATTGAACTTCCTTGAACCATAGCATAAGACGATCAAGACATACTGTTCGTTTCGGTCAAAGCACCGAATCCTCTGATGATTCACATATCCTCACGGTAGCGTAGCCCATAGCGCTTGCGTGCCTGTAACATGGCCCGCCGCAGGATTTCATGGACTTCAGTGGGGTTCGACACGCCCTGAAGCACTGCCTCTGGTTCAGATGCGTCGGCACTATAGAGCTTGATATCACCAACATTGATCATCCGTTCACCCAGGCTCTGGGCAAGGTCAATATCTTTTAAGCGAATCAATTCGATATCATCATACTCTTTGCCAAACATCCCCCGATTGATGCGCACTCGCTCATTGGTAATGGTATACTTTTCGCTGATGGACAGAAAGGGTCGACCTTCCCAAAGCACCTGTTCGGATTCGTCATCGGCATCTGTAGGAGATGATTCGGCCTCAGCACCGCTGTCAGCAGGAGCGGCAACAACAGATGATGGACGCTGACTGGCGGTGGTCTGCTGGTTGATGTCGTCCAGCATCTCATTCATCGATAACAGGACGTTATCCGCAATCGTGCTAACCAGTTGCTCGAGTTGATCTTGTGGCAAAACGGATATATCGACCTTACTCTGGGCAATTGCTTGCCAGATACGCGCAATCACTGCTGCTCGTTGTTGTTCAATTGGCATCTGCTTCCCCCATCTCTCTTTGTTCTGCTTGCTTGAATCGTTGACCAATGTTTGTTGCCTTTATCACAACAGGTCGTTTCTATTATATACCTACCAGTAGCTTATCGCAATGCCCGATCATGATACAATACATCAGATACGTTCTGTTGTATAAAATGAACTGATGGTTGACGCAGAAGATGAGAGGAGTACATGATGCTATTGCGAGACGAGCAACGCACGCAAATGGGATTGGTTGGCTTTGTCGTGATGGTTCTGCTGCTGACATCTTGTAGTAGCAATGATCCTGTTGAGAACACACCGGGTGGTCCTGAATCTGTTCAGTTACGGATCGCGATGCCGGTTTGGACAGATGTGCTTGACCCGCAACAGGCGGTCTTTGTTGAAGAGTCTGCCGTGTTGATGCTGGCGTATGAGGGGTTGACGCGTCTGGATGCTGAGCTTGAAGTGGTACCAGCCGCCGCCGAACGTTGGGAATATAATGATGATGCTACTCAGATTACGTTCTACCTCCGATCCGACCTGCAATATAGCGATGGCTCACCGCTGACTGCGCAGGATTTTGCCAACGCGATCTATCGCACGCTTGACCCGCGCCGACCGGGCTATAGCCAGATTTATCTGGATGTGATTGAGGGTGCAGCCGATATTATCGATACCGAAATCGCACCCGACGAATCATTGCCGGATGATTTTTTCGTCAACCTGGGCGTTGAGGTTGTTGATGAGCGCACGATTGTCTTTTCATTTGAGCAACCGGTACCCTACTTCCATGCGATGGCGAGCCTTCCCATGCTCTTTCCAGCAAAGCAAGAGTTGATTGAGAGCGCTGGTGAGCAATGGTATGAAGATGCGGCGTTGCATATTGGCAACGGGCCATTTCGCATGACCAGTATCGATATTGCGCAGAATCGCATTGAGATGGAGGCCAACCCAAACTACTGGCAGGGCCGGCCGCCTTAATGGGGTAACGTTTATCGCTATTCCCGACCGTGCGGTGGCTTTTCAGGCCTATCAGGCGGGTGAGGTCGATATTATTCAGCCCGATCCCGGCGATGTGCCTGGTATTCAGAACGACTCGGCACTGAGTCAAGCGTACACCCAGTACTCCGGTGCCTGTACAGAGAGTTACGAACTGAATCTGACTATCCCTCCGTTTGATGAAAAGTTGGTACGTGAGGCCTTTATCTATGCCTATGATCGCGATGCGTATATTCGCGATATTTTGCAGGGCACCAGTGTCAAAACGCTTACCTGGATACCACCTGGTTTTCCTGGTCATGATCCAGATGAGACGCGCTATGATTTTGACCCGGAACGCGCTCGCACCTTGCTCGCAGAAGCCGGTTACCCCAATGGCGAGGGGTTGCCTGAGGTAACCCTGACCTATGTGAGTGACGACCCGGCGGCCGAGTCGGCTGCAACCTATCTGGTACAGCGTTATCAAGAGAACCTGGGTGTGACGATTACGACTAGTGCCCTCGATGGCACAACGATTGATGAACTGATTGTAGATGTTGAGACCCACCCGCAGATGGTGCTCAGTTCGTGGTGTGCAGAGTATCCAGACCCGAAAGTGTGGCTCAGTGATTACTGGCATTCGCGGACGGACCTGGCAAGCAGCTTTGGCTATGCCAACCCGGAGGTGGATCGCCTGCTGGATGAGGCCGATAGAGAACGGGACGAAGCGACCCGACTGGCCCTCTATCAGCAGGCGCAACGGTTGATTATCGGTGATGCGCCGCAGATTATCCGCTCGCATAGTATCAACTCGTTTCTGATCAAGCCAACGTTTGATGGGTTCGATTTTACCTCGCAGGACTGGCTCTTTCCTGGACAGGCGACCGGGCTGATGCAAGTGACTGGTACGAGTAGCGAGTAATACCCGGCCCTCGCCCCAGGCTAATACCAGATAGCCTGGGGCCATACTATCACCTACATGACGCAACAGCACACAAACCACAAGAGATATGCTATACTCATAGCCATACGACAGTGATGCTCAGAGCCTGGAGGTTGGCGTATGCATGTTCCAACGGTTGGGATTGTGGCGATTGGCAGCTATCTGCCAGAAACAGTTGAGACGGCGGCGGATATTGCTCAGAAAACCGGTATTCCCGAAACGGTTGTGATAAACAAGTTGGGTATTCGGCAAAAATATATTGCCGGACCCGATGATCAACCTTCGCAGATGGCTGCACGCGCTGCCAGTCGCGCTATCGCTGCCGCTGGTATAAGCGCCGAAGAGCTTGATCTGATTATTTACCACGGCAGCGAATATAAAGATTATTTCGTCTGGTCGGCAGCCGCCAAAATTCAATATCTGCTGGGCGCCACGCGGGCCTATGCCTATGAGATCTATGCGCTGTGTGCGGGGGCGCCGCTGGCCCTGCGCACAGCTCGTGACCAGATGCGATCTGATCCAGCGCTGCGCCATGTTCTGCTAGTTTCGGCCGCGCGTGAAAATGACCTGGTAGATTATGCCCAGGAGCGCACACGTTTTATGTTTAACTTTGGCGCTGGTGGCTCGGCCTTGCTCTTGCGGCGTGATGAGCCACGCAACCAGGTGCTCGAATCAGCGGTGCTGGTCGATGGCTCTTTTAGCGAGATGGTGATTATGCCCGGTGGCGGTAGCCTTCATCCCACCAGCGCCGAAACAGTCGCTCAGGGGCTGCATGTGCTCGATGTGATTGGCCTGGAAGATATGCGCGACCGTCTGGGACAGGTTTCGCTGCCCAACTTTGTGCTGGTGATTGAGCAGGCGATTGAGCGGAGCGGCGCCCACCGCGATGAGCTTGCCTTTCTGGCTATTACGCATATGAAGCCCTCATTTCACCATGAGATCCTCAAGGCGCTGGGACTGCAAGCCGAACAGGCAATCTTCCTTGACGAGTATGGGCATATGCAGTCAGTCGATCAGCACCTTGCCTTACAGCTTGCCAGCGAACGTGGTATGTTGCGCGATGGTGATCTGGTGGTGCTGGCTGGTGCAGGCACTGGCTACACCTGGAGCGCGACTGCTGTGCGTTGGGGCTTGCACCAGGCATAAAACCGTTGCGCTGCTTCGCTGCTTCAGATTCATGTTGCCTCGTTGCGGGAAGTGTTACCCTCGTATGATGTAGATGGTGCATCAGAAAGGATAGCACGTTGACCAGAGATCGAAACGCAGTGGACGCGGGAGTTTGCAATCTATTCACCCTGGACGTTGCACCTGTATGACCTGCTGGTGGCTGTGTGGCACTGGTTGCAGTACGCCATCCCGCCCATCCCAACGGGGAGCAGCCCACTGTGCCCATTGGGTGAGCATGGGTTCCGTAAGGAATAACCAAATGGCAAGCATCGATATGAGACGTCGGTACGGCTTGCCGCCGCACGGCGGTCGGGACGACCGCACGCACGCATCAGACAAATTGGTTAATCGATATGAGACGTGAGGTGCGGCTTGCCTGGCCGCACAGCGGTCGGGACGACC
>JAAURD010000225.1 GCA_012034075.1 Chloroflexaceae bacterium | reverse complement strand
TCAGCGCCAGGGAGGAAGCGTAAGGCGGTGGCGCGACGCTCGGCCGGTGACTGGGTCTTGAGTGCTTGCATCTGGTCTAGCCAGGATTGATACCACACAGCGTACTGTGGGTTGGTCTGCCGGTCGGGGACGGGCATCGCACGCATAGGTGGGTCTTCGAGCAAAATAGCTCGAATGAGCTGCGGGTGGTTGGCTGCCACCGACACAGCGGTTGCAGCGCCCATAGAATGACCGAGCAAGGCCGGCTGGTGCAACTCCAATGTCTGAATCAGAGCCACCACATCGGCAGCCAGCAAAGCGGCCGAAAATCCATTTTCGGGGCCGGCAGAGCGACCATGGCCACGGGCATCAAGCATCACCACATCGTAAGTCTGGGCAAGCACCTGTGCTACACGCAACCAGGACAGACCCTGGTCTTCAAACCCATGGAGTAATACAACCGCTGGTTTGCCGCTGCCCGGCGATGCGGTGCGGTAGTAATGCTGCGCGATACCATTGGCGGTGCGCGTAGCGGCAACCCAGGTGGGGTCAATGAGCTGTTCAATGGTCTTGTCTGTAGGTGTGGATTCTGGCTGATGCATCAGGTGTTTCCTCCAAAGGGAGCGCTTGTTCAATGACAACCTATACCTATGCATAGTGTAGCATAGATTCGGGAGTTTAAGGCGATGGCCTCTGATACCAAATGGCAAGCATCGATATGAGACGTAGGTGCGGCTTGCAGCCGCACGGCGGTCGGGACGACCGCACACACGCATCAGACGTAGGTGCGGCTTGGAAGCGTTGAAGCGCAAAGCGTTGCAGCGCATACCAGGGATCACCCGAATTTGGTATAATGAACCGAATTTGGTGTCAGGCACTTGTGCGCGATGTTGTTACCGGGCAGCTTGGCCTGCTGGCGCCATCGTTATTGCCCTACGAAATCACCAACGCGGTTTTAGGGAGAAAGTATGGATATCGGAATAGGCTTTATTGCTCATCGCATCAACAGCAGTCTCATGAACCACCGCTGTCAGGGGTGAATGCTCTGTCGGCACATGGCACGATATGTACCGTCAGCCAGTCAGTAAATGCCTCGCGTTTCATCGTACCTGCGGCTACCGCCAGAATGACCTGCTCCTGCTCTTCAACCGCAGCGTCCATTTCAAAGCCATTGAGGATCAGAAAGGTTTCCATTGCCGCATGCCCAATACGTTTGTTTCCATCCACAAAGGGATGATTGGTGATAAGCACAAATCCCAGCACCGCCGCTTTGTCTGCGAGATTCGGGTACAGATCGCTGCCCCCAAAGGTCATACGGGGTTGTGTGACTGCCGATCCCAGGGCATTCAGGTTGTGTATACCCACTGTGCCACCGGATTGTGCCATCACCCGCTGATACAGCAGAATAACCTCGCCCACCGTCAGGTAGCGTATCAGGCCAAACGCCGATACAGGTCGGTGTTCTTTGCCAGCACATAGGCGGCGGCCTCATCAAATGTCTGCTGTGGTTGGGCAATAAGCGACTCGATACTCAGCCGCAGCAGGTCTTCCAACGATACACCAAACTGCGCAGCCAGGTCGGCAAATTGTTTTTTGTGATCAGATGGCAGGGTAAAGGTAATAGTCGTCATCGTCTGTTCGGTCATACGGGTTACCTTTCTGGTGATATCTCTACGAACACGCCCGCCGCTCTTCCTGTTGCGTTGTGTTACCCCGTTCGCAGACGGTTGATCGTTTGTGCCTTCAGGGTCTCGTACAGTGCGTCGGTGGCAGTATGGTGCATCAGGATGATTCCGCGCTTTTGGAGCGCTTCTTCCAGGGTTGTTGGCAGAGCTGTGGTTGACATAGTGGTAGTATACCATACGTTTTCTCTCCCCAAGTCTGAACAGTTACTTGCTCGGACGTGGAGCGCCTCGTTGCCGCTTTGCGTGCGGCGGCACGCACACACCTCCGTCTGATGCGTGCGTGCGGTCGTCCCGACCGCCGTGACTCCCCCTCTCCCCTTGTGGGAGAGGGCTATGTCGGATTGCGACCAGTTGCGCTGAGTGCGACTCCCCTCTCCCCTTGTGGGAGAGGGGCCGGGGGTGAGGGAGACCATTTGGGCTGAATGGTATCAAACGCAAGTACCTTATACCAGCGGCCATGCAGGAATAAGCCCATCAATAGCCGCCATCAGCCGCCGCGTCTCCTGGAGCGCGATGACCATGCGGCGGTAGTGCAAAATGTCGTCATGCGAGAGTGTCCGCCCCTTGCGGTCTTTCAGCCACTTCTCCAGCGGTTGGTAACCGCCAATGCGCATCTCCCAGGTCTCCGGAGTAATCCCAGCAAACGACTGCGTTGGGTTGAAGGCGACCCGCCCCGGTTGATCGTGCTGCGGCGGGATGTACTGCACCTTGTCCACCATATTGCTACCAGGTAGTGGCGCTTTGATGCCCTGAGTCTGCGGGTTGTGCAAGATGGCGGCGCCACCGGCCCCGCCAACGCCAGCCTGACCGGGCAAACGCAGCAGATGCAGGTCTACCAGCTCCGCCCCGTGGGCTGCCAGAGCAGCAAAGAGCGCCCGATCATGGGTCAGCGGCACGCGCGGAAAGTCGATCTTGAGCAGTTCGGCGTAGCGCTCACGGTAGGTCGGGCTGTGAAACACAGCGTAGATATAGTGGAAGATGTCCTCTGGCCCGACCGTGTGCTCCAGGTCGCCCTGTCCATCGGCGATAAACGCCAGACCAAGCCGCTGCGTAACATCGCTGATAAAGGTCGATGCAAAATTGGGTCGATGCCCATTTTCGTGATGGAGTAACAACTCGGGAAACTGACCATTGGGGTAGAGATAGAGCGGGCTAAAATGAGCAACGCAGGCGGCATCGAGGTAGAGGCGAGCCATCACACTGTGCTGTGTACAGAACATATGCCCGAATGGTTGACCGGCTGACCCCGAACGAGCAACGATCAAAGCAAGATTAGGGCCGGTGAGCAGATGGTTTGTGACATCGTGACGCAGACGGGTAACCAGGTCCGAGTGGTAGATCATATACCTTTGATCGAAAAGCCGATACAGAACGGGTTTGATCGCTTCCTCTGGCATCTGCTGTTCGTGCGCCAGGTGTAAACATTCCTGGTAGCTGAACGCAATAGTACGCTTATCCTGACCTGTAACCATGCCTACGGAAGCGACAGGCATCATATCGGAACTCTGCCAGCCCTGCTCATACTCGTCGCTAAGATCACCATCGTGCGGTACAAAGCGATACCAGGGACTCGCCGGCACAAGCTGCTGCCATACCGTCGTACTGCTATCAAGCGTCGCCAATTGTTCATATTTGCTCTCACGTTCACCCCACAAATCAGCGTAATAGACGGTGGCCGGCTCTGTGGCTGCGTGCTGCTGTTTCACAAAGATACCAATTGCCACCCCCTGCTGAATATCAAAGACATTCTCATCGGGTGACCCATCCGGCGCACGCTCTTTCTTTTTGCTATTGCCATGCAGGTTGAGCAGATAGATCGTATCAAACTCGTGCAGCAGATGCTGGCGCATACCCCGAAAGGTCGGATTATCGAGATAGCCGTTGTTGGAGATAAAGGCCAGAATACCCTCGCCGGTCTGGTGAATGCGCCATTGCCCAAAGCGGATAAACTTCACATAATCATCCTGCAACCACTTGGAGTTGCGCTCTCCCAGCGGCTTGCCATCGACCTGATAGTAGTCACGCACCAGGTTGCCAATCCATTCACCCTTGTTTGCGCTATGTCCGGAGTAGGGCGGGTTGCCCAGCACGACCATGACCCGTTGTTTATGTTTCACCGCTTCGGCATGGGTGCCCTCCTCGGCAATAAACTGCTTAAAAGCCAGGTAGTGCTGCCCCGGTGGCAGGCTCTCCAGCGCATTGGTCAGATAAATGCCCAGCCGCGCCTGGTGACCAAAGGTGTAGCCATACTGTTGCAACAACCAGCCCAGTTTCAGATGGGCCACCGCATAGGGCGCCATCAGCAACTCGAACCCAAACAGCCGTGGCAGCAACTTGTCGGCCACATAGCTATCCCAATAGCCCTCCATGCCCTGGGCCTGCTGGGTTGCATAAATCGATTGGACCACCGCCGCCAGAAAGGTTGCCGTGCCGGTGGCCGGGTCCAGAATGACCGTGCTGGCATCAGCCAGCCCATCGGCGCGTTGAAAGCGCTGTTGCAGCAACTGGTCTACCGAGCGCACAATATAGCTAACCACCGGTTCGGGCGTATAGTACACCCCGCGTGTCTCGCGCATCTTCGGGTTATACACACTGAGAAAGGTCTCGTAAAAATGGACAACCGGGTCTTGCTGCATCGTCGCCTTACCAAAATCGTGCAGCACCGCGCCCATATCGGTACGGGCAAGCAGATTAGCGCAGTGATCCACCAGCCAGGCGATGCGCTCATCCAGATCATAACCACCGATGCTCTGAAAGAGCTTGCGCAGAAACGGATTGGTTACGGGAATGCCACGGGCGGCATCGTGGCGGGTAAAGCTGGCCTGCTCTTGCAGCGCAATGCGGGCCGAAAAGAGACCGTAGACAATCGTCTGGGCATACATATCGGCAAACTCATCTGGCTTGAGCGCGGGCAGCAGCGTTTCACGAAAGGCGTCGAGTTCGATGTGCAGGTCGCCCTCCGGGCCTTCCTGCTCAAAGACAGTGAGAATCAGATCGTACAGCCAGCGAGTGCTCTGGGCCAGACGTGCGGCCAGGTCACGCGGGTGCGAAATGGTCGTGATCTGCTGTTCGGCAAACTGGTGCAGCAAGTCGAGCAAGTGTTGCGCAGCGCCCGCAATCGGCTTGAGTTTATGGCTCGGTTTGACGACGGTCGCCAGGCACACTGGCTCTGCCGTGCGCAACTCGCCATTGACAAACCAGTACCAGACCAGGCCATCGGTGTAGAGCAGATTGGCAAGGTTGGCACGGTAACGCTTGAGTTGCTTACCTTCGGGCGTGCGGGGTTGCTCGCGCTCGCTGTCTTCGTAGAAGTGGTCCAGCTTCAGCCCAACATCTTTGGCCTCAACATGGCCCAGAGGCGTCTGGTGGCGCTCAAGCAGAAAGTCGGGTGCGCCAAAGCTAGCTTTTTTCGGCTCATTGATTGCAGACACCGGCGCCAGCACCGTCTCAAACAGCTGCTTGAGCGCGGGACGGTACGTATGTTCAGTCGCCTGACCCTGTTGCAGAGCCTGCGCTATCTGCGTAAGAAAGATATCGATTGCCATGGATCACCAGTTCTGTTTGGGTAAGTACGGTTTATATCGGCTCAGACGCAACCGGCGATGAGCGCAACGTTGTCATGCGGCTAAAGAGTTCGGCGACCTTGTCGGGTAGCTCATAGCAGAGCACATCTTCAGCGATAAGACTCATGATTGTGAACGGGTCGAGAAAAGTTTCGACCGGCGTTGCACCATTGTAGATACCAACGTAATATTGGGCCATCTCTGGTCGGCGTGCAAGCGCACGCATCACCAGCGACCCCAGATCAAAGCCCATGCGGGCCATCTCCTGAACCAGCATGGTCATTTCGAGAAACTGGAACATGGGCATGGTTTCGGTGTCGCGTTGCCACTGATAGCGAGCCATCGCATCGACCCAGGAATCACGTCTACGTGTCTGCTGCCATGCCTGCGCCAGTATTTCGGCACTGCGCAGGGCATTGCGAATGCCCTTACTGGTAAACGGGTCTATCGTGTGGCCGGCATCGCCCACCAGCGCCCAGCCGGGGCCATACGATTGGCGATAGAAGCTATCCCAGGCGTGTTCGCCCATCACGGGCGTAACGCGGGTGGCCTGCTCGCCGCGCTGCCGCAGCTCAGGCATAGCCCGCCAGGCAGCTTCCAACGCCGCTTCGGGGTCTTTGCGGATCTGCTCAAACTGTTGTTGATCGGCAGCCATCGAGACCAGAGTCAGGTCATCATCGGCGTCAATCACCAGCACGCCTTTATTCCACTCGTCCTCGGTATAAACCACCGCCGATGGCTCATCGAGCGGCGCAAAATCGCGATAGTAGGCATAAAAGAAACAGGTACCAACGCTCATACTAGCATAGATCGAGCTGCCCACGGCACGCGCCACCAGCGAGCGCTTGCCATCAGCGCCGATCACGCCATAGGCATAGAGCGACTCCTCGGCGCCGCCACCGGAGCGCCCACGCACGCCAACCACGCGCCCATTGGCCTGGATCAGGTCGGTGACGGTGAAGCCTTCGCGCACTTCGATAGCGTTTTGGTTGGCGATGCTGCGCAAAATCACCGTGTCGAGCACTTCACGGCGGATTGAGTAGGCATAATCGTAGCCATAGGCCGGTGGCAGTTCGGCGACCACATCAAACCTGGGTGAGCGCAAGCCATAACGGCGGATACGCGGTGCGCCAATCGTTTCCACATCGCCTAGTACGCCGATGTGATCGAGTAACACCAGACTATCGCCAAAAAAGATGGGGCAGGAGACAATCGGCGATGGAAAGGTGGTGCGCTCAAGCAGCAACACACGTGCGCCCTGACGTGCCAGCAGGGCGGCGGTGGCTGCTCCGGCCAGCCGTGCACCAACAATAATGACATCGTAGACTCTGGTCATGGTACCTCGTTATTTTCGTACAAAGAAGATCAAATCCAGGTCACCCGGCGAATGCCCCCACGCGGTCAAGATCATGGACGCTTCACTGCGAAACTGCGTGCCATGATTCACAATATGCCCCAGGATGGCATCCATCCGTGAGGTAAACGCCTGACCACGTGTATTGGTATACATAACATTGCGTTGTAGATCATCGGCTGTAAGACTAGCGACAAACTGGCGCATACGCTCTTCTTCTTGCTGCCAACGTTGCTGAAGTGCATCTAGCGTCGCAAAATCAGCATCCTTGAGCATGCGCGAGGGCGAGATGCCCTCTTGACAGCGCATGCGCCAGACCCATTCGGCACTGAGAATATGGGTCAGCGTACCACGCAAACTGCCATGGCTCAGTGATTCGACCGGTGCCACAAACTGCTCTGTATCGCACTGTGCTGAACATTTGCGGACACGTTGATTGGCCCAGAAATTGTACTCAAAGAGTGTCATCATATAATCAATATGCATGCTGCTGTTTCCCGCTCTCTCTCCGGACGTATCGTGCTGACCGGAGATGTGATTGAACGACGATGCAACCGTCCTCTTTCTATTGTACGTCAATGGGCCGGTTCGTCAAGTGAGCGAACAAGCAATCGCCTGGGCCACATCAATCGCCGGGCTATCGGGTTGCCACCAGGCGAGGAACTCAACATTGCCGGCCGCCCGGTCAGCGGCGAACGGGTCATGCCCTGCAACCCAAGGCCAGCCTGGGCGGCAGCGGCGGTGACCTGCTGCAAGACCTGGCGATGCATTGCAGGGTCACGCACGACACCGCGTTTGCCGACATGCTCACGACCAGCCTCAAATTGCGGTTTCA
>JAAURD010000224.1 GCA_012034075.1 Chloroflexaceae bacterium | reverse complement strand
ACGGCCGTGTGCCCAATACCCGCACACAGATTGAACTGGCACAGGCAGCAGTTGATGAGGGCATGTCGGCGGCGGACCTGAGCCGGCTGGCGAACTACTTTGTGGCAAACCCCAACCTGACGCTGGAGACGGCATTGCAAGCACTGGAACGCGGCGAGCAACTGCGCCAGCGACCAGTACCAGAGGTGACGATCAGCGGTGGCCCGCTGCCGCGCACGAGCCCCGCAGCCGGTGACGATAGCGATGACGATGACCTCTGGCTCGACGCCGAAGAGCCGGTTGACGATGACCCGGAGTATATCGCGGTGGGCGATATGACGATTGAAAACCAGCCGGCCAACAAGGCGCGTACTTTTCGGATTCGCTCGCTCGATCAGATGATCGACGAAACCGAACGCCTCTCCCGCGCCTATGTTGAAGGCGATCTGAACAAGTGGGTGAGTCAGGACCAGTCTGCACCGATGAAGATGCGCCTGCTGCTCAAACAACTCAACACCCTGCTGCGAGGTTTGCGCGAAATCGCGCAGACCCAGGGCTGGCAAGATGTGGATAATTAAAGGTCAGGCAGAATTGACATACGTGCTCCAAAGCGACAAAAAACAGGGGAAAGAGATGAATATCAGCAGCATTCTGGTCGTCGATCCGCATAAAATCGAACGTGATCTCACGTTTCTCATGACCTGCTTCCGCGAAGTCCTGGAAGATATAGGCGAAACGACGCTGGCCCAGGCCCTGCCCTGGCAACCACAACCAGTCGCATCTGCCAGCGAAATTGAGCCAGAGCATCTGGCCCAGGCCTATACCATTGCATTTACCCTGCTCAGCATGGTCGAACAAAATGCCGCCGTGCAAGAACGCCGTGCTGCCGATGCCCAGCAGGGCCTGCGGGTCACCCGTGCGCTCTGGGCGGAATGTCTGCATGATCTGCTAGATCGTGGCCTGAGCCAGCAGCAGATAGCTGATGCACTGGGTCAGATTCAGGTTGAGCCGGTGCTGACAGCCCACCCGACCGAGGCCAAACGGGCAACCGTGCTGGAACATCACCGGCAACTCTATCTGCTGCTGGTCCAGCGTGAACATCAGACGTGGACACCCTATGAACAACAGGCCATCCGTGAGCAGATGAAAACCGTCTTGGAACTGCTCTGGTACACGGGCGAAGTGTTTCTCGAAAAGCCGGATGTTGCTGCTGAGCGGCGCAATATTGTTCACTACCTCTCTGCGGTCTTTCCAGATGTCTTACCAGTCCTCGATCAGCGCCTGTATCAAGCCTGGACAGACATCGGCGGTGACCTGGATACCTTGAGCGATGCGATGAACTTGCCACGGCTGCGCTTTGGCATATGGGTCGGCGGCGACCGTGATGGTCATCCCCTGGTCACAGCCGACGTCACACATGAGACGCTACGAGAACTGCGCCAACATGCGTTCGCGTTGATTCAGCGCCAACTGACCGAACTGGCCCGCCAGCTGAGTCTCTCCGAACGGTTGCAATCAGCACCAGAGGGCATTAACGACTATCTCGCGGCCATGGTTGAGCAGATGGGTGATGCCGGCTGGCAGGCAGTTGTGCGAAACCCGGAAGAACCGTGGCGACAGATGGCAAACGTCATGCTGGCGCAACTGCCACCTGCCGATGCCCCGGTCTACAGCCCTGAATGGGAGCGTGAGCACGATACCTATTATCAAGCCGATGATCTGCTCAACGACCTCCAGTTTCTGGCAGATGGACTCGCGGAGATGGGTGCCCAACGACTGGCGCGTGCTCTTGTACAGCCGATCATCCGCAGTGTGCAGACGTTCGGTTTCCATCTGGCACGCCTAGATATTCGGCAGAATAGCCGCTTCCACGATCTGGCAGTGGCCCAGCTGATGCAAGCTGCGGGTCTGCCGTCAACCGACTTCCCAGCCTGGAGTGAAGCCCAACGACTGGCTTTTCTGGAAGAGGAACTCCGGTCGCCACGTCCCTTTACCCGACCGGGCATGCCGGTTGGCAATGAAGCCAGCGCTGTCCTGAGCTGCTATCGGGTGCTGGTGGACCATATAGCACGCTATGGGGCCGATGGCTTGGGATCGCTCATTGTCAGCATGACCCGCAGTCTTTCTGATCTGCTGGTGGTGTATCTGCTGGCACGCGAGGTCGGTTTGCTGATCGACACCGCCGATGGCCTAGCCTGTCAACTGCCGGTGGTGCCCCTCTTCGAGACAATCGATGACCTCGAACGAAGCCCATCCATTCTGGCCGACTTTCTGGCGCACCCGCTGACGCAACGGAGCCTGGTGCTGCAACCTCGCGGTGACGACCGTTTGCCTGTACAGCAAGTGATGATTGGCTATAGCGATAGCAACAAAGATGGCGGCATGTTTGCCAGCCTGTGGGGGCTATATCGTGCCCAGGAAGCGCTGGTTGAGATAGGCCGGCAGTATGGGGTACGGATACGCTTTTTCCATGGGCGTGGCGGCACGATCAGCCGCGGGGCTGGCCCGACCCACCGCTTTGTCAAATCGATGCCACGCGGTGCCGTCAGTGGTGACCTGCGCCTGACCGAGCAAGGCGAAACCATCGCCCAGAAATATGCCAACCGGATCCAGGCGGCCTACCACCTGGAACTGCTGCTGGCCGGTACCACCCGCGTGACCCTGCTCGACCAGCATCGTGCCGAACCGCCGCATCCGCTGGAGCCGACGATGGACTGGCTGGCCCAGCAGAGCCATCAGGTCTATCTGGCGTTGCTCAACACTGAGGGCTTTCTCCGTTTCTTCCGGCAGGCCACGCCCATCGATGTAATTGAACAGAGTCGCATCGGCTCACGTCCGGCGCGGCGGACGGGGCAGCAAACGCTGGCTGATTTACGCGCTATTCCGTGGGTCTTTAGCTGGGGCCAGGCACGGTTTTATCTCTCGGGGTGGTATGGCGTTGGTAGTGCTTTGCAAGCGCTGCAGGGCCATGACCCGGCGGCATTTGATCTGGTCCGCCAGCATCTGCTCACCTGGGCGCCGCTGCACTATATCTTGAGCAACGCGGCAACCAGCATTGCGGCGGTGGATACCGATATGATGCAGGCATACGCTGCTCTCGTAGAAGATTCGGCCATTCGTGAGCGCTTTCTCACACTGATTCTGGCTGAGTATGAGCGTACCTGGCAGATGCTAGAAGCGGTGTATGATGGGCCGCTGGCCGAACGTCGGCCCAATGTGCATGCTCTGATGGACATCCGCCGGGCGAGTTTGCGGGTGCTGCACCAGCAGCAGCTGAGCCTGCTGCGTCAATGGCGCCAGCTGCAACAGCAGTCTGCCACCGATGAAGCGGAGTCGCTGCTGCCGCATTTGCTGCTTACGATGAATGCGCTGGCAAACGGCCTGGGCAGCACTGGGTAATACCGTCTAAGCGTTGAAGCGTTGGGGCGTTGAGACGCAAAGCGATGGAGGTTGGGACGGCGGTTGGGACGACCGCACCGCGTCGGGTATCAATTGGCCATTATGGTGCTCGGCAGGGAAACAGCGCGTGCGGTGGAACGTGAGTGCTGCGCGGCCTACGCTCCCGCGCCTACGCAAGGCGTGGGCAGTGCCTGTGGAGCAGAAGGGCACTGGGGTGTGGCCGCTCCGTGCGTGCGGTGGCGCTCCGTGCGTGCCTGTGGAGCAAATGGACACTGGTGCGGGGGCACGTTGTGTGGTGGAACGTGAGCGCGGCTACAAGCCGCGCCTACGCTCCCGCGCCTACGCAAGGCGTGGCAGTGCCTGTGGAGCAAATGGACACGCCATGAATCGATGCTTGCCATGAGGTATAAACAGGGGAAAACGTCGGTCCGTGCCCCAATTATCTATATATCCATTATCAATGATCAATGAACCTACGGAGTATCCAAATACCAGCGCTCAATATTCCAGAGATAGACCGGTGTTGAGAGGTCAATCGGGCCATCCAGTGTTTTGACCCGCTGGTTCAGCACGACCGGTATGCGGTCGGCCCACAGATACAGATAGGGCAGTTGCTCAAACACGCGGGTCTGGGTCTGGCGGTAGGCGTCGATGCGTTCATCAATGGTGTAGAGCTGGCGCCCGAGCACCGATTGCTCGTCATAGACCGGGTCGCTAAAGCCGACAAAGTTGCGGGTGATCCGGGTATCCTCAATGCCCTGGTTGATCTGGCTGGAGTGAAAGAGCGTAAAATCGTCCGGATCGTAGTAGGCATAATCGGCAAAGTTGGGATCGCCGGCGCCGTTGATCCAGCTCCCCACGAGTAGATCAAAGTCATAGGGTGGTGCATATTTCGAGAGGATTGTCTCAAAATCAGTAGGCACCACCGTGACTTGCAGGCCGATGCGTGCCGCTACTTCGGCCAGATACTGGGCGGCTGCAATGCGCCGGGCATCGTCGTTGCGCACCAGCAACTGTGCTTCAAAGGGCACGCCATTCTGCTGGCGAATGGTACTGCCCGGTGGCAATTCCCAGCCGGCCTCGGTGAGCAATGCACGGGCCAGTTCAAGGTTCGCTTGCAGCCGGTCATCAGTCAGCGGCGTGAGATCGGCCCATGAACCAGGCGCAGCACTACTGGCAATGGGTATGCCCTGACCATCGGTCGCGGCTTCGACCAGACGTGGCAGATCAAGTGCCGCTGCCAGGGCCTTGCGTACTTCCGGGTTGGCAAAGGCACGACCTTCACGCAGATTAAAGGCCAGAAAGTAGAAGCCATTTTCGGGGTACGTGCCAACGCGGATGTTCTGAATGGTGCTGGTCAGATTGCGCGTTGCATTCCAGGGCAACTCGGCCAACAACAGGCGTTCATCTTGCAGCGATGACAGGGTCAAATCACTATCGGCGGCACCGACAAAGGCCACACGGTCCAGCAGCGGTGCCCCATAGTGGTAGCTATCAAAACGCCCCAACACAATCGATTGGCCAGGCACGCGACTGATAAAACGAAACGGCCCTGTTCCAACCGGCGTCATATCCCAGAAATTCACCGTCTCCAGGTCTTGCGCTTCCAGCCGGTGACGCGGCAGAATCGGCACCGTCAGGCCGGCCAACAGCGGGGCGTACCGTTCGCTCAACGATAATACCACGGTATTGGTCGCAGGTGCCGTGACTTCGACAATATAGCCAAGGTCCGCAATCAGGGCGGTGCTGGTAAGCGGGAGCGTACGCAAGCGGTCGAGCGTAAACCGCACATCTTCGGCATCAAATGGTTCGCCATCGTGCCAGGTGATATCGGTGCGTAAGGTAAAGGTAATGACGCGGCCATCGGGCGTCGTTTCCCATTTGCGGGCCAGGTCGGGCTCAGGTCGCAGTTGCGGATTCATCCGCATCAGACCATTGTACAAGAGACCAGTCAACTGCTCTTCACCGCGATTGCGTGGGCGCCACGGTTGGAAGTTGGGAATATCGGTTGCCAGGCGTATAATCAAATCGCCACCACGCGGAAGCGGTGTAGGACTGGGGATAGCGGTGGGCGCTGGTGTACCGGTTGGTACTGGTGTGACTGGTTGAACTGCGGCCGGGCCACAGGCGCTCAACCCAACCAGCACAGGCACGATCAGTATGATCAAATATCGGCGCAACAAGAACAATATAGTTTGCATAGGCTGTATTATAGCGTATATTTGCCATGTCGGTTGCAGCAACCTGGCATGCACTGTGAGACAAAAACACCTGGTATACTAAACGCGTGTTGATACGGATCCTGCTGTTTTTTGACGCAAGAGAGAACCGGAGAAACCAAGATGAGCAGCGACAACGAGATCATTGCCCAACTGCATGCCGAAAATGAGCAATTACGTCAGCGCATTGCGTATCTAGAAGCACATAGAACACCATATGTGCAGGAAGCATCGTCCACCAACACTATCTTTCCACACCTTTTTGATGATATTCCGGTCCCGATGACGGTCTACAATCTGAATGGTCTGGTGATCACGATCAATCGGGCCGCCGAACAACTGTGGCATCTGCAACGCCAGCATGTGGCCGGGCTGGTCAATGTCTACACCGATGAGCAGAGCCTGGCCCAGGATTTTCCATCATTCTTTCGACGGGCACTGCAAGGCGAAATTTGCACGACACCGCCGATACACTATGATATTGCCGAGACTGGTCTGAAACGTTCAGCGGACATCCGTCTGTGGATTGAAATGACCTTTTTTCCGCTGTACGATGACCAGGGGTGTATCGTGTATGTAGCACAGAGCCAGCGTGATATCACCAATGAGCGTCAGCAGATCGATACGATGAGCAGTCAGCAACAGGTATCGGCAACGCAACTGTATCAGAGTCAGACACTCTTGCAAGGGGTGCTTGAAAATGCCCCTATGCTGATTGTAGCACGTGATATTGAGGGGCGCTATCTGATGATAAGCCATGAAACGGCACGGCTGATGCGACGTGATGTAGCCGATATTGTGGGCAAAACCGATGCTGAACTCTTCGACCCGGATGTAGCGGCACGCCTCAAAGCGCTTGACGATCAAGTATTACAGACGGGCAAATTAAGTGCCATTGAGCAGAACCTTGTATATGAAGATAATCTGTTCACGTATAAGTCAACCCGCTTTGCGTTACGCAATGAACAGAATGAAATCTATGCCGTTTGTAGCATCTCCAACGATATTACCGAGCAGGTACAGCGTGAACGCGACCTGGCATTATTTAAGCTGCTGGTCGAGAACTCACCCGACGGCATTGGGATAGCTAATACAGAGGGAGTATTTGCCTATGCCAACCCGGCGTATGCTCAGATGACCGGCTATGATGATTTAGTAGGTATGCATGTGCAGGACTTGATCATCACTGATACGATTTCGACCGATGAAATTCTGGCCTATATGCTCACTGGTACTGGTACCTGGAGCGGTGAAATGATGTATCAACGCCGTGATGGCACGACCTTTCCGGTCCATGTATCGATCTTTGTGACACGTGATGCTCAGGGGAACATATCGGGTTTTCCAGCAATTGTGCGCGATATTACGGATCAGCGAGCACATCAAAAGGAACGTGACGCCATACAACAGCAAATCATCGATGCGCAAAAAGCCGTGCTCAGTGAGCTTTCCAGCCCGCTTATTCCTATCTCCGATCATGTGGTGATTATGCCGTTGATCGGCAGCATCGATAGCCATCGTGCTCAACAGGTGATGGAAGTCCTACTTGAAGGCATTGCCCGTTATCAGGCCGATACTGCTATTCTGGATATTACAGGTGTGCGCGTGGTCGATACCCAGGTGGCAGATGCGCTAATACGCGCGGCCAGGGCGGTGCAGCTGCTTGGGGCACGCGTACTGCTCACGGGTATTCAGCCCCAGATTGCTCAGACGCTGGTGCATCTCGGTGTGGACCTGCGCGAGATCGATACCCGTGGCACGCTTCAGGCGGGCATTGCGGCGGTCTTAGGGTTGGCTTGATTGCAGATTGGGAGCGGCGTTGGAGCGCAGGCATCCTGTCTGCATGCGGTCGTTCGGGCCGCGCTCGGTTCTCCCTTCTCCCCGTTGTGGACCCAGGGCATAGG
>JAAURD010000223.1 GCA_012034075.1 Chloroflexaceae bacterium | reverse complement strand
CGGGTGACAGCAAGGCGCTACCCACCAGGGTCGGTGATGAAAACCCTGACGGCTGCCGCTGCACTCGATACTGGTGTGCTCAATGGCACCGAGGCGCAGGTCACCTGCCCCAATCAACTGGTTGTCAGCCCGTCTACGCCGCCGGTGCGCAATGCCGTTGATGGTCTCTCCGGCACGACTGGCAATCCCTCGGATTTACGGCGGGTGTATGCCTTTTCGTGCAACACGGCGTTTGCCCAGATTGGCTTGATGCTAGGGGCCGAACGCCTGGCCGCCTATGCCTTTGGTATGGGCCTGGTCTATGGCGATAGTGACGTTGCCTATCCAGATATACGTGATATTTCTGCCGATGTGGGGACTATTGCGAGTACTGCGGATGTGCTGAACTATCCTTCAGTGCTAGCAGATACGGCCTATGGTCAGGGTCAGGCATTGATTCGCCCACTGGATATGCTCCAGATGGTTGCGCTGATTGGCAATAATGGCAATATGATGCGGCCCTATGTGGTTGCAGAGGTGCGTCGGGGCGAGGAACAAATCTACCAGGCCCAACCCGAAGTGGTGCGCCGGGTTATTTCGGCGCAAACCGCATCACAGATGCGTTCGATTATGAAAACATCAGTCGATATTGGCTATGCCCAACCAGCAGCTCTGCCCTATGTTGGCGTTGGTGGCAAAACCGGCACCGCTGAAACCTCCAGTGGGGTGCCCCACTCCTGGTTTGTAGGATTGGTCCCCATTGAGCAGCCACGCTATGCTGTTGCCGTGATTATTGAAAACAGTGGTGAGGGCAGCGTGTATGCGCTACCGGTTGCACGCCGTGTGCTCGAAGCAGCAATCCCACCACCACCCACAAATACACCGACTGATGCGACCCTCCTGGGCAGACTACCAGAGACAACACCATAATGCCAAACCAACGCTTCAACGCTCCAACGCTCCAACGCTTCAACGCTGCTGTGACCCTGCTGCCATGGTTGCTGCTGTTGCTCAGTGGCCTGGTGCTGGTAAGTTGTACCGCTTACCCGTGGAGTGGCGGTCGCACGCCAGAACCGTCCCCCACACCGACAGCCCTGATTGACCCGTATAATGCAGCTGTGGCAACCGCTGAAGCAGCACCTGATCTGGTAGCACGGTCGCAGGCATATGTTGAGCGAGGTAATACGTATTATGGACTGCAAGAATATGAAGCGGCATTGCATGATTATACATTGGCGATTGCGCTGGAGCCATACAATGCCCGCGCTTTTAACAACCGGGCACTGATATATGCCGAAACGGGGCAGGATGATCTGGCAATGGCCGACTATGCCAGTGCCATTGCGCTTGATCCCAACTATGTGCGGGCCTACTGGAATCGCCTGAATCTGCGTGAAAAGAACAATGACTTGGAGGGCATGGTGGCAGACTATGGTGCTCTGGCGGTGATTGATCTGCGCCACCGTGACGATTATCTCTATCAACAGGGGACGATTTTACGACGGCTGGGCGATATTGATGCGGCCCATGGGGCATACGATTTTACGCTGACGACGAATCCCCATCATGTCGATGCGCTCTACGAGCGAGCGGTGATCCTGCTGGGCAAGGGGCAAATGGCTGAGGCGCTCAGCGACGTGAACCTGGCGCTGCAACTCAGCCCACGGGCGGCCAATGCCTACTACCTACGCGGGCTGATCTACCGTGAGAGTGGCAACACGATCAATGCGGTGGATGATTTTACCCAGGCGCTTTCGTTTCGCCCAGATTATGCTGAGGCGCTGTTGGGCCGCGCCGAGGCGTTTCATGCCAATGGCGATGATGCTGGCGCGGCGGCTGATCTGGCTCGCCTGGCTGGGCTTGAGCTTGATGCGGATTTGCAACATATTGCAGCCGTTCTCAACCAGCAGGTGTTGGGCAACCCGTTGCCATAAGCTAGCCCATAACCTGCGGGATGACCTCTTCGGTAAAGCGATGCAGTTGCTCATGGTCATACGCCAGCATTGGCAGATAGATAATAAAGTAGTTGGTGCCGACCGCGATCATCTGGCGCAGTAAGTCCGCAATCTCATCGGCTGTGCCCACCTTAAACCACTGACGAAACGCTTGCATCGTTACCAGTCCACCAGTGATCCGGTTAATGGCTGTTTCGGCATCTTCGCCCGGCTTGAGCAGCAGCACACTGACTGGGGTTGAACGGATAATCTCATCATAGTTGCGGCCAACCGTTTCACAGTGCTGGCGTAAGACATCATATTTATGCTGAAGCATCGCCGGGTCGCCAAAGACATTGCATGCGTTGCCCCACTTTGCCACCAGTTTTAAGGTCACCTGCTCGCCGCTACCGCCAATCCACAGGGGCGGATGGGGTTGTTGCACGCCCTTTGGCTCGTTGATTGGCTGATCGAGGGTGTAGTATTTGCCCTGAAAGACGGGTCGTTCTTCTGTCCACATCCGAACGACGATTTCACAGGCTTCGCGGAACATGCCCATGCGCTCGCGGGTTTCGGGAAAGCCATAGCCATATGCCCGCCATTCGTTTTCATACCACCCGGCGCCCAGCCCACACAACAAGCGGCCATGGCTCAAGACATCAACGGTTGAGGCCATTTTTGCCAGCAGTGATGGATGACGATAGCCATTGCAGGTGACCATCTGGCCTACTTTGACCCGCTTCGTATCACGGGCCAGGGCTGCGGTACTGGTCCAGCACTCAAATGTTGTTTCCATGGTGGGTTGAGGTACCGTATGAAAATGATCGTAGACCCAGATCGAGTCATACACCGAAAGGCCATCGACTGCCTGCGCGACCCGCGTCATGGCTTCATACTGTTCAATCGGGTCCGCAATCTGCATCAGGTCCATGCGCCAACCTTGTGGCACAAACACACCAAATTGTACCGCCATTTCTTCCTCCCTGAGTTGGTTTCAATCGACCGTGATAACGATTTTGCCCTGGGCCTGTCGTGATTCAAAATAGCGCATCGCCTGGGGCACCTCGCGTAATGGGTAGCGTTTATCGATCACTGGTTTGACTTTTCCGCTCTCCAGCAGGTCGCGCATAAAGCGTAAATCCTGGGTGTTGGGTTGAACCAGCATGTTACCAATCTTCTGCCCACTGGTCTTGGAGAGCAAGGGACCAAACAGCATGGCCTGAAACAGGTTCTTCATTGATCCGCCAATCAGAACATATGTCCCTTTGGGCTGGAGTATCCGTTGATAATCGCGGATCGAACGGTATGCGGCTGCATCCAGGATCAGGTCATAGCGTTGTTGCCCTTGTGTGACATCCTCTCGCTTATAATCAATAACGTGATCAGCGCCGATTGAGCGCACCATATCGATCTTGGACGTGCTGCACACCGCAGTGACCTCGGCGCCGAATGACTTGGCGATTTGCACCGCAAACGTACCAACACCGCCGGATGCACCAGTAATCAGCACCTGCTGGCCCGACTGAATGCCGCCTTTATCACGCAGACCTTGTAAGGCCGTAACCGATGCTGAGGGCACAGCCGCGACTTCTTCAAAGGTCATACTGGCTGGTTTCTGTGTTAGCGCCTTTTCGGAGGTACAGACATACTGCGCAAAAGCGCCAAAACCGCTGTCGCTCAAGTCGCCAAAAACCTCATCACCCGGCCGGAACTGGGTAATGTTTTTGCCCACCGCTTCAATTCGCCCGGCAACATCGGTGCCCAGGATGGGTTGTTTCGGTTTGCTGAGACCAAACATCAGGCGAACCAGGAATGGGTCACCCCGCATGAGATGCCGGTCTCCGGCGTTGACCGAGGTAGCCTGGACGTTGATCAAGACCTGATCGTCACCAACGGTAGGTTTGGCTACTTCTTTCAGTTGCAGCACATCCGGTGGTCCATATCGTGTACAGATGATTGCTTTCATGAGCCTTCTTTCTGCCCTTCTCGGCTGGGCTGAATAGGGATAGATGACGCAGATCGCTGGAAACTGGGTTGTCTTACCGGGTGTATGATAGCACAGGTTGAACCGAAAGAGCAAACCATCAGCGTGGCAAACAAGCAAAAGGAACAAGGTATTGGTTGCAAAATGATACATAATCAGTTATAATCTATCAAATAAAAGAGCGCTTTTTGCCTTCAACAAGCGTCATCCAGAGTGGCTTCGTGGGTTATGCTCCACGCCGGTTTTCAGCGAGAGCCCAAACAGGCTGGTAAAACGCAGATTGGCATCATTTGCAAAAGAAGGTCTTCTCCAGACAATCCCATGGATGAACGTTATCATGTCAACCCAACCGATAACGACAGCGTTTCTGTCAAGGATGTCCGTTCCCAGTCCATAAGGGGGTGTTATGGTTTCTACCAGTCCTTATAAGGAAGACCCATCCGCCTGCGTACTCGATTGGAACCAGCCTGACCACCGTTTGAACGCGCTTGTGAAGGCACTACTGTTTGGTCATACGGCCAATAACGTAGGGCATCCCAGCGGTGCTGCTGGCAGATGCCCGAACCCCCCCTCATTCTCGACTCTGGTCCCACAAGGGGAGAAGGGAGTCACCGCACTACCCCTCATTCTTGACTCTGGTTCCACAAGGGAGAGAAGGGAGGCCACCCATGGAGACCCCCTCGATTATTCAACGGCATGCTACAGGTATGCGGTTGCGCATGTTGGATGCCAGTATGCAGTACATGAGCCTGTGGCATCAGATAGTATCCGGAGTATATGGAAGGAGACACAATCATGCAGTACATGAGCCTGTGGCATCAGAAGCTGTGCCGTTACGAACCGTTCTGGCGTCAGCGATTAGCTGACCTGCAGCCACTCACGCTGCCATCATTGATGCATCCTGTCCCAGCGGACCATCCAAACACGTACCAGCGGCGGGCACTGGAACAGGTACCGGCTGTCACGAGTATGCCCCGCAAAGAAGCGTCTGTGCGGGCTGCATTCGCAGTGTATTTGGCACGGATAACGGGCAGGTATCACTATGATCTCGGTCTGCAGACCACAGCGATGCAGCACGAACGGGCGGAATACGAGTCTCTTTTCGCTACGGTTGTACCACTGCGGGTGACGCTCGATCCCGATCAATGTTTTACCCAGAATGTCGCCACATGGGAAACTGCCTGGAACGAAGTAATCCAACGGCAGTCATTTGCTCGCGATATTGTCTCGCGGTATCCCGAGCTGTGGAACCAACCAGCATTGCAGCAGGGTTTGCACTTTCCAATCTGTTTCTGCGATGCCTTACGATATGGAGACGAAGCCCGCCTGCCCGCAGGATGCGCCCTGGCGCTCGTGTTAGACGACTCCGGGCGGGTCTGGTGGTTGTATGACCCGGTGGTGTTGCCTCCCGCACTGGCAATCCCCATGAGTGAGCAGTTCCGCACCCTGCTGGCCCACGCCTGCGCCTCACCGCAGCAGCCAATCTCCCATCTCGCACTCCTCGATGCGGAAACGTATCAGCGCGTGGTGGTGGAATGGAATGCCACGACCGCAGACTATCCACATACTGCCTGTATCCATCATTTGTTCGAGCAACAAGTTGCACGTACTCCAGAGGCAATTGCATTCGTTTTGAGGATAAAACGCTCACCTATGCCGAACTCAATACCCGTGCGAACCAACTCGCTCATGTATTGCGTGATCGCGGTGTTGGTCCAGAAGTGCTCGTCGCGATCGGTCTGCATCGCTCCCTGGAGATGGTCATCGGGTTATTCGGTATCTTAAAGGCGGGTGGGGCCTATGTGCCACTCGACCCGTCCTACCCTACCAAACGCCTGGTCGCTATCCTGGAAGATACCCAGTCTCCGGTGCTGCTGACCGAGTCACGGCTAAAGGCAACGTGGGGTACGTACCACCCACAGATGATATGTCTGGACACTGATTGGCCGATGATTGCGCAGCAGCCCAGCACGGCACCTTCGGTTTCGGTTGTGAGCGACAACCTGGCGTATGTGATCTATACCTCTGGTTCCACCGGGCAACCCAAGGGGGTCATGATTACGCACCAGAATGTGGTGCATTTCCTGACGACAATGCAGCACCAACCGGGCATTACCGCCCATGATGTGGGTCTTGCCGTGACAACCCTTGCGTTTGATATCGCCGTTCTGGAACTGTTCCTGCCGTTGCTGGTAGGAGCACGCACGGTTCTGGCGCATCGTGACACGGTTGCCAATGGGGAAGCGTTAGCACAGCTGATTGCCTCCAGCGGTGCAACACTGATGCAGGCAACCCCCGCTACATGGCACTTGTTGCTTCAGAGTGGGTGGACGGGTCAGGCTGGTATGACGATCCTGTGTGGCGGGGAACGTCTCCCGCGTGATCTTGCCACGCAATTAGGATCCCGTTGTAAAGAGCTGTGGAACCTCTACGGCCCGACTGAAACCACCGTCTGGTCAACGCGACAGCTGGTTGAACCTGGAAATGATCAAGTCACTATTGGTCGTCCCATCGCGAATACCCAGATCTATATCCTGGATGCCGCTCTGAATCCTGTACCTATCGGCATAACTGGCGGATTGTATATTGGTGGGGCAGGCGTGGCTCGGGGCTATCTCAACCGTCCAGAACTGACCAGTGAGCGATTCATCCGCAATCCCTTTGGACCTGGGCGACTCTACCAAACGGGTGACCTGGCACGTTACCGCTCCGATGGCACCATCGAGTTTCTCGGACGGGCTGATTTCCAGGTAAAACTCCGAGGGTTCCGTATCGAACTGGGCGAAATCGAAACCGTGCTCAGCGAACACCCGGCCGTGCAGCAGGCAGTCGTCGTGGCTCACACAGAGGGTACTGACGGATGGCTGGTCGCCTATGTCGTGAGCGATACGGTTGAACCGGCAACATTGCGTGCCTACCTGGCTGCTCGGCTTCCTACATATATGATACCCTCTGCGTTTGTGCTACTCGATGCCCTGCCACTCACGCCCAATGGCAAGGTCAATCGGCAAGCGCTGCCCAATCCTGAACAACGGGTCCGAACCGGCGCAGCACCTGGTGAACAACCACGCACACCGCTCGAACATGCCATTGCGTCAATCTGGAAGGCATGTTTCCGGATAGAGCAGGTAGGGGTCAACGAGCATTTCCTTGATCTAGGTGGTCATTCATTACTCCTTGTTCGCATGTACAACCAGATACGGATGCTTACCTCAACCCGGCTCACGCTCACCCACATGGTTACGTATCCTACCATCCGTTCACTTGCCTCCTTCCTGGATCAACAAAACGCGATGATCCATGTCTCAGAGGACACCCAATGTGCAGGTAGATCTGGCCAAGAAGACAATTTGTGGATGAATATGCGGCATCCGACCGGGTCACTCATCCCGTTATCGATTGCACAGTACCAGCACTGGTTCCTCAACCAACTTCAGGTGCCCTTTACCCTGAATGCCAGTGAAGCTCTGGTGCTGCGGGGTGCTCTCGATCTGGATGCCCTGCAATATGCCTGTACCCAGATTGTCGCACGGCATACCATTTTACGCACACGGTATCCTATCGTCAACGGACAAGTTGCTCCTATCATTGAAGACGCTTCCAGGTACGAGTATACG
>JAAURD010000222.1 GCA_012034075.1 Chloroflexaceae bacterium | reverse complement strand
GCTGCTCGGCGGTATGCTCACCGAAAGCCCGCCATCAAGCCAACGCCTCATCACGTTGTCCGTGCCGGTGATGTTTTGTGTGGCGCTGGCGCTGGTGGTTATGGCCCAGATACTGTACCGTTCGGTGGCGGCGGGTTGGCCTCGGCGGGTCGTATATGCATCAACCGGGCTGATACTGGTGCTGCTGAGTACTCACAGTCTCAACTGGTATTTTCGGGAGTATACGCCACAGCGGATTTATGGCAGTTTGAATGCGATTGTTGCAACCGAATTAGGCAAGTATGCGCAGGAACACCTGGGGCCTGAATGGCGGATTTATTTTTCTGGGTTGCCACGCATGTATGTTGGGTTCGCGTCGTTGCCGTACCTGGCACCAGAGGTTGAACGCGTCGATCTCCGTGATCCTCTGGAAAAACCGCCTCGTTTTGAGTTGATACAATCGGATAAACATGCAGCTTTTGTGATATTGCCTGAACGATCGGAAGATCTGAAACTCGTGATGCGGCAGTTTCCTGGCGGTGTACGGACAGATATCATGGCACCGGATGCGTATGATGATCAGCCTTTGTTTGTACTCTATCGTGTGCCACGTTCGCTTCTCACCGATGTAGTGAAGCATGACATATCGCGTTCTGTTGCAAATATCATGTATTTCTGTTCGCTATCGTGGTCTCAAAACGATCCTCTGGTAAGGAAAGCAGGAGTTCACGGGCTATCACTCGCTTGCCATTTCTGTGGTATAGTTGAAAGGAGCAGAGAACATCATCACACCGATATCATCTCTCGCCATGTCATTCTGCCGGATTGATGGAGACCCCTGGTGAAACCAGTATACCGTTTTTTTCGGCATGATTGATGGACAGTGCATGTTCTCTGTGATAGACGCTGGCAAAGGGTAAACAGATTATGCTACAATACGACCATTGTCAAACTCCCAGACAGGTTCCCTGGCTATGTTTAACGAGAAAGTTGCCAGAAGATCCACTAAGGGAAGCGTATGACTCAAACACCTGAGACGGAAACAATGCAACCGGCCAGCACGCCAACGCCGCAAGCTCTGACTAACCTGATCAACCAGGGTCGTCAACGGGGCTATGTGACGCTGGATGAAGTGCGACAGATGCTACCAATGGCTGAGGAAAATACCGAGGCGATTGATATTATTCTGTTGAAACTTGATGAGGCTGGAGTTGAGGTTGCACTGGAAGAAGATACCGCAGCAATCAGCGATACTGATCTGGAAGAAGACCTCTCCGATGCACTGCTTGGTGATAGTGTGCGGCTGTATCTGCGCGAAATCGGCCAGGTACCCTTATTGACGGCTCTGCAAGAGCAAGAACTCGCCCGTGCGATCCGCGCCGGGCAAGAGGCAGAAAGCCTGATTGATACGCTCGAACCGAATAGCGAAGAGTCGGTTGAGCTGAACCGTCGTATTCGCACGGGGTATGATGCACGACGACAGATGGCCGCAGCGAATTTGCGCCTGGTCGTGAGCATTGCCAAGCGTTATCGCGATCGTGGGCTGCCGTTGCTGGACTTGATTCAGGAGGGTAGCCTGGGTTTGTTGCGGGCCATTGAAAAATTTGATGTCACCAAAGGCTATAAATTTAGCACCTATGCGACATGGTGGATAAAACAGGCCCTCAGCCGAGCACTGGCCGACCAGTCACGCCTGGTGCGCTTGCCCGTTCACCTGGGTGAAACGCTGAACCGGATACAGGCAACCCGGCGTCAGTTAACCCAGAAGCTGGGACGTGACCCGACCGATCAAGAGTTGGCCGGTGAACTGGGCATGAGCGAAGAGAAGATGCGTGAATTGCGGCGCACAGCGCAAGACCCGGTATCACTGGCAACCCCTATCGGCGAAGAAGCCGATAGCACCTTGGCTGATTTTATTCCCGACCCACATGCGCTAGATGCGGACGATGCGGCGGCAAGTGGCATGCTTCGTTCGCAAATTAAGAACGCACTGGATCAACTGACGGAACGCGAGCGCAAGGTACTGGAATTACGGTATGGTCTTACCGATGGGCAACCACGTACCTTAGAAGAAGTCGGCCGTGAGTTTAACGTCACCCGCGAACGAGTGCGTCAAATTGAAGTGAAGGCCCTGCGGAAACTGCGCCATCCCCGGTTAGGGAAACTCTTGAAAGATTACCTCGACCAGATTTAGCTTAGGGTTGAGGTTGCGCCACCGGAACGTGCCAGGTTGTGGGCATATCGTCCGGCAGAACGCTCGCTGGCACCCAACCATTCTGGCCGTCCGGGTTGGTCACGCTATACCATGTTCCATCCGAAGTGCGCGTTTGCAGGGTTACCACGGTACCGGCTGGCAGGCTATGCAGCACACGGGTATGGGGGGAAGGGTTGTGCTGCATAGTTGTCGTCACCTGGACGGTGACGGTGAGTTGTGTTGATGCACTTCCATGCAGCGGATTGAGCGGTAAGCCCAATGTTGGGGTTGGCACCGGTTGCCATGACTCCGGGTTGCTCGTGGGTGATACAGCAAAAATGGAGGAGTGAGCGGTTCCTGGGGGTCAAAAGCAATCCAAAGACCACTCACCCCGTACAGCACAAGGACGCTTCCAACTAACAAGCGCACACGTGCCTGTAGATGGATGGAAGGCTCGCTCTGATGAGCAATCCACCAGAGCACCAGTGCCGCTCCAATCAGCGAAAAGAGCAGGACACCACCGAAGATCATCCAGTTCAAACGCCACTCAGCGAGCATGCCAAGGACAGCGAACAGGAGTGATACTATCAGAAGACCGGGCCAGATGAACAAACTGAACGGTTTGGGCAGAGAATGGCTGTATCGTGGTCGCATAATCGTTTTATGGTTGCGTGTGCTCCAGGCCAGAGAACCTGTTTCTCTGGTAGTTTCATAAACGTTAGCAGCGGCTTTTTTTACCAGCCTTGGTTGTTGCTGAGCCGAAATACCATACCCACCCTATATTGGGGGAATGAAATCGCAACACACAAAGAATGCTTGCCGCCAGAACTATTTGACAAGCCAGAGGGTGAACGTTATACTCAAAGAAATGGCTTACATAATGGGTAAGTGAAATAGAAAGAATGCCCTATCGAAGGGCCAGATACATATGTCTGTGTTGTACCGAACATATCTCGATCGATTGCGTGAGATGAACAAGATCATCCCAATGAACCGATGAGAACTATTGTTGTTAAGGGTGTATTGTCTCATGATGTTCGTCAATGAACGTCGTATCACTTGGTATAATCAGCAGGTTAGGGCTTTTTATCTCGATCACTTGAGCCGATATCCACAACGATACGGTTTTATGACGAGGATACTTATCTTTTACCAACAATATGTCTTCTGCTATGGTTCAACATGATACTTCCCTTCTATCGTTGTATAGAAGGGATTTTCTATCTTCATTTTTATCCTCATAAGGATAAAGAATCATGCAAGGTATGAAGTAATCTGTAATGAGGCCCAGGAACGCCTCTATTCAGGAGATTGAGGATTATACTGACCATCTGGTGATTGCTACTGATTTGCTTCTATGACACCTTGAATGCATAGCATGTGCATGGTGAGGAAACCGCTATGACCTGTTCTAGCAGAAGTGAGGTCTCTGGTGGAATATCGTTTGTATGCTGACCCACCCCAGAATGATCCGACGCGGTTGGAATCATTGTCTTCGGGGACCGTACTCATTGTCGATGATGAACCCGATGGACGCGAGGTCATTGCAGCCCTGCTGAAACCACATGGCTATCAGCTCATGTTTGCGGAAAATGGTGTGCAGGCACTTCAAAGGGCAGCACTCGGTCTTCCCGATGTCATCGTTCTGGATGTCATGATGCCAGGTATGGACGGTTTTACGGTTTGTCAGCACCTGCGAACGGATCCGCTGCTGGCCGAAATACCGATTATCCTGGTGACCGCGCTCAATGATCGCTCATCGCGGTTACGGGGTCTGGATGCCGGTGCTGACGAATTTCTCTCCAAACCGGTTGATCCCGGTGAACTGGTAGTACGAGTACGCACCATTATCCGCCTCAACCGGTACCGCCATCTGCTGGAAGAGCGGCAACGGGTGATCGAAGAGCGCCAGCGTGCAGCAGAACTGGCCCAGCAGGCAGCCATGACGTTGGAACAGACCTACGATCTGACCTTGCGCGGTTGGGTGAAGGCGCTTGAACTACGTGACGATGAGACGGAAGCGCACAGTCAACGCGTTACTGAGCTGACTCTGCGTCTGGCTGGAGCACTTGGAATCAATGAAGAACATATCATTCACCTGTGGCGCGGAGCATTGCTCCATGATATTGGGAAACTTGGTATTCCCGATGAAATTTTGCGCAAACCAGGCTCACTCACACGTGAAGAACAGGCGATTATGCAAAAACATCCCGTCTATGCCTATGAGTGGCTCTCACCCATTCCGTTTCTGCAACCGGCGCTCAACATTCCCTATTATCACCACGAAAAATGGGATGGGAGCGGCTATCCCGTTGGATTGCGCGGTATGGCTATTCCGTTGGCAGCCCGCATATTTGCGGTAGTTGATGTATGGGATGCCCTGACGAACGAACGGCCCTACCGTGCGGCTTTGCCAGCAGCCCATGTCCGTCAGTATATCCAAGATCAGGCAGCACAGCACTTTGATCCAATGATCGTAGAGACCTTCCTCACGCTGGTATAACGTGATGAGAAATTGCTTGCCATGGGCAATGCACAACACAAGATGACCGATAACAACAGAGGAGACCGACGATGAAGCTCTGGCTCAAGACGGTTTTGATCATCGGGATATCGCTTGTGGTGGTTATGATCCTGCTTTCGTTACTGCTCGGTACGATTGTACTCGAGCGTTTTACCGCGTATGAACGAGAGCAGACCGAACAGAATGCAGCGCGTGCAGCCACAGTATTCTGGAATACAACAGCAGCTATCGATCAATATGCCAATTCCTGGGCCTTCTGGGATGATATGTATGCTTATATCGCCGACCCTGATCCTGATTTTATTGAGGATCAAGTACCACCAGATCTGATGCCTGGGACTACAGCAGACCCGACCAACTTTCAGGTCATGCAAACCCTCCTTTTTGTCAATGCTGCTGGCGATATCGTTTGGGGCTTGTTTTATGATCGCCAGCAACAGACCGTGTTCAAACCACCAGCCTCTTTGCAGGCAGCAATCCCACCAGATCACCCGTTGCTGCAACATCCTGATCTCACACACGGGAACATTGGCATACTGATGCTACCAGATAGCCAGTTATTGGTTGCGTCACGACCAATTATTACCTCTCGGGGAAAAGGCCCATCACAAGGCAGTGTGCTGGCAAGTCGGGTGATTGATGAATATTTGATCGATAAGATTGAAAAGACGATCAATAAACCTCTTTGGCTCTATCGTCTGACGGCGGCTGATTTACCCGCCGATGTACAAAAAGCAGCTGACGCATTGCTGCAATCGTCATCTTCGCTCACTCCAACCGTTGTCCTCCCGATAGACGAGCAATCAATTGCCGGTTACACCCTACTGCGTGATATATCGGGTGAACCAGCTCTGATCTTACGGATTGAGGAACCACGGACGATCTATCAGCAGGGCGTGACCGGCGTGTATTACCTGATCGCTGCATTGTGCATTGTGGCGGGTATCACTGGCATCGGCATGACCGGCGTGCTCCATCTACTGGTGGTTCGACGATTGGCTCATCTGGACAGCAGTGTCCAGCAGATTCGCGCAGCTAACGATCTCACCAGTCGTGTTGCGGTGAGCGGCAACGATGAAATAGCGAGTCTCGCACGCTCCATCAATGCCATGCTCGCGGCCCTGGAACGCCTGATGGCTGAACGCGCAGCAGCTCTGGCGGCGGCAGAAGAAGCGAACCAGCTAAAAAGCCGTTTTATTGCCAATATGTCGCATGAATTGCGGACACCGCTCAACTCGATCATCAATTTTACGCACATTATTAAAAACGGCATGCGTGGCCCAGTCACACCGGAACAAGTAGCCTATCTTGACCGGGTTACTGTCAGCGGTAATCATCTGCTCGGGTTGATCAACGATATTCTCGACGTATCGAAGATTGAGGCCGGTCGCATGGAACTCTACAAAGAACCGGTAGCTCTGGCTGAATTGGTTCAAAGTACCCTCTCCAGTGCCGAAGGATTGGTAAAAGAGAAACCGGTCAGGATTCACCATGACATTGCCAAAGGTTTGCCTGTTATTGAGCTTGATCGTACCCGCATTCGTCAGATACTCCTCAACCTAGTCTCCAATGCCGCCAAGTTCACCCATGAAGGTAGTATTAACGTGCGCGTATGGCCCGAAAAGCAAGACATTATGATCAGCGTTACTGATACGGGCATTGGTATTGCAGCAGATAAGTTTGATACTATCTTTGAAGCATTTCGCCAGGCCGACGAAGGCAACACCCGCAGCTACCAGGGCAGCGGGCTGGGCCTGTCCATTTGCAAACGTCTGGTGGAGATGCATGGTGGTCGTATCTGGATGCAAAGCCGCGTCGGTGAAGGCTCGACCTTCTGCTTTAGCCTGCCCATACCGCCACATGCAGAACCATTTATGGATGAAACCAGGTCTGAGACGGAAGTCGATCATGCGTCGCCTATCGTGATGGTGATAGACGATGACCCATCGGCCATTGAAATTGTCAAAACCTATTTGCGTCAGGTGGGTTATGCGGTCATTGGCGTGACCGACAGTCGTCACGCTCTGAGCGAAATTACCCGTTGGCAACCGGCAGTGATTATTCTCGATATCTTGATGCCCTACCAGAATGGTTGGGAGATCTTAGCAACGCTAAAGAATAATACGCCACTCCGTGCAATTCCGGTGATCTGTTATACCATTGTCGATGAAAAGCCGATGGGTTTGAGCCTGGGCGCCGATGCTTATCTCATCAAACCGATTGAAGAAACTATCCTTCGTCGCACCGTGCAGCAACTGGTCGATCATACTGCTCGTATTGTGATTGTCGATCCCGATCCAGTCGTGGCTGATATGGTGGCAACATGTCTTGATCAAAATGGCTACCAGGCCATCCGGTTGGGTGAGAACCAGTCAACCCTCGATACCATTATCAATCAGCCACCCGATCTCGTCATTCTCGATCTCATACCACTATCTGCTGATGGTCTGGCACTGCTCCACCGGCTTGAGCACGATGAGGCACTCCGCTCCACTGCAGTGATTGTGCTCCAGACGACTGAAATGACTGAAGCACAACGTGCTCACCTGCACGATAGAATCATACGTGTTGTGCAGAAAGATGGCATGACTCCGGAGCAGATTCTGGTGCAGGTGCAACGGGCATTAACACAACAGAAAACACGTGCGAAGACCGAATCAGGAGGTCATCTATGAAAAGAACGGGGTACTATCGGCTTACTTGAACCAGTCTCAAAAATGGTATAATCTTCTCCCGGGATAATCGAAGCAGAGAGGAGAGACGAGACTGTGGCTGACCTGACCGATGAACAGTGGGAACGGCTGGCACCGTCCATTCCGGTGGTGCC
>JAAURD010000221.1 GCA_012034075.1 Chloroflexaceae bacterium | reverse complement strand
GTCTGCAACAATAATAGCGAACGTGCCAATCACAATAGCGTTTCTGTTTCAGTGCTCAACCCCGAGCCGTAGTGTCTGCAACAGCCACCCTGAGAAAGCCCCTCGCCTATCCTTTACTACTCGTAACCATCGATCAGGCGGCTCCCTGGCCCGTACAGTGGCTCGTTCATCTGACTCTATTGTACATGATTCGTAGGATTTTCGCAACTCGTTTTTTGCGCCAAAACCCCGTCGAGTTGCGAAAGCATTTTTTTGGCTTTATTATCAGCTTTATCGCCTAAAGACAGTCTGGATGAGCCCGACCTGAATCGGCCCAAAACCGGGGTTTTGGGCCGAGTTGCGAAAGAACGTCCCACAGAGCCAGAAAATCAGTCAGTTAGACAACATCATTACAAAAACGGCGAAACTCACACTGAACACAGAGCCGGCGGTTTTTCGGTGCAGGCGGCATCATCTCGCCTTGAATAGCCTGCTGAATAGTCGTAATCGTCTGCAGCGCCTTGTTGCGCAACGCCGGCGTAAACGCCACCCGCGTCGCATCGCGCAATGGTATGCGATAGATAAAACCATGGGATACCGGCAAGCCCCACATCTCCTCAAGCAGCAAGGCATAAGTTACCAATTGCAACTTAATATGCGAACCTGGTTCTTCTTCCGTATCCTTATACTCAACCACCACAAGATACGCCCCCGGTGTAGTCCGATCGGGCACCGCAATCGCCAGATCAAGCCGACCGACCAGCCCCAGACGCGCAGAACGCAGCGGCACATCAAAAAAGCGCTCCCCCGCCGCCAGCTCATACGCCCGCAACGAGCGTCGCTCCTCACGTGTACTCTCATCGCGATGGCTGGCTTTACCCTGCTCCATCAATGCAGTAACTGGCCGAATATCCGGCAAACAAAAGCGATACCACACAACCCGTGGGCAAATATGCCACTGCTTAAGATCCGTCACTTCCAGTGTCATTTCATGCATCAGATGCCCCTTCTGGCGACTCCTGGATCAGCTCCCGTCGTGCCTGCCAGACCGTATCTGGAAACTGAAACAGCTGTATATTCGCCGCCTCCTGACATACCCGCTTTTTAATCTCCCCAAACAGCGCACGCTGATGACTCTTGCTCAAGTCACCCGCAAACGCACTGTATTGCACCCGCTGCAAGCCATAATCCAGGCAGGCATCGGCCACCTTTCCTCGAATACGATCATTAGGAATATCATAGATCAACAAGCACTGCATCTCACCACCCCATCACAAATGGCAAATAACTATCACGGTCACCCCGCACAAACGTCGCAATATGCCGTGCCTGGCACTGCAAAATATGCCGCAAAGGCTGACGTTTGCCCTCATACGGCTCACTACCGCTCAGACGCTCCAGCACCTTTTCCACAATCCGCTGGCGAGTCTGATCGTCCAGCCAGCCCTCTTCAGTGCGCTCAATTTGCCAACCACGCGTAATCTGCCCAATTAACACCCGGTCTACCACCGCCTGGCGAAACTCCTCGATCAGATCAAGCACCAGCGACGGCTTGCCCGGTCGATCCGCATGCAAAAGCCCGCATACGGATCAAGCCCGGCCAACACCAGCGCACACTCCACCTGCTTATACAGCACCCCATAGCCATAATTCAGCACCTGGTTAAACGCATCCGTCGCCCCACGCGTCTCACGCCCCGGCCAATCCAACTCACTCGGCAGCACCTGCGCCAGAGCAGACCAGTAGTGCGTCGCGTACTGCCCCTCAATACCCATAATCAGATCACGCAACGGCTCAACCGTCTCGCCCGTTACCGCACTCAGCGCCTGAATACTCTCCACAGCCAGAGCCGCCGCATCCATCAGCGTGCCATAGCGCTGCGGGTCGCTCTCCTTATGGTTCTTCGCCAGATAGCGCAGCAAATTGGCCTGGTTCTGCACCTTCCCGCTCACAAAAGCCACAGCCAGAGTCTTCCCCTGGGATGTATCATACGCACGCAACTGCGCCCGCCGCGTCAGCACCGTGCCCGTCAGCCCCGCGCTGTAGAGACTGCTATGGGGCGTACCGCTGCTCCCCAGAATATGAATCGGAATACCTGCCTCGCTACAGGCACGAATAGCATCACTACTAATCCCAATGCCCTTACCGATAATAAGCACCTGCTCCAGATGCAGCAACGGCACCTCTTTTAACCGTTTATTATCCTTCGTCAAACGCAAGCGCCCCTGATGTTTCGCAATAAATGACCCATAAATATCTGCCACCAGTTCCATCGCACAACCCCCTTCGTTCATAATCCATGGATTGCCTCACACAAAAGCGCAACGATAAGAAACCACAAAGCACACAAACCTATTGTCCATTGTCCATTACCCCATACCAACCATCGCCCTTCACCGCATTTTTGCCCACATGAATCAGCGAGCCCCACACCAACAGCTCACGCAAATGCGTCAAATCACCAGCAAACGTTGCCTGGCCGACCAGACCACCAATAGGCGTGCGGCGTCGTTGCCGCGCCGAATAGCTCACCACATCAACCCAGCTAGTCTGATCATCAACCACTTGTACCCGCTCAGCCTGATCAATGTACCACTGCCAATCCAGACCAATCGAACCTTCACCAAACATAATGCTCAAATCATCAAAACGGCGCATCAAACGTTGAATCAGCGGCCGCAGCGCAATCTGCTGCACCAGCCGCTGTTGATCGGTCAAGCGCATCGGCGTATAAAAGCGCAGCGTCAGCCGATCACTCGGCAGCGCCAGCGCCGCCGCCTGCACATCCGCCGGAGTGATAGCAATGCCCGGCACCTGCGTCTGTACCTGCCCGCGCTCATAAATCGTCTGACGCTCACCCGTCAATGGCGACACCGACTCAATCAGCTCAACCTGCAAACGCCCACGCCGATGGCGCAGCTCCGGCAGCTTGCGCCCCAATCCCTGCGCCTCAAACGCCGGCACAGACACGATTAAATAAGGAAAAAGCGCGGCCACCCGCCCAAACAGGCCCAACCCAAAACGCAGAGTCTCGCCCGGCCCATAACGCCGCTGCCCCAGCGGTGGCTCAATCACATACGGCCGGGGGTGCTGATCACCGCCCTTCTGCTCCTCCTCGCGCATGGGCGCCACCAGCGTTGCCACCGGGCAATTCTGCACCAGCGGGCAATCGGCGCAGGTCGGCGCCGCCTTATTGGTGCAAAAACGGTCCCACAGACTATTCGTCAACGCCCCACGAATGGCAGCACCGCTCTGATCATCCAACTCAAGCGGCGTCACCGCCTGCGCCGTTATCTGCAATGGTACGTTATCAACGTCATTTCGTATCCTTTCATACAAGCTAAACCCGCGACTAGTGCGGGTCTGCCGATACGGCAACACAATATGGCGAATCAGGCGCTCCTTGCCCAGCGCAATCCGCTTGCTGTTATAAATATTGGCATGCTCCAACGTCATCTTCGGCCCACAATCATCCAACATCTGAATCATCCCCTCAGATGGAAAGGTCGTCTGTGGCAGCGTCAGCAACGTAAACTCGCTCGGATCAAGCGTCTCCACCAGCGTATCAATCTGCTGGCATTGGATAAAACCGCCGCGCTTGCCCAGATAGTTGACCTGGGGCAGCAGCGCAACCACCCGATCTGGCAACTGATCGCCCGAAGCCGCTTGCAACGCCAGCGTAAATGGCCCATTGTACTGCACATATTCACGGTAAGCGATAGTGCTCCCCAGCGGCGTTTGCAGCCCACCACCCGTCGCATCAACCGCCCCGCCATGGCGCGAACGCACAATTCGCGCAAACAGATGCAGCACCATCAGCCGGTCCGGCAAACGCAATTGCACCCGCAAATCGCGCAGCAGCGGCCAGAGCTGCTGCGCGTTTGCCAGACCCAATGTGCGTATTGCTGCATCCAATAGCGCCATCTTCACCGCAAACGGCGTCGGGCAGAGCAGGGTTTTACCCCCAGATGAGGTCGCCCCGGACGACTTCAGCGAAAAGAGCGCCACCTGTTGATAGTGTATCAATACCCACATGGTCGCCTCCTCTATGCCGGCACCTGCATCGTATACGGGGAGCGCTCGAACAGCGCATTCAAGCTATCGGCCAGATCGCTCAGCGTCTCAAACGAGCTAGCCGTAACACCCGTACCATCGCCCAGCCGGCTTGCCAGCGCCTGCATCTGCTCGCGATAGTCCGGTTGCAGCGGGCTGATCAGCGGCGCCGGCAAAACCGCCGTCGTATAGGTCAGCACGCCCTTCAGCGCCACCAGATGCGGCAGCTGAGTCGAGCGCATCGCACCATTCATCTGCACAAACGTATGCAGCACGCTCTCCAGCAACACCCGACAGCGCCGATGCCGCTGCTGCTCATCCAACGCATAGCGCTGGCGAATATCATTGTAGCCCACCCGCGAAAGCTCAATATTGCACACAATCGCATAGATACTACTGCTCGCCGGCCGATGAAAGATCGCCTGTTGCAGATTGGTGCCACCCGTCTTCTCATCGGTATCGCCGCTCTTCTGCGCCCGTTGCGACCGTGCTCCTTCGCGCTCGGCATCGCTACGATCCCGCGCATACTTCACATGGAAGAAGCTCTGGTTGGTCGCAGCGGCCGTCTCCGGCAAACCCAACACCCAGCCAAACTCAATCACCGACTTGCGCGGCAACGAACGGCCCTTCGCCGTCACCAGAATGCCCGCAATATCATCCAACGCACAGCGCTCCAGCAACATATCCAGCGCCTCAACATCGGTTTTGCCGTTAATACTCTCCTGATACTGCGCATCCGCATTGATACGGTTCGCATCAAACTGCTGGCAACCGGCACACAGCGGCAGGTTGTGCTCCCGTGCCAGCCGGAAAAAGTGCTCGCTCTGAATATGCTTCAGCATATCGCCACTAATCGCATTGACATAATGCATATTGCCCTCATGATCCACAATATTAACCATACGTGTCTGTATCTGGTTGCCCTCGCCACCCTCGTTATTGAGGCTATGCATATCGAGAGTCGCCTGGGCCGCCAACGAAAGTGAATAGATCGGTGTTTTCATGGGTTATACTCCTTCCTCAGAGTTGTTATCATCGGTTTCCGCGGTTGCTTCTTGATGTCGAATGGTGCTGCTATCAAAGGCATAGCCATAGGCCAGCAGCAGGTTGCCCACCAGCTTATAATCGCCATATTCATCGATAATGGCGACCAACAATTCCATATCTTCCGTCGTTACCAGACGGCGCAATCCGGCCCCTCGCCGCACTTCAGCGGTGATTTTGCCGTTATGTTGACGCGCCACTTTCTCTTCTTCACGCGCCGTTTCGGCATTGTAGCGCCGCACAAAATCGGTCAGCGCATTGATAAACGTGTGGCGCTGATTCAGACTCCGCGCCAACTCCTGACCCAGGCCATAGGCAATCTCATAGCGCCGATCATTCTGCTGCGCCACGCGGTACTGCGCCCGGATCGTGCTCTCACGAATAGCACGGGCAATACTCCGAAATCCCTCATTGTGCAAAATCGGCGCAATCGGCCGTTGCTCCTCGTTCTGTTCATCTCGTGCCGTCATTAAAACCTCCAGATTCTTAGTTGAAAAAAACGAAACATACTCATTCCTGGCTAGTTTGCCCATCAAATAGGACGCATAGCCACGTGTAAAGCTAAAAAACGCAGTCAACGCCGGGTCACGGCTCGATAAAAAATTGCGATAGTGCTGGATCAGCGCCTCTTCCTCGCCTTTTTTCTCCTCCAAATGGCGGATAATCTCCAGATGCTCGGTGAGCAAACCCGGTTGATCACTACTTCGAGGCGCAATAAAGCGGTTCGCCTCCGTGGTCGTCTCTGGGATAGGCAACCAATCCGGCAGCGCCACAAACGACAGGTTCATCGTCGCCGACGACGTCCCCAGGCTCTTATAAAACACCACATCAAGGCCACTGATCAGATCAGGCAGCTTTGGCTTTGTCCGGCGATGCTTGCGCCGCTCCGCCTCGGCCAGCTGTTGCAGTGCCCCACGGTGCTTCCCAATCAGCACCTGCGCCAGATACAGCGCCGCCAGCACATCCAGCTTAGCCGGCGATGACGACCACAAAATCTCCCGAAAGTCCCGCATAATCCCTTGCAGATACTCATAGTGCAGCACCCGCGCCCGCAGCACATACGTCTTACGGTCATCACTATTCTGAATGCGTTGGGGCAGTGCCAGTGCAAAAAGCCCGCAAACTTCAACAACTCAAACAACCAGCACCCATCCACTCCGCCCAACGCCAGACTATCAGCCTTGGTCCGATTGATGCCCTTGCCCGTCGTCGGATTCACAATCTGCAACAGGGTTGCATCGGGTTTCAAGCCCTTCTGCGACTTTATCAGCGCAGCAAACTGCTGTTCTGTTTCCTCCAGCGGGTTCGGCGTGCTCCCAAACAGCTGCAACAGCAGGCGAATCATTCCACGAAAGAGCAATGGATTCGCCATCAGCACATGCCAGCGTTGCACCAGATCGTTGTACGATCCCGCAACTTTCATCTGGTTAATCGCCGCAAACAGCGGCAGATCAGGGTCTGGTTGATTGCCCATAATCTGGTTCAGCCGCTCTTGCTCAACCGGGTCACTACTGACCATCTCCGCGCCCGGTGCGCGGTAGCGCGATGGCAAATCGGCCTTCTGTGCCGTAAAAGTAGCCCGTCGGGCCTGTTCGGCATCATAATCAAAGATATGCTCCAGGTCAGCACCCAGTTTTTCCCGCTGCTTCTGCGTCACCAGCAGCTTCAGCAGATCGAACGGCATCACCTGCTCAAGATTCTCATCGGTCAGAGTGACCGTATCACAGCCAATCTGCCAGTACGGGCCACAATCCTCAATCACGAGCGACTGGTTGCCATAGATGCTTTTGCCATGGAGCCGATTAAGGAAATCGGCAAAACCAGCCATCAGCAGCGTATCCGCACTGGTCCCAGTCGTCTTATCAACATAGTAGGTAGACATAAGGTACTCCTAAAAGAGCGATAATTGACGAGACCGATGACCTGTGTTAGATTGACCCCATACAATAATGATGGCATCGTTCTCGAAATGACGTAAACAACATTGGAGTGTGTCGACAAAGTGTGCAGTCGAACCACGCCAGGCTTTTGCATCCTTATCCCAATGTAGGTATGGGCAGGATTGCTTTAAATCAGTAAGGACAAACGGAAATGCACGTCCAAGATGCTCGAAACGTAGAGCAAGAGCAGGTGGTGTAATATTGATCAGAACATATGCTTTAACCATAAAAATTTCCCCCTTATGGCGTATACTGTTATACTAGATGTAACGACTTACTTCTAGTTAATATATCATGTATACTCTTGCGTGTCAAGCCACGATCAGACTGTATCGATCTGCATCTTAAGATACTGAAACTTATGGCGTCTTGTGATCATACTCGACGTGCTTTCAGTGGGCTGGTCAACGACTCATGGTAGAGTGGCTTGCCAGTCCCCCCGATTTTTCGGGAACACCGGATACCCGCCTCTGCGCTCCATAGTCCTCCGGCCTGGGAGGCGCAGGCATCCTCCCGGCATGC
>JAAURD010000220.1 GCA_012034075.1 Chloroflexaceae bacterium | reverse complement strand
ACTGCTGGGCATGGCTGATGAGCTCGGGCAGCTCACGGCGCAAGAGCGGTTCGCCGCCGCTGAAATGCACTTTGCGGCAGCCCAGCGCTGCCAGTTCTTCGACCAGCTGGTGCAGCCGCGCCATGGGCAGCGCTCCGCCGCGCTGGAAACGCCAGTGGTTGCACATCACACAGCGCAGATTGCAGCCAAAGATTACTTTGATTTTGACCGACAGTGGCCGAAACGGGCGGCACTGCTGCACGGCTTGAGCAAAGGGTTGCGGGTCGGCGGTTATCGTATGTAAAGCGTACATGGTGTGTTGGCCTTTCTGGGTGCAATCGGTTACGTTGTTGCTCTTGTCTATTGTAGCACAGCATGCTACCGAACAATGGCGGCTCGGAAGCGTTGGAGCGGCGTTGCACCACGGAGGCACGGAGTCGCGCACCATCGACCGGCAGTGTACCATCTGTCGCTCCAGCACCTGCCGGTTGCCGTCTGGCATGCAAACGGTGATGTTCTGCTGGCTTGGGTTGCGGATACTATTTCCTGCTATGAGTTCACATGGGCCAATATCGCCCAGCTCCAGCAGCTCGGCCGCTGTGATAGCATCAGTTGCGGTTATGGTTGGCATTGAGGTACGCTCCGATATCAATCAGGTTTTATCAGTTGCGGCAAGAGCTGCCGCCTGTGTGCAGTGGTAGCATGCTTTGCGAAGCCAGGCAACAAACACACAAGGCAGCGCGCCAACGCTCCAACACGCCAACGCTCCAACGCTGAGATCGCTTCAACGCTTAAGATCGCTCCAACGCTTCAAGGCCGACAATCGCCGCTTCCAGCTCGGCCACCAGCGCATGGTCGCTCAGCAAACGCTGCACCGCTTGCAACGTAGCGCGATAATACGGCAAAATCGACTCAGGGCCGCGCTTGAAGCGTTGCCAGACCACCGGCCCATCAGTGCGCAAATCATGCACTATCGACTGGGCATTGTGCAATGTATCAGCTGCCTTCAGTGCCGCCACATGCGGGTCATTGCTTGCCTCGACCTGCATGACCAGCGCTGCCCGTTGCTCCTCCCACGAGTGATTATCATCCGGCTTTGTGACGGCAAGCACAAGATCGCGCACCCGTTCGCCAAATTGATCGGCTATCTGCTGTGCGGGCACATCGGTATCTTCAATGAGATCATGCAATAAGCCGGCCACAACAACATCTTCAGGCAGCCCATAGCGCTCCAGAATGGCCGCCACATGCACCACATGGGTGAAATACGGAATATCGCTGCCCTTGCGTAGCTGGGTGCGGTGTGCTCGCGCGGCCAGCACCAGGGCAGCTTCATATCGCGCCGAAAAGGCACTCATTGCTACAGCTCCTTTCCACTCTGCGTGCTTGCAGCTGCACGACGAAGCTCTGTACGCAGACGTAGGTGTGTGTTTGCAGCCGTACGACGAAGCTCTGTACGCAGACGTAGGTGCGGCTTGCAGCCGCACGACACGACCCACCGCAAAAGCTGTCTGCCTACCGAGCACCTCTGATCCGCGACGTAGGTGCGGCTTGCAGCGGCAATCATTTCTGCAACGCTGCACTAAGCGTTGCAGCGCAAAGCGCAAAGCGCAAAGCGCAAAACGATCTGAGCGCCCATTGCGCTCCAACACTCCAACACTCCAACGCCCCAACGTTTCCATGAGTATACCAGATACATAGCCCAAGCGAAAGTCCTGCCATTGACAGGGTGCATATCTCCTGGTACCATGATCGTGGTTTTTGCCATGCATCGTCACACCAGCGTGTCAAATAGCGATTGTGGAAATACAGCGTACCGGGGCAACCCCCCAGGTACCACAGAAAGGAAGCCGCCAATGAAACTGGCGACCTATACCAATACCCATGTAGCCGACCCGCGTGTTGGCGTGGTTATGAATGCGAGCCTGATTGACGTCAGCGCCGCCGTTCCGGATATGCTCACCCTGATTGAAGGTGGCGCTGAGCTGCTCCTCGCCGTTGCGCAGCTTGTCCGCAACGCCAGCCCAGAGCAGTACATCCCGCTCGATCATGTGCGCCTGCTCGCACCGATCCCGCGCCCACGCAAAAATATGGTCTGTCTAGGTAAGAACTACGCCGCCCATGCCGCCGAGACCGCCCGTGCGCTCCAGCGACCAGAAAAAATTCCGACCGATCCGATCTTTTTTACCAAGTCCGTCACTGCTATCAACCATCCCGATGGTAGCATTCCCTATGATCCCGCCATCTCGACCCAGATCGACTGGGAAGTGGAACTGGCCTTTATCATCGGCCAGCGTGGCAAAAACATCTCGTCAGACGAAGCGATGAGCTATGTGTTTGGCTACACCATTTTCAACGACATCTCCGCACGTGACCTGCAGAGCCAGCACCGGCAGTTCTTTAAAGGCAAAAGCCTCGATGGTACCGCGCCTATGGGCCCCTGGATTGTCACGCCGGATGAGATCGACAACCCCCATGGGCTGAGCCTGCACCTGCGTGTCAATGGCCAGATCAAACAACAGGGTCAGACCAGCGATATGATCTTTACCATCCCCAAGATTATTGCGATACTGTCGCATGGGATGACCCTGGAGCCAGGCGATATTGTTGCCACCGGTACCCCCGATGGCGTGGGCATGGCGATGGATCCGCCGGAATATTTGCAGCCCGGCGATACCATCGAAGCCGAAATTGAACAGATTGGCGTGCTGCGCAATACCATTGGGACGCCCCAATCCTGATCGGTGCAACATATGTTCAGCAAACATAGAGCGCAAATACGTAGAACATGAGTACTTGTAACAATCGAAGACGAGCAGGGAGAGCAGCACAGTGCATCGTCATACGTTCTTCGGATACGTAGAAAGGATGCGCTGTGCTCTATGCAACCCTCTTCCCTGGTCTGCTTGCACTTTCGAGCGTGATATCACTGCTACTGGCCGGTTTTGCCCTGCGCCATCGCCAGACGCCCGGCGCACGGGCCTTTGCCGCGATTCTGCTGGGCAGTACTATCTGGTCTACGGGCTATGCGTTTGAGTTGCTAGCGCCCACTGTGCAGGCCAAAATCGTGCTCGACAACTTGCAGTTTATTGGCTGCGAGAGTGTGGCGCTCGGATCATGGTTTTTTGCGCTGACCTATACTGGCCGCACCGCACGAGCCTATGCTTCGGCGCGTCTGCTCTGGCTCTTTCCGCTGTGTAATATCATTGTCATCTGGACTGACCCCTGGCACCAGCTGCTGCGCACGTGGGTTGTGCTAGAGCCACTACCACCATTTATGGTCTTATCGTACGGCTATGGGGTGTGGATGTGGTTTTACCTGTTCTATGCTTATACGTTGGTTATTGCCAGTATCATCTTTCTGATCAGATTCCTCTTCCGTTCACACGATGCCTACTGGGGCCAGATTGCTGCGGTGTTGCTTGGTCTCTCTTCTAGTCTCATCGGCAATCTCCTGACCGTGCTTGGTTTGGTGCCTATAAGCAATGTGCCAAACCTCGATACCGCCCCGATTTTGCTCCTGATTACCAACCCCATCTGGGCCTGGGGCATCTTTCGCCAACGACTGGTTGAAGTGGTGCCCATTGCGCGTGACCAACTGATCACACATCTGCCCGATAGCGTGCTGGTTATCGATAACCACTACCGTCTGGTGGACATCAACCCCGCGGCGCAAACCCTGCTGGGTATCACCGGACAGTGGCAAGGGCGCTTGCTCAGCGAAGTGTTGCCAACGCTCTGCTCATGCCTGGAGACTGCCACGGAGCCGCCCAAACATACGTGTCTTTTGCCTATCGACCAGGCCGGACAGTTGCTTTGGGTTGAGGCATCGGCCAATCGGGTGTATGGCTGGCGTCAGCAACCCATCGGCTGGATGCTCATGTTGCGTGATTGCACGCTCCAGCATCGCATGCAACTTCAGCTCCAGGAGAGCGAACGCAACTATCGCAATGTCTTTGAGCGGGCCAACGATGGCATTGCGGTGGTGCAAGATGGCTATGTATGCTATTGCAACGCACGTATGGCGCAGATGCTTGGCTATACCGTGGCCGAACTGGAGCATCAATCTGCGGTGGGCATGTTTGCCCCGCAGATGCAGGCAACTGCGCGATCCAATCACGAACGGCGGATGCGCGGCGATGCCGCACCGGAACGCTATGAAGCCATCCTGGTTCACCGCGATGGGCATTACATCGATGTTGAGATCAATGCCAGCATCACTGACTATAATGGGCGCCGGCTACCCAGGCATTTGTACGCGATATGACCGAACGAAATCAGGCCGAAGCGGCGCTGCAGGCCAGTGCCGCCGAACTGCGCAAACTCTCACGTGCGCTTGAGCAAAGCTCGGTATCGGTCCTTATTACGAATATTCATGGCACGATTGAGTATGTGAACCCCTGGTTTACCCATGTGACCGGGTATACGCCGGCTGAGGCAATCGGTCAGAATCCCCGCCTGCTCAAATCAGGTACGGTACCGCCCGGTGTGTATACCGATCTCTGGCAGACCATTCTGCGCGGTCGCGAATGGCATGGTGAGTTCCACAATCGCAAAAAAAATGGTGACCTCTATTGGGAGCAAGTCTCAGTTGCACCGATATGGGATGGAGACGGAACGATTACCCACTTTATTGCGGTGAAGCATGATATAACCCGGCGCAAGCAACTTGAGCATGATCTGCGCCAGGCACGTGATGATGCTGATACTGCTAATCGGGCCAAAAGCGCCTTCCTGGCCAATATGAGCCATGAACTGCGCACGCCGCTCAATGCGATTCTGGGGTTTGCCCAGATTATGCAACGTCTCCCCAATCTCTCGCATGAGCAATGCGACTATCTCACCATTATGATCCGTAACGGTGAGCATCTGCTCGATATGATTAACCAGGTGCTCGATCTCTCCAAAATTGAGGCGGGACATATGACGGTGAGGCCGACAACCATCGATCTGCATCAGCTGATCGATGAGATGAACGACCTCTTTCGGGTACGCATCCGGGAAAAAACGCTGAAATTGCTGGTTGATGGGTCGGATATGGTCCCACGATTCATTCAGAGCGATGAGCAAAAGCTGCGCCAGATTCTCATCAATTTACTCAGCAATGCGATTAAATTCACCGAGCAGGGCTGCATTACGCTGCACATTAGCCCATACCAGCCGGAGTCGAATGATCCGCTCTTGGCCAGCGCAAATGAACAATTAGATGCACACCAGTGGCTGCAATGGGCGGTTACTGACACGGGGCCGGGTATTACACCAGAGGAACAGGATAACCTCTTTCATCCCTTTGCGCAGACGCGCCATGGTCAGCAGCAGCATGGCACCGGCCTGGGCCTGGCGATAACCCAGCGTTTTGTCCACCTGCTGGGGGGCAGCATCACCGTCGAGAGTGCAATCGGGCATGGCTCGCGGTTTACCGTCATCCTACCGGTCGAAGTCGTTACGCCACCAGCCTTACCACATGCCAATGACACCCGCCAGGTTATCGGCCTTGCAGCCGGCCAGACCACCTACCGCATTCTGGTGGTCGATGATCTGGCCGATATGCGCCGCTTGCTGGTTGATTTGCTCGCGCCGATGGGCTTTGAGCTACGCGAAGCCAGCAATGGTGCCGACGCGATTGCGCTCTGGCAGAGCTGGCAGCCCCATTTTATCTGGATGGATATGCGCATGCCGGTGATGGATGGCGCTACTGCCACGCGGCATATCAAGGCGACCGCCGAGGGTCAGGCAACAATCATCGTCGGGCTGAGTGCAAGCGCCCTGGAAGAGGAGCGTGCTGCTGTGCTGGCGATTGGCTGCAATGATTTTGTCGCCAAGCCATGCCGTGCCGACGATGTTTTCGGCGTGATGCAGCGCCATCTTGGTCTGGCCTATCGCTACGCCGATAACAACACGCCAGACAAGAGCGGCGATGCGAACAGGCTTGATCGTACCGAGCTTACAGCTGCGTTGGCGGCGCTTTCGCCACTGATAATCGAACAGCTCTATCAATACACCCTGCTGGGCGATCTGAAACTGCTCACCGGGCTGATTGTCCAGATACGCGCACAAAATGCTTGCCTGGCCGATGTTCTGGACGAGCTTGTGTCCAATTTCCAATACGAGCAACTGTGCCAGCTCATCGAAGATGGTGGAATCGTGAGCGAGTAAATGCGGATATACTCCCCTACTCTGTCCGCTACCCCTCATCCTCGATCATTCTTCCACAAGAGGAAAAGAGAGACCGAAGCGTCCACATTCAATCGGCTCTCTGCCTGCTTTCAAGGGTAGGTTTTTTTGACAGATCGCTTTCTGATGCGGTATGAGACGCAAATGGCGTTCCCATCGGAGAGCTTATATCCTGATTTGTAGGGGCGCAGCGCGCTGCGCTCCTACAAATCAGGCGCTCCAAGTGCGATCTGTAGGAGCGTCTGCGTGCTGCGCCCACCGAATTTGGTATGAGCCATGTCTAAACCAAAAACCTACCCTTGAGAGGTCCCTTCTCCCCTTGTGGGAGAAGGGATGGGTGGAGCGTTGGAGCGCAAAGCGATCTAATTGCGGACTCGATGCCACTCATTGCCTTGCTTATACCAAATTCAGGTGTTCACTTTCCTCTGGTTCTTCCCTCAAAGATCAACGCAGCGGCGCAGAGCCGCAAAGAGATCAGAGGTTCTTGGTATGGAGACCCTTTTTGCGGAGGGGAGCGTCGTGCGGCTGCAAGCCGCACCTACAAAAGCGCGTGCGGCCGGCGACAGGAGAACTGTCGCGCGGTGCCGCAGAGAGTCGTAGCGGGGAATGCCGCATACGACATCCCCCGCCAATCCAGATAACACCTGCAGCAATTTAGATGGTCACCGTATCGCTGCCGTTCCACTCAACTGCCATGTCAGGTTGACGTGCTTCTATGGTAAGCATGGGATCGAGTATTTTTTGCATTGCCATCACATGAGCACAGGTACCCCAGGTCTTGAAGAATGAGCAGTTACAGGTCCATTGACTCTCCTGGAGTGACAACACATGGTCACCGTTGCTGCCATGGAACGTTGCGCGGACTTCTTCGAGCTGAATACGTTCTGGCTCGTTGGCATAATGGCGAGCTTTTTCGATTTTACCGATTAAATCTGAATGCATACAAATTCCTCCCTTGGATAGCCAGAAAGAAGAGATCGGCAACAGGGCCGATGATTGAAAAAACAGAATGGAGCCAAAAAACAGAAAACGGCATCCGGTAATACAGCTTACCTGATGCCGCTTTTAAGCAAATATGTTGGTTGTATAATGTTTTCTTCCAACCTGCTGCTCCTTTACACAGGCCTGAAGAGATAATACCTGATGGAGCGGGAGACGGGGTTCGAACCCGCGACCTACACCTTGGCAAGGTGTCGCTCTACCAGCTGAGCTACTCCCGCTTGATTTATGTTGTTATATACTATAGCATATTTTTGGAAAATATGCAAGCGTGATTTTTGCAGTAACTGTTCAGAGTTGGGGGAAAGCATTCAAGAGGGATTTGGGGCCGGCGCACCCAATGCCCGCAGGCATTCCTGAAAGGCGTTCAGTCCGCGTGCCAGCCATGTCTCGAAACAGGCT
>JAAURD010000219.1 GCA_012034075.1 Chloroflexaceae bacterium | reverse complement strand
GCACCACCGGAATGGACGGTGCCAGCCGTTCCCACTGTTCATCGGTCAGGTCAGCCACAGTCTCGTCTCTCCTCTCTGCTTCGATTATCCCGGGAGAAGATTATACCATTTTTGAGACTGGTTCATGTTTTTCATACTTTCTATCTGGTGGGTCAAGCCTGCAGCCAGTGCTGTTGTCAGTGCCGCTTGTATCAGCGCAGACCATTCAGTTGTATCTCCAATGTGCCAACGTATTTGAGCAGCAGTGCCTAGAACAAGGACCCGGTGGAGTGGTCCAACTACGGGAAGTTGTGACAACAAATCTTCAGGATATTGCAAGAGGCGTTGTGCTTTACGCAAATTGCCGTATTGAAGATAGGCATGTGCTAAAGATCGCTCGATCATGCATACCATCAATGGTGCAGATGTATCTGTAAGGCGATCACACCACATACGAACAGTATCAGCATAAGCCTCTGCCTCTCGAATAGCAAATCGCGGTCGACCACTCAAAGCATTAATTGTATCTCGATACAAATGAGGAATCCACAAGGCAGGTTGTTTTTGTATAGCAGTCGTCATTTCTATAGCCTGACAGCAATGCAGTGCCTCTCGATCAAGGCCAAGGTTGTGATAAGCCACGGCTTCTGCACGGAGTGCATTAATCTCCATTTGATCATAACGATCACGTTTTTCTACTGGGAACTCCCAACGATTGGACAAATCAATTAAAAAACGTGCGCTTTTTGCATAATAAAGTGCATTTATTTGCATATACAATACACTGGCTGTGTCGTGCAGTAACAAATACAACTCGACAACGTCAAGCAACGGATCAGTATGGTGGACCTGTTGTAAAAGACCACACCCTATCGTATAGACTGTACGAAAGAGGGTCTTGCTCGCCTCGACATGGTGTGTGAAGCTAGCGGTATTATGTAGCTCACGCAGTCTCTGTAAGGAGGCATCCAACCTTTTATCTGAACCCGAAAGCGAAAACTCCTGTTGAAGTCGAAGTCGTTTCTCGGTGGCGCCATGAACATGGAACAAAAATTGATATCGTTCATCCGCCGACAGAGCTAAAACTGATGCCATTCTTTCAGCCAGTGTGATACTCAATACTCTTTCGTCATGAAGGATATAGCTGAGGTATTGAACAGAGATATCGACACGTTGTGCAAACTGGCGCTTGCTCCATGAACGTTTTAACACGCCTTGTAAAAATGCCTGGTAAGCTGTACGATGCATTTCTGCCTCTTGCAACAAAGAAAACAGTGACATCTTCACTCCTCTCAAAAACGTACACAGAATTAAACCACAATCTTTATTGTACTGTTCGATACTAGACATATAGTATCGAAGGTTGTATTGCATATACCACTGGGCTACCTATACAACAAGCCCATCGCCACTCTGGCGCAACTCACGGCCCTATGACTCTTATAGAACTATGCCTAAAAGCACTATCCCTGGTATCCCTATGCACAACCGCGTTTCCGCCGCCCCTCTCCCCTCGTGGGAGAGGGGCCGGGGGTGAGGGAGGAGCAATGACGAACGTCCTACTCCCCAAACGCGGAGTACAAGCCATCTGGTTTTCGGAGTCGCTTATTGGTAGCCTGGATTCAGACATCGTGAATACGGTGCTCGTCGCAATCCACGACAGGAGGGAGGTGAAAGACGTATGTTCAGGCTGCTGATGGATCCGCCGATCAACGTCTAACGTGCAGGGAAGACCCTGATCAAGTGAGCAGGACGGACGATAACCATACATACGTAACCAACGGCGCGCCTGGTTCAACGTATGTCACAGTCCACCTACTACGCCAGCACCCATCACCAGCAGACCACACCAGATAAAAGGTGATCGCTCAATCTGAAATTCGCCCCCGTGGCCCTGAAAGGCCGCGATACTGTTGCGTTGCGCAAAAGCCAGCGCTGATGGTACATCGCGACCATCGTTCAACGCTTGATACAGCCAGTCGAGCAATTGTTGACTCGGCGAACCCGCTAGCAACCCCACATGCGCAATAACATCACGTGCCCCGGCTGCCAGAAAGGCATGCCCTAGACTCAGCAGCTCTTCGCCCGGCAAGACATCGCTCTCGGCGCCATGGCAGACAGCCAGCACCACCAGCGCATGATCCAGCGTCAGCGTCGCGATATCGTTCAGCCAGAGATTGCCATCCACCAGCTTGATATGCGCGAGCATGCCGGATTGACTGAGCATATAGGCATGGCTCGCAATATGAATCAGCCGATAGCGTTGCAGTGCTCCGGTATGCTGTAAGTCAAGCACGTGCTGACGAGTGGCAGCACCCTCTGGTTGAGCATCTTCCAGGCGCGTTATCACATAGTTCCGACACCAATGCATCACGTTATCCAGCTCCGCATGCACTTCGGGCAAGCGTGGCGACTGGTCGCCCACATCATGGCAGCCGATGAGCAATGCCCCATCGCCGGCTGGCTGTCGCTGGCTCATCAACCACCAGGCGGCAAGCGAGGGCACAAACTGAAGCACCGCCCGCTCACAGAGCCAGGTCTCGCCCAGACGCAAGGCCGCCCAGGGGATGGCATGCAACGGACCGGTGGGGATAATCAGTAGGCGCTGTGCTGGCCGCAGCCGCTGCCAGAGCGAGCGGGGGAGCACGCACTCGGCCAGGCTTGCCAACTCGTGCCAGGGCCGCTGCGATGGGTCGTACAAGCGTGAGCGGTCGCAACAGATGTATTCAAGGTGAATCGGCTGGGCGACGTCGTGGATGAGCCGCTGCGTCGCATGATCAAGGTGCAGCAAATCGCCGCTGATGCTGTGCGCATCGAGCTGCAGCAAGAGCAGTTGATCATCGGCAAGCGCGGCGTAGCACAGCACCAGCCAGCCCGCTGGATAGACCTGATCCAGGTGCTCACGGACCGCAGCCAGATCAAACGGTGACAGCTCCCCCTGCCATTGCAACGACGAAATATGCATCCAGGTATCCATATACTCAATCAATGCGGGATCGATGGTTGCTGTTTCGGTAGCGGGATACACTGATTGTTGGAAGGCGGCTTGCTGCTGCTCAAGCCGCTCCTGCAGATCAGCCGGTAACGGGATACGGTCACCGGCTATCTGCAGCGACAATGTCAATGCACGCTGCTGTTCCATCAACGACAGCGCGGCCGGCAGGTCACCCTGTTGCCAGGCGTAACGCAACGCATGCGCATAGAGCTCCTGGGCCTGCAGCGCGATGCCACTGGAGGCATACGCATTGGCGATATCGGTCCGCAGATTGGCGATAATCGCACTGGCTTGCTGATAATACGCCAGCGCGTTCGGGTCCGCTTGCAGCTCGGCACAACGCGCCAGACCATACGCAATACGCCACTGGTGGTGCGGCTGTTCATGCAACGCCGCCTGGGCCTGGCTCAAGGCTGCCAGCGCATGGTGTATGTGCAAGTCAGCCAGTTCAATCAGGCCCAGATCGAGCCAACACTGACCGGCAGCTACCGGCTGCTCGTTTGCTGCAAAAATCGCAATTGCCCTAGGTAAGAGCGTGCGAGCCTCGGCATAGTTGCCCTGTTGATAGGCAATACCTGCCTGAATCGAATCGAGCTCGGCGACTTCAATGCCCGTTGCCGCAGGCTGCAAGGTTGCCAGCAGTGCTTGCGCGGTTGCCAGGTCATTGAGGTGTACCTGAACCATCACCTGCCCACGGCATGCCATACGTGCCAGCCTGCCACTCTCGATGCGCTCATAGCCCGCCTGCGCACGCCGATAATACATCAGTGCCAGCTCATAGCGTCCAACTTGATAGGCTATTGCGCCGAGATGCAATGCACAATCAGCCATCCCATCGATCCGCCCCAGCGTTTCAAATGCCCGATGCGCCTGCCATGTGTGCTGCATCGCCCTGCGGTAATCGCTCATGCGCAAACAGGCCGCCCCCATATTGCGATAGGTAAGCGCCGTATGCAGCGCTAAGCCATACGGCTGCAGGGTATGGAGCACCGCTTCAAGTTCATCGTATGCCTTTGTGAATGCGCCAGAACGTAGCTGTATGGTCGCACGCCGAAATTGACAGCGTGCCCTATCGATGGGCTGCATCAGCTCGCTAAAGCGTGTATATGCCAGATCAATCTGCTCATATGCCTGTTTATATGATCCCTGAAAACTTTCCACATCAGCCAGGGTGTAGGCCAGCCACGCCTGATCGGTGGTGCTGCCATACTGCTCAAGCCAGCGCGCCGATTCAATCAGACGCTGCGTATCAGTAAGCTCGCGCAGAAACACAACATGCTCCAGTTGCAAGCACTGGGTACGCGCGGCATCCAGCGGGCGCTGGGCATCGATATATGCCCGCACCAGGGCCGCAAAATCGGCCTGGATTGCCCGACCGGCACCCTTCAGGGTTGCCAGATAAAGCAATGCCCGCCGACAGTGCAGCACCGCAATGCTCAAATCCAGTGCTTCAAATGCCTGCTGGGCTGTTTCGAGTGCCATTTCGGCTGCATCGATATGTTCATGGTATGCGTGAGCACACCCATAGGTATACCCTATCCACGCACGCATCAGCGGGTCGGCTCCGTTCAACGCATGGGTCAGTTCCTGCAGCCGCTGCTCACGCTCATGGGGCGAACGTTGCAACGCCGTCATCCAGGTTTGGCAAAAGAGGGGGGCATCTTCACAATAAAAGAACATATTTTCGTCCTCGATAGTACAGTAGGAATTGCTGGTACTATAGTACCATATGGGCTATATGTCTGGTGAGTAGAACTACAGAGTGCTCAGAGATGAGTATAATACCATGAAGGCACTGTTTGTTGACGGTGTCAGTGACGAGCGAACACGTGAAACAAATGGTTATACTGGTAAAGGATATGGTATGGATAATGACACCCTGGCAGCGAAGTACCGTGAATTGCTTGCCGCATTCCACGATGAGTCAGGTCAGGCATTAACGACCGCACAACAAGACGCTTATCTCGCCGGGTTGATGTGTCTGATTCCCACTGATCAACAGAAACGTGCTCTGTATATCGAGAAACTGCTCGCAATAGCTCCGAATACCGAGCAACCCGTCATCGCGTCGCAGGTGCGCTATTATCATCAGGAGCATCGGCGGGTGTATGCGCTTGCTGATACCACCGATCCCGATCATGATGAGTCCTGGCAATGGCTCTTGCACCATATTGATCGCTCGATACAGAGATCAAGGGATCGGCTTCAACTCGGTTTAAAGCAGTACTATCACCCAGAGGTGATACCTATGCTGCTAGAAGATATTCGCCAGGCCGTGTTGGAATATATCTTGAAACGAGTGAAACAGGCTGATCTTTTTGCGACATATCAGTATCGGAGCAGTTTCACCACCTGGTTGTATAAAACCATTGCGCGGCAAGCAAAACGCGAGATGGAGCGCTTGATCAACCAACAACCACCCGTGGTGCGGTTGACCAGCGAATCAGATGAAACCCAGTCACTCGAGCATCCCGCTCCCGATGTCATCGTCACTTCGCCGTCAGAGTCGTTGATTGAGCAACGATTGCGCGATCATCCACGGCTGCTGGAGATTGTCTTCAAACGGTTTGAGCATGCTGATGCTGACAAGCGCCCGCCACTCCGTGAAATCGGGGCAGAGATGGGCCTTGGCACCACCCAGATCCACAACCTGTTGAAGAAAGCGGAACGGTTCATCTGGCGAGACCACTCGCTGCGCGATCAGCTTGATCTGCGCCAACAGGAGCGTTTTGTGCAAAAGCACCCTGATGCCTGGGATGACCTGACCCGCGCTGAGCAACAGCGTCTCTGGGAACACACCGCGGTTGCATGCGTGCTGACCCTGGAGCAAATCCAGAACGTGCTCCGGCATGATCGTCATGTATGGCTTAAGCTGGATACCAGCCTGCAGGATCGTCTGTTTGCGCAGCATGCCATGCTGAAACCCTGGATCGAACGCCTTTTTTTGGCATAAACGACATCACCGGCGGCGATCATGGTGTTTTAGCCCAGACCACTGGTGAAAAGAAGGGTGCTTTTGCTGCTCTAAAGAAGCAGCAAGTGAAACAAGCGGATTGTTTGCACTGATTGGCACTGAAAAGATATGAGAGATTGAACGACCTGAGAAGTGAGGACCTGATGAACGACACCTTTTCTTATACCAATGCACTGGCCTGGTTAGATCATGCCTTTGCTGCCGAGCAACCACCCATGTTGCCTCTGGCTTTCTATGCGTTATTGGCCATCGATGGCGCTCATCGTGATACGCTCGTGCTTCTGCTCGATGAACTGCTCGAGCATCCACCTGTACCAGCAGAGATCGATTGCGATGCATGCGATGATGATCTTGCGGCATTTATTGACCTGGAACAGGAACAGCATACCCGTGTTGCAGCACATACCTATCCCCAAGTCTGGTGGCACCTCTGGACCTGCCCAGCATGCCAGGACATCTATCTGCTGACACGGGATGCCGTTGAAGCCGACCCAGTGTTGCTGTCAGTGGAGGCGCCAGAACAGGTTGCATCCGCTGACTGGCTTCAACAAACGCTGCAAGCGACCTTCACCGAAATCACGCGGATGCCACGGCTCGCATTAAACACCTTCTTCCAAAACCAACCAGCATTGGTCTATCGCAGTAACACCGTTTTTCATCCAAAGCTGCTTTTTATGGGCAGGTAGGCGACCGCCATCTCGAAGTGTTTGTCCATTTTGCCACATCGGCCCAGCCGGTGACCTTGCGCGTCAAGATTGAGCCTGTCCCACGGGGTGAACTGGTGATTAAACTGGGCGAAGCCATCTTTCAATCCCAGTTTGATGCATCGGGTGAGGCGGTGGTGGTCGATATTCCGGAAACCGTGCTGTTCCAGCCAGATGGCCCCGACATGCTGATCGGCACCCAACCATAGGAGCAGGGCGTATGCGCGGTAAAGGATGCTGGCTCTCATCCGACCCGTTCACCGTAGCCTACATGGCGCTGCTGCAACCATCCCGCTTTGCTGCCTGGCTCCAGCAAGGGCACGCGGCCATCCTGGCCGCGCTGCTGACGACGATGCTCTGGACGGTTGCACTCGCCATGCTGGTTCTGTTGATCCTGCCGCAGATCACGTTGCTCAATGTCGGTGCGCTGCTGCTGGCACTGGTATTTATCACCGTATTTTCCAGCATATTTGCAGGGATGTTTATGATGGGGAATACCGACATCAATACATCAAGCCTGGTATGCTTCTGGTTTGTGCGCTCTCAGCTCACCATGCTGCCCTTTATTCTCTGGGTCGCGGGTACGCTTGCTCCAGGTGATCTGCCGATGCTGTTCGCCGGGACAACACTGGTTGCGGGCTATGTCTTGGGCGATGCGGTCAGCGTGAAGCTCCTGCGCATTTCCAGCTACCGTCAGCAGAGCGGTACGGTGCGTTTCATCCTCACGTCTGGCCTGGTGATGGTCGGTGGCATGCTCTGCTGGCCGCTGCTGGTCAACGATATTCCCAATGCGCTGGCGTTTACACTCTTTTTTGGCGGGCTGATCCTGGGCCTGACGCAGCTGTTGCCCTGGCTCTGTTACGCGCCCCTTTCGCTGGTGCTGGCCCTGGCTGTGCGGGCGGGATTGCCCGCTC
>JAAURD010000218.1 GCA_012034075.1 Chloroflexaceae bacterium | reverse complement strand
TGCTGCCATTCGTTTTTCACCACCTCAAACACATGCTCAAGTTGGCCCGGTTGCTGCACATCGCAGGGCAGAATAATCGGGCTGTTGAGTTCTTCCGCCAACGGTCGTACATACGGCTCGGCCCGTTCATTCAAATAGGTCATTGCCAGTTCGGCCCCAGCATCGCGGAAAGCACGAGCACAACCATATGCAATGCTCTGCTGATTGGCAATACCAAAGATCAGACCCTTTTTGCCTGCCAGATGGATGATTGATGACATCGTTGCTTCTTTCTTTTTATCGTTCACGCCAGACCTGGGTGATAAGCCAGAACCATAATGCTCGTACATGCCGATCCAGAGCCAGCAGCAGTATGCCCGGAATGATCAGGAGCCAGGCTGGCCAGAATGCCACCAGCGATGTGCCATAGTGAAAGTTGGGCAGGTTGGGCACCAGCCAGAGACAGGCGGCGCCCAAGCCGCCCAGCCAGCTCGCGCGAATACCCACCAGCAACCCCAGCGTAAGGAAGCCCAGCGGCACACCGGCTGGCTGCACCGGCCAGTGTCCCAGCAATAGTGGACCAATCAGGGCAAAGATACCGGCCAGCACCAGGAACAGAGCGAGCAGACGACGCCAGCCGGTCGGCGTTTCAAAGTGAGCGGACTCCCCTCTCCTCGCCAGCAAGGGGAGGAGGGGAGGAGGGGTGGAGGGGGTCTCGAGGAGCCGGGGGGTGAGGGGCTTGGTCGGGGGTGAGGGGCGGTGGCAACAGGCTATCGAGATGCTCTGGCCACGGGTACGAAGCCTCCTGATCCGCTGGTACATATGCCAGGGCCAGGTTGGCAGCATCAGCTTGCGCCAGCACGGCCGGCAGATCCAGTTCGGATAACGGTGCTGGCGTCTCAGTTTGAGCACTCCCTGGGTCCCTTTGTGGGAGATGGGTCGGGAGTGAGGGGCGAGTTCGTAGTTCTTGTGGCTCAAAGACAACCCCTGCCGGTAGACCCATCTGCTGTGCCAGCGTTGGTGATAGGGGGTACTGGCCCACCGTGAACGCCTGACAGAGCAGATCATACACACGGCGGCCGCGTGTCGGGTCAACCTTCAACGCATCACGCAGCGTCACCATACCCAGGGCACGGCGTACCCAGTCTTGCAACAACTGGTGAAACTCCTGACGCTGCTGCTGGCTCAAGCTGGTACCAACATGGCCGGCCTCAAGGTCGCGCAGCAGATGTTGTGGTGTCACCGACCGCAGTATCTCGATGACTTGCTGGCGATCAAACAGAACAAGCATGGGCGCTCACCCCCTGATTATTGCAACGTCTGCCAGACAGCAAGCAGTTCGGCCAGATCGTTGACCACGGCATCCGGCTGATCCGCGCTGCTGGCAGCTTCTTCGGCACTGGTGACGCCGGTCAACACCAGCAGGCTGCGCAGGCCAGCCTGTCGCGCCCCCCTGATATCGGTTTCCAGGCGGTCACCCACCATGAGTGTGGATTCGCGTTTCGCCTGTAAGAGATTGAGGGCTACGTGAAACATGGTTGTTTCGGGTTTGCCCACAACAAATGGCACAACACCAGTTGCGGCCTGGACGATTGCCAGCAATGCCCCCGCACCAGGCTGGAGGCCCTCTTCGGTGGGAAACGTCCGGTCGGGGTTGGTCGCAATAAACCGTGCCCCAGCACGCACAGCCAGACAGCCAAGCCTGAGCTTATCATAGGTCAGTGCCATATCGGCACCCTGGACCACCAGTTGTGGCTTGTGATCACAAGCCACAAAATAGCCATCACCAAAGAGTACTTGCTGTAAACCGCTCATTCCCATCGCATAGACCGTCGTCCCTTTGGGATAGTTGGCGCGAAGATAGCGACTGGCAACTTGCGATGACGTAAGAATGTGCGATTCGGGTATGTGAATACCCATCGTTGCCATGCGTGTTTCAAACTGGCGCGGGGTGCGGGTCGAATTATTGGTCACACAGGCATAGGCAATCTCGTTCGCATCACAAAAGGCGATCACGTCACTCACTCCGGGCAAGGGAGTATTGCCCCGGTAGAGCACACCATCCATATCAAAGAGCACTGCCTGTGTTTCTGAAAGCAACTGGGTGAGATTCATGGTGTGTGCTACATCCGTTCAGGTGACTGAATGCCCAGCAGGTGCAATCCATTTTTCAGTGCTTGCGCTGTTGCTGCCACCAGGGTGAGCCGTGCATCACGCAACGATGGGCTATCGGCCTTCAACACCGGGCACTGCTCAAAAAAGACACCAAACGCACGAGCGGTGGTGTAACACCAGTCAGCAATCACAAAAGGCGCATAGCGCTGCCCTGCTTCGCGAATCGCTTCCGGCAGGCGGGCCAGATGCTTGATCAGCTGTTGTTCGGTACCCTGGGTGAGCAGCGAGAGCGTCGCGGCGTCGGTGACCCGTGGGTCCCCGGCCCCGGCCCGCCGCAAAATAGAGCAGCAGCGAGCGTGTGAGTACTGCAAATAGGTCGCACTATTGCCTTCGGTGGCAAGCATTCGTTCCCAATCCAGCGTGATATTGCGGCGCGAATCCTGATACAGGTCGTTGTAAATCACTGCGCCAATGCCCACCTGCTCAGCCACCCGGTCTTTTTCTTCCTCCGAGAGCTCGTCGTTTTTGGTCTCCACAATCTTGCGTGCCCGTGCGACTGCATCGTCCAGCAGATGTTGCAGGTAGATCATATTGCCCCGACGGGTCGAGAGGGGCTGACCCTGTGCATCAAAAATCGTACCAAAGCCCACATGAATAAGCTCTATCTCCGGCGCAATAGCGAGCGCTTTGACCAGCGCGGTCAGTTGACGAAAATGCAGCTCTTGCTGTGAACCCACCACATAGATCAGACGCACCGGCCGGAACTGCTCAACCCGAAAAAGAACCGTTGCCAGGTCACGCGTCATATAGAGCGTGCCGCCATCACTGCGCTGCAACAAAAACGACGGCAGATTATCCAGGCTGGGCACAACCACTGCGCCATCTTCATCCGTTTGCGCAATGCCCTGCTGTAACGCCAGAGCAATCACATCGGTCAGCATCGATTCATAAAAGCTCTCACCATAGGTATGCTCAAAGCTCACGCCCAGACGGTCATAGTTCTTCTGGTTGGCTTCGAGCGTCGTTTCAACGCACCACTGCCAGAGGTCTCGCGCCTCGGGGTCGCCCTGTTCCAGGCGCAGCGAGCAGTGGCGAGCTTCGTCGTCCAGTGCTTCATCAAGTTGCATCTCGTTGGAATACCGCACATATCGTTCTTCCAACGCTTCCAACGCCATTTCGCCCTCACTGGTGGGCTTGCCATAACGCTTGATCGCCGCAATAATCACGCCAAACTGTTTGCCCCAATCGCCCAGATGATTATCGCCAATCATCGCAAAGCCCAGCGCTCGCAAGATATGGACCAGCGATTGACCAATAATGGTGCTGCGAATATGACCTACATGCATCCGTTTGGCAACATTGGGCGATGAATAGTCAATCACTATCGTTTGTTGCTGGCCCAGGTCATCGTGACCATACGTATCGCCCATACGGGTGATATCGCCCAGAACCTCTATCGCCAATCGTTGTGGGTTGAGCCCAAAGTTCAAAAAAGGCCCGGATGCCACGACCTCGGCTACCAGTGAGTCGGGGGCAAACTGAAGTGCCGCAGCCAGTTCCTGGGTGAGCCGTGGCGGGGTAACACCCAGCTCACGCGCAGCACGAAACGATGGGAATGCCAGGTCGGCGGGGATGTTGGCTTTCGGTGGTTGCAGATCAACCAGGTCGGCGGGGACGTTGCCCGTGGCATTGATGGCAGATCGAACTTCAGCAACAAAGCGGTCGAGCACATACTCCATAAAACCGAGTATCTCCTGCTGTCAACGACCGGCGATTGTTCTGTTCCGGTCAGGTTCATCTCTCTGTTGCCATTGTAGCACAAGTTGTACGTTTTTGATAGTCGTACACACCGCGTCAGGGAATCTTCCTCATGACAGGCGCATCAAGCCATGGTATAATACAAGATAGGCACAACGTATTATTCCATCATGGAATAAGAAGACTGAATCAATGATGATCCAGACCGATGAACGAGATCAGGCCCTCCAGGCCCTCCAGGCGGAAAATGCCGCCCCTGCGTCAACAGCTCGCCGAACGTGAGCGTGCGTATCGCGATCTCGCAGTCCGTTACACGCCAGCACCAGCCACGCAGCAACACCAGTTGCTTGAGGCCGTGCTCGACCACGCCTCCGCCAGTATCCTGGTCAAAGACCGCGATGGCACGATTATCTTCTCCAACCGTCAGCATAACGACCTGCTCGGTGTATTGTCTGACGACATCCTGGGCAAGACTGCGCATGATCTCCATCCTGAACAGATAGCGCAGGCACTTTGGGAATCTGAGCAACACATCTTGGCAACCGCGCGTCCTATCGTCATCGAGGAAACCGTTTTGCTGCAGGATGGTATGCATACCCTCCTGGTCTTCAAATTTCCCATCTTTGACGCACAGCAACAGGTCATTGCGGTTGGCATTATCAGCACCGATATCACTGAGCGCAAAAAGATCGAACAGCACTTGCAACAACAGCTCGTGCTCTTCACCAACTTGATCGAAACCCTCCCGTTCCCCGTCTTTTATAAAGATGCCGATGGCATCTACCAGGGATGCAACCGTCTGTTTGCCGAAGCGCTGTTTGGGCAATCGGTTGATGCAGTTGTGGGTAAGGGCCTGTATGATCTCTTCCCCCAGGAACAGGCCGATTTTTATGCGCAGCAAGACCGGCAACTGCTCGAACAGGGCAATTTACAAGTATATGAACGCCAACTCACGTTTGCCGACGGCGGTGAACACACTATCTTGTTTATAAGTCGGTGTTGTTTGAAACCGATAACGTACCTTTAGGTATCATTGGTGCCATGATCGACATCACGGAGCAAAAACGCATTGAGCAGACCCTCCGTGACACCCAGGAACACCTTGAAGAGCGTATTCATGAACGAACTGCCGAGATGATCAATACGGTCAAACAGCTCTTTCGGGAGATCACGGAACGGCGAGCCATTGAGAAGGAGCTGCGCCATGCCGAAGAACGCCACCGCCACATGATCGAATTGATCTCCGACTCGATCTATTCGGTCGCTATTCATCCTGATGGCAGTTTTGAACTCGAATGGGGCATGAATGGCCTGACCCAGCTCACTGGCTATACACTCGATGAGATAGGTGTAGAAGAATGGGTCAAGCTGGTCCATCCGGATGATCAGGCAATCATTGCCAAACGCACCGCACGATTTATGGCCGGTGAAACCGTAGAGACCGAATATCGTCTGGTTGGCAAAACCGGTGACATCCGTTGGGTGCGCGATCTGGGTCAACCCGTCTGGGATCACGAACAGCAGCGGGTGATACGTCTGTATGGTTCGATCAAAGATATTACGTCCTATCGCCAGACTCGCAAGGCATTACAAGAGAGCGAACGCATGCTCTCGACCTTGATGAATAACCTCCCCGGTATGGCCTACCGCTGTCGCTATGATGCAGACTGGACGATGGAGTTTGTTAGTGAAGGCTGTCTGGCGCTCACCGGTTACCAACCAGCCGATTTGATCCACAATGCAACGATTGCGTATGCCAGTCTTATTCATCCGTCTGATCGCCAATCGGTGCATCATGCGGTTAGGAAAGCACTTGCGAACCATGAAGCGTTTGAATTCCGCTATCGCATTCATACCATCGAACACCAGCAACGTTGGGTCTGGGAACGTGGAGTGGGAGTCGTTCATGAACCCACTGCGCCGGTGTTGCTGGAAGGTTTTGTGATCGATATCACCGCATCCATACAGGCCGAAGCGTCGCTGCGGCAGAGCGAAGAACAGCTGCGTCTGGTCATCAATGCCACCAACGACGGCATCTGGGACTGGTCAATCCAAACCGGCTATCTCTACCTCAGCCCGCGCTGGCAAACCATGCTGGGCTACGAACCAGGTGAACTGCCCGGTCACGAAAGTACCTGGCGCAATGCTCTGCATCCCAATGATAGACATCGTGTGTTACAACTGGTCCAAGAGTACCTTGAACAACATCGTGACTTCTACCAGGCCGAGTTTCGGCTGCGCAATAAAGCTGGCGACTGGCAATGGATTTTGGCACGCGGCAAAATCGTCGAGTGGGATGCCGAGGACCGACCACTGCGTATGATTGGCACGCATACCGATATACGCGAACAGAAACAGGCCGAGATCCAGATCCGCAAACACGCAGCTCGGGCGGAAGCGCTTGCTCGCGTCGCCGGCCGCCTCAATGCCCAGGTCGATCTCCCGTCGATTCTCAGGACGATTTGTGAAGAGACCAGGCAACTGCTGCAAACCGATATCGTGCTGATTGGTCTGTATCAAGCCGATCATGATCATATTGCTATCGTCGATGGCATTGGGTTACCAGCGGAAACGATCGCTACCATTGATCCTATTCCGCTCTGGTTGATCAATCAGCAGACGCCGGTCTGGGTTTTCACCGATACGCGCCAGTTTCCTGCGGCAATCAGCAGGATTGATCGAATCGCCCAGAGTGCAACATGTACGATGCTCTGGTCGCTGATGATCCGCGATCACGATGTTGTCGGGGTGATCGCCAACATCACGCTTGATGCAACACGTACCTTCTCTCAAGAAGAACATCGCTGGATCAAGGGCATTGCGGATCAGGCAGCGCAGGCGATGAGCAATGCACGCCTCTTCGATACGATTGAAAAGAACGCGCCCTGTTGAGTCGCCGAGTTGCCGAACGCACCGCCGATTTAAGCCGTTCGAATGCTGAACTGGCCCGTGCAGTGCGAGCCAAAGATGAGTTTCTCGCCAACATGAGCCATGAACTGCGCACGCCGCTCAATGCCGTTCTGGGGTTGAGTGAGGCCATGGGCGAACGAGTTTATGGCCCATTAACGGAACGGCAGCAACGCGCCCTGCAATCGATAGAACAGAGCGGTGCCCATCTTCTGTCGTTGATCAATGATATCCTCGATCTCTCCAAAATTGAATCGGGCAAGATCGAATTGTTTATCGAGCCGATTGATCTGGTATCAGTGTGCTATTCAAGCCTTCAGTTTATCAAACAGCAGGCGATCAAAAAGCATCTGTCCCTTTCGTTGCAGGTCACCAACGAACGTGAATCGGTTTCGCTTGATTTGCAACACATCTTTCAGGGTCAATCATTGCCAGCCATCCCTTTGCACGCCGATCAACGCCGGCTCAAGCAGATTTTGATCAATCTCCTGACCAATGCGGTCAAATTTACCCCCGAAGAGGGGCAGGTTGGTTTAGACGTGTGTCTTGATGTTGCCGATCAGGTCATTCATTTCGCCGTCTGGGACACCGGCATTGGTATTGCCCCGGAAGACCAGCAGCGCCTGTTTCAACCGTTTATTCAAATCGATAGCAGCCTGTCACGCCAGTATGCTGGCACCGGCCTGGGGTTAGCGCTGGTAACGCGGCTCACCGAACTCCACCGCGGTTGTGTCAGCCTGGAAAGCGAACCTGGTCAAAGGCAGTCGTTTTACCGTTTCGATCCCTCAGTTTGAGCAACTGATCCATCTT
>JAAURD010000217.1 GCA_012034075.1 Chloroflexaceae bacterium | reverse complement strand
AGGCGCGTGCTTGTAGCCGTGCAACCTGTCCACATGGAAGCAGATGACGGGTCGCAGGAATGCCAGGAGATGACGGGTAGTAGGGAATCCCTTCTCCCCTTGTGGAAGAAGGACCGGGGATGAGGGGGGGGCACAGCGGGACGACCGCACGTAGGTCGGACGCAGGTCGCGAACGTTGTCGGTGCAGGTGATAAGTATCAAGTATCAAGTATCAAGTATCAAAATCACTCAACCACAACATCAAAGAGCGAGAGTGCCGTGACTCCCCTCTCCCCTTGTGGGAGAGGGGCCGGGGGTGAGGGGTTCCGAGGGGCCGCGGGTGAGGGGTTCAGTGGCAGGCGTTGCCCGCTGGTCGGGTCGTACAGACCGATCAAGAGCTGATACGTACCAGCGGGAAGATCGGCTGGCAGGTCGATGGGCAGTTCCATCGGCGTGTAGCGCCCTGGTTGCCACTGCGTGGTTGGGTACGGCTGATCCACCTGGGCATAGCGCGTGCCATCGCTGCCGATCAGGTGCGCAAAGAGCCAGTAATCGGTTGTGCTCGTGCTGGTCGGGTACCAGATGAGCTTGAGCCAAAGCGTCTGACCGGGAGCAGCGTCCGCGAGCACATCAAACCCATACAGCTGCAAGCCATCGCCAAACGTGGCATCTCGCTGGTGCATTACCGCCGGTGCAACGTGATACATCCAGGCGTAGGGCACCCCGTGCAGCACCACCTGATGGACCGGCACGGCCTTCCCATAAAACTGATCAGATGGCGGCAGGGGCGGGCCGCCTTGCACTTCGCTGATGTAGACCACGACATACCCGGCATTGTCGCGCAATGTTCCCTCACTGGGAAAAAATGCCTGCACACCCGAGTCCAGATAGGGATTGAGCGAGGTAATCATGCGGCTGATCGTCAACACCCCGGTGCTGTCAGGTTGTTGATTGAGCCACTCGGCCACCTGATCGAAGCCCTCGCCCCAGCCAACCGCAAAGGTGGCGGCCCCGGCCGGCGCCCCGCCAAAGAGCTGATTAAACCCGACAATAGCATAGGGGTGCCACCAGAGCATGTTGATCAGCATCATTGCGGCCAGTATCGCATTCCCAGCCTGTAGGGGCGCAGCGCGCTGCGCCCAGGGTGGGACCCAACTGGACGCGAATCCGGCAGGTGCGGTGCTATTCGCGTCCACAGCCATGCGAAGACCTGCTGCCAACCGATGGCCGATAGCAGCAGCACCACCGGAAAGACCATAATCAGATAGCGATTAAACTTTTTGGCGAAGGGACTCATGATCAACACGAAGAGCAGGACAAACGCGATAAGCATTGCTATGGCTTGCCATTGGCGGGCATTCAGCTGCGAGCGTTCGTCCCGACCTACCCCCGAGGGGTCGGGGGTGAGGGCCTGCAGAGCAGCGGCAGTGGCAGCAGCAACAAGCCAATCAGTGACCAGGGCGTCTGGCGGAGCACGAGCGCGACTGGGTAAAACAGCCAGCCGGGTGCATCATTGCGCTGGCCCAGAAAGAAGTTGCCAGTCATATGGGGTTGTGCGCCTTCAACATCCACGCCAATCCGCAGCAGCCGGTAGACATCGGCGGGTGCGGCCCAGACTGCTGGCCAGACCAGCACCAGTGTAGCGGTGGCGGCGCTGCCCCAGATGAGAAGCGGGAGCAGTGCCCGTTGCTTGTGCCAGAGGAGGAGCGCACCGCCAACAATGGGCAGCAGCACGAGCGCTGGTGATTTGCTGAGGATCGCCAGCGCGGCACATACGCTCGAAAGCAGGAGCATCATGCGGGGAGAGCGCTGCTGCCGGTACACTGCCAGGGCCAGCAGACTGAGCGTTGCAAACGAGGCCGCCAGCGCATCGACATGCAAGAGCCGACTATACCCAATCACAAAGGGGTCTGTGGCCCAGAGCAGCGCGGCCAGGGTGGCAATGCCAGCGGGTAACCACTGGCGCAGCAGCCAGAAACCCAGCAAAAGTGCCAGTACATGCGTGATGGCAACCGGCAGCCGCATCAAGGCCAGTACGGTAGGAAAGGGATCGTTGTGCAGGAGACCAGCGGCAAAGAGCTGTTCCCGCAGCACAATGCCCGCACTGCCCAGCCACATGGTCGTTACGCCCGGATGGGTTGTGATCGCGGTGGCAGCATAATCGCCATCGCGCAGGGCATTGCGGAAGAGGTGTGAGCGATCAATCCAGAACTCGGCCTCGTCATGGGTTATAAAGCCGCCAAGATCAGCCACGCGCGGCCAGAGCGCGAGCAAGGCTATGCAGAGATACAGGCCGACCAGTTGGAGTACACGCCAGTTCATTTGATTATCAATCGATCCAGCAACAGCGTCTGATCGCCGTGCGCTGTCTGCTCCGCGTCAGCCGTCTGGACCGCTAACCGCTCGCCAGACTCAGGCCGGTAGAGGCCAATCAGGATATCGTATGAGCCGGCCGGCAGGTCGGCTGGCAGATCAATCGGTAGTTCGGTGGTTGTGTAGCGCCGCGCTGACCAGCTTGCGGTGGGATAGGGCAGATCGACCTGGGCATAGCGCGTGCCATCGGCGCCAACCACATGCGCAAACAACCAGTAGTCTTCGGTCGGCGCCAGCGGTGTATACCAGAAGAGCTTGTAACGAAGTGGTGTACCAGCATGCACGGCAGCGCTGCGGTCGAACCCGCGCAGCTGCACGGCATCGCCAAACATGGCGTTACGCTGAGAGGCAACCGGCGGTGGTACCTGATAAATCCAGGCGTAGGGCAGCCCCAGAACCGATACGGTATGCACTGGCAGCATGTCGGGGTAAAACCGGTCAAATGGGGGAAAGAGCAACCCCTGGGTTTGATAGATATAGACTACTACATACCCAGTCTTTGCTGGCAGATTGGCATCAAGCGGTGTGGTAGCCTGGGCGCCATACCGCAGATACGGGTTGATCGAGGGTGTCATAATCGCAGCTGTCACTACCCCGGTGCTATCATCTTGCTGGTTGATCCAATCAGCCACCTGCTCCAGGCCCTCGCCCCAGCCAACGGCAAACGTTCGCGCACCAGCGGCGCCGCCGCCCAGCAGTGGGTTAAACGCGGCGATGCCGTAGGGATGGCACCAGGCGGCATAGAGCACGGCACCCAGCGCGATGAGGCAAAGCAGGCCCTCACCCCCTACCCTGGGTCCACATACCCACCCTGTAGGGCGCAGCGCGCTGCGCCCCTACAGGGCATCTAGGTAGAAAAAGGGTCGAATATGAGGAAGATACCATCTCTCTAGTTGCCCAGCACGTGCAGCTGCAAGCCGCACCTACGTTGTCAATTGTCAATTGATACCCAACGCTTCAACGCCCCAACGTCCGACCTGCTGCGGTCGGGACGACCGCCGTGCGCCTACAAGCCGCACCTACGTTGTCAATTGTCAATTGATACCCAACGCTTCCACCACAACGCCCCTCTGCGACAAAAGGGGAAGAGGGGCCGGAGGTGAAGAGCTTCAGATCAAACCCAGCGGCCGCGGATCATGACAGACCCGTAACCTGGCGAATCACATGGATCAGGGTCGTATTGAGTGCCACTTTGGGAACAAATGCGTGTGCCCCGGCCTTTTGAGCTGACTGGCGGTAGCTACTCATATCGAGAAGACCAAGCACAATAATTCGAGTGTTCGGCAGGATAGTGCGTATCTGCTCAATGCTCTCCAGATCGTGCAGATTTTGCTGGCTCAGGCCTAGCAAGATAACCTGCGGCTGGCTTGCACGCATCTGCGGCAACGCATCGTGAACATTGGTAGCCATACCCATGATCTGGACTTCGTTGCCATACGATTCGCGTAGCAGACCACTGGCAATTCGCAGGAAGGTTGAATTGGCATCAATCAGGAACAGTGATATCATTTGCATCAAACGGTTTCCTATTGGTAACCGTTGGGTAACCGTGATTGAATGTAGGGCAGCGTAATGGTTTCTTCGCTGAATACCATACGCTGCGGTTCGGAAAACGCTGACAATGCGCATGATTGAGACACCTTTGTCGCAGATACTAGAGAGTGGCAAGCAACATGCTTCGATGCATTGTGCCAGTAATAGCATACATTTCTGTTTGAATGCAAGCGTAAGCGACTCACTATCAACAGATTGTATTGCAAAGCTCGGTTTCTGCTTCTAGCATACCCGATTTGCCCGGTCGGCGTCATCCGTAGCACTACGTGATAGCCTGGGGAAAGGTCCGTAGATTGCATCAGATAGGGCATTGGCAGAACCAGCGTGCCGACAGCGTCACCCTGGAACGGGAACATTTCCTCTGCGATATCGGGAAACCCTGCTCTTCGCCAGCCAACCCTTTTCTTTTATACTGTTTCTATAGTCGCTGAATATGGTTTGTCATAGCTTTTCTTACGAACATATGGTTCAAAACCCTTTAGAAGCCGCAAAGGCACAATATCCCATTGTACGTGGCCGTATAATGGGCAATGCCAGACCAGCGGAGTACCAGATGATCGGCAAGACGATCTGGTTGGTGTTGCTCCTGCTGGTGCTCACCATTGTGCTGGTGCTGATGGGCAAAACCATGGGCGACACCATCGGTGTTCTCGTCGCCCTCTTGCTGGTGCTCAGTCTGACCATTGGCTTCTACGCCTATGCGGATCAGATGCTCATCAAGATAGCGCGGGCACGCCCGATGCCCACCGACAAAGCGCCATGGTTTGCCGATATGGTGGGGCATCTGGCCCAACAGGCCAACGTTGCTCCCCCGCATCTGTACATTATTGGCTGTGGCACACCAAATGCCTTTGTTATTGGCCGCAACACGCAAAACAGCATGTTTGTTGTGACTACCGGTATTTTGCATCTGCTCACCCGTGATGAGTTGCGGGCTGTATCGGCGCAGGCCATCGCACACATTCGTCAACCACAGCTACCCATTGTTACCATCGCATCTGCCCTTGCGGGAAGCGTTCTCTGTATCGTTCCCCCGACATGCCGTCACTGGTTCAGCAGGGTTGCGTTGCTCATGCTGTCGCCACTGGCGCTTGCCCTCATCCATGCTGGTATCTCGCGAACGCGTGAACTGGTTGCCGATGCCGAAGCAGCCCACATGCTCGGCGATCCGCTATCACTGGCAAGCGCACTGGAAAAGCTCGAATGGGCGGCGCAGCAAGTTCCCATGGCGGTCAATCCTGGGACTGCCCCAGTCTATATGGTCAGCCCCCTGCAAGAAGACCAGCTCCTGGGGCGTTTATTCAGCCCCCAGCCCGCAACCACTCGGCGTGTTGCCCGTCTCCGTGCCATGGTCCATCAGTCGCATCTGGTAATAGCGCTCTAATGGGGTTGTATCAAGGTATAGGATGGTTGGGCTACGGGGGTGCGGCTTGCAAGCGTTGAAGCGTTGAAGCGCGGGTTGCACCACGGAGACACGGAGATTGGGGCACGGGCTGCCCGATTTACAATGAACCGAAGCAGAGCATGGTATGACTCGCTCAGATTCATTATCGCAACGGCAAGCCATCGTGTCAAATGGATACCATGCCATGCACTGAACTGTCCATTTGAGAACAGATCAGTACATTTCTCTTTTTTGTGGAAGGATGGCTGGGGATGCGAGGTACCTACCCTGTAGGGTTGCAGCGTGCTGCGCTCCTACAGGGTAAGTAAGTGATAGAATGGTCGGGGATGAGGGATAGCCGACCGGTGCGTGTTCGCTTAGAGGGTAAAGAGCAGGGTAATGACAATAAAGACGGGAATCAGGATAGGCAGGGCATATCGTAGGGTGTACGAAAAGAAATCGGGTGTTTTATAACCCCACTCAGCGGCTATCGCCTTGACCATAAAGTTTGGCCCATTGCCAATATACGTCATTGCGCCCATAAAGACTGCACCCAGCGAGATAGCCGTCAGCAACTCGACTGGCACACATACCCCGGATACATCGGGAACAAGAGGGCATTCGGTTGCGCCACCAAGGGTGATACCCTGGGCCATCGAAAGAAACGTCAGATAGGTTGGCGCGTTATCGAGAAACGATGAGAGCATCCCAGTGCCCCAGAAGAACTGCCAGGGTTGCGTAACGCCCAGATCACTGCCGTGGATTTTGAGAATATGCAGTGCTGGCACCATGGCAATAAAAATGCCAATAAAGAGAAACGCTACCTCCAGAATAGGGCTGAAGCTAAAGTTATTCTCTTTGCGAATATCGGATGAAAGCGGTGTGGTGAGCAAGGAGAGGCCGGCCATAGCAAGCATAGCATACTCGCGCAGAAACATGAGCGGCCCATGCGAGAAGCCCCATTGTTCCAGGCGTTGCGGCGTGAGCAAGATAATGGCTGCCAACACACCGGCCAACCAGAGCAGATTGATGCCGCCATGGAAGCTCGGATCGGCATGTGCAGTATCATAGAAATGCTCATCATACGCCGTCTCTTTTTATACCGGTAGGTATCCCAGACATAAAAAAGGATCAGGAGCATAACCACGGCCACCGTCCAGGGCAAAATCAGGCCAAGCGTCCAGAAAAAGGGCACCCCCTGCAGATAGCCCAGAAAGAGCGGTGGATCGCCAATGGGCAAGAGACACCCGGCAATGTTGCTCACGATAAAGATAAAGAACACCGGGATATGCGCCGTATACTGACGCTTGGCATTGGTTTTCAGCATCGGGCGAATCAGCAACATACTGGCGCCGGTGGTTCCAATAATGTTGGCAAGCGCCGCACCAGCCGCCAGAAACGCGGTATTGACCATAGGCGTGGCTTTTACATCCTCTTCGAGGTGTATACCGCCAGAGATGACAAACAGCGACAGGAGCAACACAATAAACGCGAAGTATTCTTCCAGACTCTTGAGCAAGGGTTCCCAGGCATTCAGCCAAGCTACCAGCACCAGCACTGGTAATGCCCACGCCAGGGCAATGATTAGCTTGTTGTTGTTGTTTTCCCATACATGCGCAGCACGGTGGTGGGGATAGTTGGCCGCGACAAATGACATGGTGCCGATCGTGAGCAGCAGACCCACAAAGGGCAACACAGACCACAGTGGCAACGTAAATGACTCAACGTGTCCTTCGACTGAATCAAATGTGCTCAAAATACCATACTCCTCATGGGCATGGAGAGGCAATCCTCACTTGGTGGTGAGTGCCTCGGCTTCCCGCTAAAAACAACGTGAGACAAGGATGGCCGTTCCTTGCCTCACACCATATCTCAGACTGCAATACGTCCCTGTTGTCTGCACCGGTGCAACAGTTGGCAGCATATCGCGAGTCAATTCCAATCAATATGCCTTGAATAGGCAGTAGTCATGTTTGCATGGTACGGGAAACCCAACACTGGGAAGAAAGGGTCCATTCACTCATGTTCAACAGAACTATGTCTCATGATGAGGTACCCTTAACAATGCCACAATGCATGTGTATCAATTGTTATGCTAGCACTCCGATCAGGCACTGTCAAGCCTGGACATATGTTCTTATCATTCCTTGATAAGACGCGGAATAGCCTATTCTGATGCGGGAAACACACTTTTTTTGCTCGTTTTGCGATCAATGAAGATTTCGATACCATCATCATCAGTATCACCACCAAGTCATATCTGGCAGGATGTTTGCTATCGTTTTCACCGATAAAACGCTTGTCTGATAAAAACGATAGCAAAAAACGGTTTCGTATAGTGAAATATTGATAAAAGCAGAGCGATATCA
>JAAURD010000216.1 GCA_012034075.1 Chloroflexaceae bacterium | reverse complement strand
AGGGCGCAGCGCGCTGCGCCCCTACAGGGAAGGTTGTGGATGAGCTTCCATATAAATACACATTCCAACCGCATGCAACCAAGATGCTGGCACTCCAACGTCGCTACCAGGTCACCGCCCGTTTCCCAACAGACTGCTATGTGTGGATTTTTCGTGCGACCACCCTTCTCCCCTTGTGGAAGAAGGGACGTGGATGAAGGATATCTCCATTCGGTTCATCGATACGCGATATCCTGATTCCGTATCAGACGTAGGTGCGGCTTGCAGCCCACGCGCCAGCGGCCAGCAGGCGCTACGCGTCCGAGCAAAGCGCATACCAGTGATCACCTGAATTTGGTATGAAGCCTGGTGCTTGCCGCCTCAGGGTTCTATCCATGGGAATAAGTCCAACGGACTGAAGCATTTGGATGATCGCCGTATCCATATCAGCGGTTTTTGTTGTGCCAGTACAGAGCCAATCTCCTGAATAATTGAAAGAGGCGGTAGGGGCAGAGCACGTAATTCGGTTGCGTTGACCTGAGTATTGCCGTTTGCAATCCGAAAGTAGCGATCAAGCAAACTGCTGTTGAGCAGTGCTGATAGGCCAATCGCTTCGTCTGGACTCAATGGTTCATCGGGGCGGTAGACGTAATTGAGATGATTCTCCAGTCCAACCAGATCAACGTTATAATCTCTTGCAAGGTACGGCGCAGCAACCAGTCGCCGTACTTCCTCTTTGGCACTGAAACGACGCAGCAAGACGTAGTTTGCATTTGGCACAAGTAACGATAATGCACGTGCAATATACTGTGGCTTGCGAAACCCATGCTGCAGTGGCCAGGTGATCTTGTGTGGTTTGATGTGTTGCATCCACAGCAGCGGAACGCACGCCGTACCATCGGGCTTATCCATCAAGTATGATCTCGCACGGAATGGCACGACAGGCCCTGTTGAAATAGCCATACCATATGCCTGGAATGAGCCGGTCCAGCTATCCACAATGTTCAGCACTTCTTCGTCACCTGCCGATGTTGGCAGTCGGAAGAGGCCAAGCGGACGAATAAACTGCTTTCGCGTGATTGTATGTGCTATATGGTTCTGCCGTATTGCTTGGAGTGATGCCGATGAGGAAATCTCGATAGCAAACTCGGCCGTTTCACCGCGCCGGGTAAATGTCCCTGAACCCATCGTAGGATCGAGGATATGGTCACCATTAACCATCTTCCCCAGTTGCTCGGCCATACATTGCCCCAGCATTGCCGGAGTCAAAAACGGTCCGTATGCCTTGCGTGATTGCATCGGGCGTTGAGCAAGAACATCCTGGCCTGCTTTCAGGCTGTGTTGTGTCAATGAATACATACGGTTCATGCAATGTAGTATATCTGATTTTTTGATGGAAGGAATATCCTCATCTCAGCCCCCAACACACGGGCGCGTATCCACCGGCGCACCAAAGGTAACCGGCTCCTGATCACGCAGGGCACCCTGGCAAAACTGGTCATCGCCGCCGTAGTGCGCATACCAGAACGTAAAGTAGTCGTTCAGGGTTGGGCTGAAGTAGTCGAGAGGATTGACCGCAATGCCAGAGTTGACCGGCGGCTGAGCCGGGTTCTGGTTGTTGAGCATGGATTTGGGAACGGGGCGGAGTTCAAAGTGCAGATGCGGGCCGCCTAGTTCCCCAGAGAGGCCGAGTTGATCGCCGGGGGCAACGCGCTGGCCGGGGCGCACTGAGACCGCCGAGGCATGCCCGTAGATGGCATAGATAGTGCCGTAGCGGACAATCACCAGCATCGGCGGTGATCCGCCAAAGGGGCAATCGCGGTTGGCGACGCCGGCACACATCACCACGCCGTGGCTCACCGAGAGGAGCGGCGTACCAGTGTCTACGCCGAAGTCGATGCCAGAATGGCGGCCCTGGGTCTGGGTGTAGTAGCCTCGTCCTGGGCCAGCGGCAAAGCGGGTGTAGCCAAAAAACTGGGTGACCGGTGGCCGACCAGGAATGGGCAGCTGACCAAAGATAGGACGATTCGGCCCAAGCGCATCATCAGGGCCAGGCAGCTCAGGTGCTGGAGTGGGTTTAGCGGGGGTGAACGCGGTAACGAAATCGGGCAGGGGCAGCGCACTGAACCAGCGCGGTTGGGTATTGGGCAACGCGTAGAGCGTGTCACCAGCAAAAACCTGCATCTGGCAGGTGGTGCCTTCAAACTGTACGGTGTAACGGCTGGTGAGCGGGGTGCCGATGCTAGCCTCCAGTGCAAGCTGGAAGAACGGGTCCTTTGGATCGTAGGTGCTGCCGGAGACCTTGCACGTTTCAATCCACAGCATATCACGCAACACGCCGGGCGGCGTATCACGCAAACGCAAGACCGCTTCATCTTCCGGCGGAAAGGTGTAGAGCGTATCCAGCGCAAAAACCTGCATGTTGATCGTGCGACCTTCGAGTTGGATGGCATAGCTGGGTGTGAGCGGCGGGCCGAGACGTTGCGCAACGGCGGTACGATGGAGTGGCCAGTGATCGTACAGGTAGTGGCCGCCGCTGGTACGGCGATACGTTGCCGCAAGCAGGTCGCGGGTCAGGCCCGTGGCCGGAATGCTGCCGCCGATACGGGCATCAGCGGGCAGAGCTTCGATAGCCGGGTAGAGCCGCTGGACTGCCGACCATTGGGGGACCTGATTGTACAGCGTATCATGGGCAAAGGGCTGGTACGCATAGGTGCTGCCGCGATAGCTCAGCCGCTCACCCGTGGCTAGCGGCGCCCCCAGACGTTGCTGCCCAGCGAAGAGATGAAAGGCCCACTCGCGGTGGAAGCCCTCACCGCGCTGGCGGTAGGCTTCGTGCTGGAGCATGAGCCATAGGCGCTCATTCATCGCCGGGTCATCTACAATGCCGTCATGTCCAAAGCGCTCGCCCGACACAACCAGCGGCAGCGCGACGGTATGCACCAGGCTGGCTTCGCTGCCAACGCCCTCACTGGTGGTATCGGCATCGCGTTCCTCATATGCCGGCACATCGGCCATACCAAGCACCGGCACCGGTGGCGGCGGCAGGGTCACCGCAATGAGGCTGCCCTGTGGCAACCGCTGCTGCTGATCTATTGCTTCCCAGCGTACCAGATCATCCGCGGTGAGCGCATAACGCTGCATCAGGACGTTGATCAGCCAGTGGAGATGTTCCAGCTGGATCGGCACAAAGGGCATGGCGGGTGAGCGTTCCAGCGCAATGCCAATGCTGATGGTATCAATGTCGCGCTGACGGTCCTTCCACAGAGCAGTGCCGCTCTGGGTCGTGGCTAGCTCCTCGGGCGCAAGCTGGGTCACGATCCCTTCGCGGTCGATATGGTAGTGCGGCGTGAAGCTGGCGCCATCGATCGTATACGTCTTCAATGCGATGTCGGCCGGGCGGGCATCGTCATGGAGCACAATCAGTGTGACTGGCGCCGTGCCACGGTTGTGGGTTGCGCTGGGCGGCGCCGGACGCTGGAGAATCTCGATGGATTCGGGGGGCGGGGTTTCGGCCAGGGGATCGGTCGGCGGTTCTGGGGCTAACACCGGAGCGGCCTGGTTGCTGAGCATATCGGCTGGGCGTGATGGGGTGGGTACAGGGCTGTTTTTGCGCTCAAGCCAGCGCCGGGCGACAGCAACACTTGCGCCAATGGCAACGGAAATACTCACAAGACGCCAGAATGATTTCATGGTTTGTTCCTTCCTTGTGGTAGGCAACGACCAACGGTTTCGCTTTCGGTGTTGGTGAGCGCAAAGGCTTGATGAATAACCTGAACTGCTTTGTGAGCATCGTCATCGGCCACGACCAGTGAGATATTGTACTCGGTGCTGCCCTGCGCAATGGCAATCACATTGATACCGGCCTGACCCAGCGCACCAAAGACACGACCAGCAATGCCCGGAGTGCCACGCATACCCGATCCAACTACAGCAATAATAACCACCGGTTCAAGCACACTTACATGTTCGACATGGTGATGGGCGATATCACGACTAAATTCATGGCGTAGCTCGTTGACGGCGACGGTAGCATCAGCTTGTGGCACTGCGAGACAGACATTTTGCTCGCTACTCCCCTGGGTGATCAGCAGCGTATTGGCTTTGACACGCGCCACAGCGGCAAAGATGCGGGCAGCCGCACCGGTGAGACCGAGCATCCCCGGCCCAGCCACGGTAATCAGGCTGGCATTGCGAATAGCGGTGACTGCACGGACAGAACCCGATGGTGCATCGGCGGTGATGATGGTGCCAGGATGCCCTGGATTGAACGTGTTTAAGATGCGGATAGGAATAGCACGCTGAACGACGGGGTAGACCGTGCGTGGGTGCAACACATTGGCGCCGTAGTACGAGAGTTCGGCCATCTCGGTGTAGGAGATGTGCGGAATAGTATGGGCTTCGGGCACAATGCGCGGGTCAGCGGTCATCACGCCGTCAATTTCTTTCCAGAACCAGACCTCATCGGCATCCAGCGCGGCGCCCAGAATGGCGCAAGAGTAATCGCTGCCGCCGCGCCCCAACGTGGTCATCACGCCTTTTTCGGTAGCGGCGATAAAACCCGTGACTATTGGAATATGCCCGGCCTCGATCATGGGCAACAAACGCTGCTGGCTACGATCACGGGTCAGGTCCATCAAGGGATCGGCATCACCATACTGTTCATCGGTGACAATCAACTCGGTCGCATCGATAGCTTCAGCCGTGATATTCATACCACGTAGCGCCGCAGCAACCAGGCGGGCATTGCAGCGTTCGCCCTGCCCGCTGATACGGTCAAGCGCTCGTGGGGTTAGTTCGCCCAGGATTTCGATACTCTGCAACAAATCATCCACATAAGTAAAGATTGTGGCCAGTTCCTGCTCAAGTGCCGGACCCTGATCCGGGCTTGTCAATTCGCGAGCAGCCTGCACATGCATCCGCAGCAGGTCGTGAATCAGGGTCGTGAGACCATCGCTGTTGCCATCGGCTGCCTGTTGCGCTGCATGGATGAGACTGTTCGTGGTACGCAAGTCGGGGGCATTCATGGCCGAAATAACCACTACGACCTGGTGTGTACGAGCAGTCGTCGCAATGATTTCGACAACGCGTTGGATCAGCATCGGGTGTGCCGACGGATGTACCACCAAATTTCATAACAATGCGCACAAACAATCGTCCTTTCTCTTGTGTGTATCGGTTGCATCAATGGCTTGTCGCTTTCGACAAAACCGTGCTTATTGTACTCGATGATGCGCAGCCACGTCAATCGAACCGATCAAAAAGTCCCTCTCGTCCCAATGGGAGAGAGGGGGGTGGGGGGAAGAGAGTTTTCGATAGATCAATAACCGGCCAGAGGGCCGTGGTTTAGCCCTTTGCCTGGGCATACAACTCGGCGACTTTGGGCCAGTTGACAACATTCCACCAGGCGCTGATGTAGTCGGGCCGGCGATTCTGGTAGTTGAGATAGTAGGCATGTTCCCAGACATCCAGACCCAGAATGGGCTTGAGACCCTCGGACAGCGGGCTATCCTGGTTGGGCGTGCTGGTAACGGCTAGATTACCACTAGCATCGACCACAAGCCAGGCCCAGCCACTACCAAAGCGACCGACGGCAGCAGCAGCAAATTGCTCTTTAAAGCCATCAAAGCTACCAAAAGTGGAATTGATGGCCTGGGCGAGATCACCGGTGGGTTCGCCACCACCATCAGGGGACATAATCTGCCAGAACAGGGTGTGGTTGGCATGACCACCGCCGTTGTTGCGGACAGCAGTACGAATGTTTTCTGGCACACTATCGAGCGACTGTAAGATTTCCTCAATGCTCTTGGTCGCCCAGTCGGGATATGCTTCGAGCGCCGAATTGAGTTTTGAGACATAGCCACCATGATGTTTGGTGTGATGAATGTTCATGGTTACTGCATCAATGTGTGGTATCAACATATGTTCGCCATATGGGAGTGCGGGTAATTCAAAAGCCATACATAACCTCCTACTGTGTCTTTTCTTGCTTGTCCTGTTTTGCTTGCCAATGCTGAAACATATGATAGAAAAACCAGGGCATGCACAATGCACTCCTGGTCCTGTTGTAAGCACAAGCGGCAGGCTTGATTTCGGTTGACAACGCCCTGCCTAGAGCCGAAACGTTATGCGGGAATATGATAACGACACTGGAAACTGCCCTCAGCAATGGTCGAGTCACAGGTAATCGGCACACCGAGCAAATCCTCAAAGAGGGTTTGACAGTCGATGCAGATTTGGCAGTGATCACGGGCAATGCAATCAAGGGTGCAATTATGCTCGGTAAAAATGAACGAACCATCTTCGAGCTGCTCATAATGACACATATGGCCATCTTGAGAGAGAAGCTCAGTCAGAACGGCGAGTTGTTCGGCACGCGTTTTACCGACAAACCGTGGTGCATGAGCCGCAATAATCTGCTCGCGGCGGGAACGCAAGACGAGACGAACCGATTCATCACCGAGTTGCTTTTCCATATGGTTGAGCAGATCGAGGGCAAATTGATCATACGCTTTGGGAAAGTACCGCTCCGAGTCACTTGTCAGCGTATAGAGATGACTGGGACGACCGATACTGCGGCGCAAACCGCTAATTTCGACCAAGCCATCACGTTCGAGCAGAGCCAGATGTTGACGCACACCAACCGCGCCGATATCAAGCTCTTGACTCAGTTCGATAGCAGTCATCGGGCCTTGACGGCGCAACAGTTGCAAGATACTATGGCGCGTAGCACCCTGTTCTTTGCGATCCTTGGTAGCGGTATTGTTTCCGTTTAGCTGGGCTCTATTCATTGCTGAGCACCTTGAGCAACGTTCTCTGCGCAGAACGGCACCCGATTTAAAAGCGAATAACCTGTAGCGCTTATCATATGATATATAAGATAGTCATCATATAAAACGCTCATTCTATTGAAGTATACCATTCGTTTTATCTTTTGTCAAGGTAAAACCATAAAAATTTCGTAAACCATGGTATCTGAAGCTGCATCGAAACAATGCTTGCGTCAGGTCGTTTGATCGTGCTGCAAGAGCCTTGTATAATCAAGTATAGCATTGACGGTTACGCTGGGAACATGTATAGAGCAATAGACGTTGATTGAAAGAAGATTGGATGCGGCAATGCCCCGCACAGTTGCCGCGTCGCACAGAGAATGGGAATCAGAAATGATGCCGATAAGGCACCGTAATCGAGAGCGCCAGACGGTGGAATGCAGAATGCTCCATTCCACCGTCTGGCATCGTTTGAGCCGTGTCATCTGACGATTCAGACAGCCTGCCAGCTGATACAGCCGGTCTCCCAGCGCAGGCCCACGCGATGGGTGCGACGCTGCCCATAGTCGTGAACCGACCGTGGTGGCGTTCAGCCTGGGTCAGTGGGCTGTTGCTGGTCGTTATCCTCGCGGGTGGCGGCTATTTTCGGTTTCTCGGCCTGTTTAGCTGGGATGGCAATACCGGGCAGCACCCGGATGAACGCTTTTTTGTTGATGTAACGTCATCGGTGCGCTTGCCGGCGAGTTTTAGCGAGTATTTTGATGCGACCCGCTCGCCGGGCAACCCGCGCAATGTGGGCAAAACATTTTTTGTCTACGGAACGTTTCCGGTGCTGCTCACACGGCTGACCGCCGTGGCATTAACACCGCCTGAGGCAATGCCGGAGACCGTGCCCGACATTGCCGGCCGACCCGGTGTCTCCACCGAGATGATGGGCCAGATTGCCAACCCGGAGCGTGATGTGCCGCGTCTGGGGCCGCTGGTTGATCTGCTCAACCCCGATGGCATCAACCTGGCGACCTACGGCGAACTGGTCAAGGTC
>JAAURD010000215.1 GCA_012034075.1 Chloroflexaceae bacterium | reverse complement strand
CACCATCACTCACAACCATAGGCAACCCCGCCCAGATATAATCCAGCACACGGGTACGAAACGCAAACCGTGTTTCAATATGCTCCAGATGCGTGCTGATACCAATATCAGCCTCCAGCAGATAACGCCCGCGCTCGGTATAGGGCACCCAATGGTCGTTAAAGAAGACAGTTGTGTCCCGTAAACCCAGTTCATCCGCCAGAGCCACCGTCTGGTCATACATCACCATTTCGCCGATACCATCGGGATTGGGGTGGCGCCGCCCAAAAAGAAGAGCTTGATGTCCTCGCGTTCTTGCCGCACCAGGTCCATCGCACGGATGACCGTCAACGGGTCAAGCCAATCCCAGATACCGCCCCCCCACAGAACCACCATATCACTGGCAGCAATCCCTGGCAGCACCCCCTTGAGCACGGGTTCCTGACGCACCGGTGGGGTCGGATCAATGCCAAATGAAACCACATCAATCAGTGAACGAAAAGCCGGATCATCAACATACATCTCTGGCGATAGGCGACCGGTGCTGCCCAGAGCACCCATCCAGAAGTCGCGTTGGCGCTCGCTGGCACACAGAAAAAAATCACCCGCCTGGAGCAAATCATTGACTACCTGCTGATCGATACTGGTACGTAGGTGGGCATCCTCGCCATAACGTGCATGCAGTTGCAGATTTTCCAGATGGAAGGGATCGTAGAGATCGACCACCACCACGCGGTGTGTGCGCTTGAGAACTGGGTATTTGTGCAATTGGAAGCCCTGTACAATCACCACCTCAACATCGGCAGCCAGGCGTTCTAGTGCTTCGCTATCACCTGGCTCAAAGGTAACGCAGATGACCTCTGGAATACGGATACTGGCGGCCTGCGGCGCCGCAACCACCACCTGGCAATGGTGCGCCAGATGACGGGCCATCTCCACCACCCGTATCCCAGGACCCGCCAGATGCGCGTGCAGTGGGTCGGTGCTGATAATCAGGACGCGATGCACCGGCGTATCGCCAAACAATGCGCGAATACCGCCAATTTCCACCAGCAGTGATTGCAGCCGGGTATATTCCGCAGTAGGATAGTGCGGCCACATGGCATTGCGGAAGAGTGGGAAGATCGCGCCATCCGGTCGTTGGCGGCGGACCTGGACCTGCTGACGTTTCTCCCAGAGGTGGGGCAGTTGGGCAAACAGGTCCTGCATCCCCGCAAGAAAGCTCAACATCATGCCCGGTACCGTAAACTCAGATGAATCGGTTGCGCTTGTTTGCCCCGCATCAATCCGAAAGCGCTCCCAATCAACCGCATCACCAGCATACCCCAGCGCACGTTGCATCGTCAGCATCAGCGCCGGCGCCAGGATGCGGTTCAGACTTGCTTCCTCATAGTTCTTGATGATGGTAAAGAGCGCATTACGCTCATACAGCGCCAGCACTTTGTGGCCCGGCATGCTGCTCGATGTGCCGTGGCTGCGGTGATAGACCACCGCTTCCGGCGCAAAACGCACGCGGTAGCCACAGACCCACAGCCGCCAGCCAAAATCGACATCCTCAAAATAGGCAAAATAATCAGCATCAAAGCCACCCAGGTCGAGGAACAGCTCACGATCAACCAGCATAGCGCCACCACAGGCAAAGAGCACGTCGTGCGCCTCATTCGGCACCGAATCGACCGGTAGACGGTGGAAAAACTGATTGCCCATACCATAAAAATTGATCCCACCGCCCACAAAATCAATCCGCCGGCCATACCAATCGAGCATCCGCGCCGCCACACACACAACCTGTTCATCACGCTGAGCCTCGAACATCGTCGCCATGCCCGTAAGCCAGCCAGGGTCAGCATAAGCATCGTTATTGAGCAGCGCAATACATTGGCCGCTGGCCGCCGCCGCACCTTGATTCACCGCCGGCGCAAAGCCAACATTGCGCTCATTCGCAATCACTTTCACGGTAGGGTAGTGTGTGCGCATCAACTCAAGCGAATCATCGTGTGAGCCATTATCAATGAGGATAAGCTCAACCAGATCAGCTGGATAATCTTGCTTGAGCAGAGAGTTGAAGCACGCCGAGAGATGCATACGTCCATTAAAATTGACCACCACAACCGATATTGATACGCGTGTCATCTTAGCGTCCCCCGCTCAGCGTGTTTAAGATTCGCATCACTTTGCCCTGTTGCACGGCCTCAAGCTGTTGCCGCAACGCCCGGTTCTGCTCATCCAGCCAGGTTGCCCGTGCGCTGAGATCAGCCACCGCCTGCTGGAGCGCGCGTAGCTCCTGCTCACGCTGCTCCAGCGCTGCCTGTGTCCGCGTCGTAGCGATGGCCTGCGTATGCACAGCCTGGTTCAGCTGCTGAATAGTCATCTGCTGATCGGCAATAATCCGGTCCAGCATACTCACCTGCTGGCGAAAGGCGTGATCAACGCTCCCCAGCAGCTGCTGGGCAACCCCACCGAGATGATCATGCATAGCCTCATGGACATGGCGCAGATGGTCATTGGTAGCACCATGATACGCCGCAAATTGCTCCGTCGTCGAGTGGTGATTATCGCCAATTTGCCGGCTCGTTGCCGCATGGTACTGCTCAAACTGCTCGCTCGTATGCCGATGATGGGTCGCAAATTGCTCACGGTGATCATCCTGTACCGCACACAACTGGCGCTGCACGATCGCCAGCATGGTTGGCAAAAATGCCTGTGCCCAGGCAGCAGTAGTATCGGTCGTATCGGGCCAGATAGTTGGTGCAATCACCTGGTCCACAGCGGCAACGAGATTGGCCGAACGCGCCGCCAGCACCAGATGACGATAGGCCGGGTTGCGCCGTTCGGTCGGAAAGATGCACCGATTGTAAAACCAGTCGAGCATCTGCTCTGCTTCAATCCCCGCGCCGGTACGCAAGATCAGATGCTTCAGCAGCATCATACCGGTCCAGGCATCGAGTTGACCGGTGGGATAGGTCCGGAGGTGCATCCCCTGTTGCTCCAGGTAAGCCGTCCACTCCTCAAGCACGGGCAAGCCATAATCCCGATGCTCCTTCAGCTGATCGTGCTCGGCATGCAAATCATGCTCAATATAGGCGAAAATCAGCTCTTCAGCCTGAAGCACCCCTGGCGTCCGAAAGGGCGCCAGCAAGATGACACCAGAACGAGCCGTGCGCACCAATTCACCCCAGAATGACGCCCGTGATGCCGGTGGGATATGCTCCAGGGTATCGGATGAGACGACCAGATCAAAGGAATCATCGGCAAACGTCAGGCGGGTGCCATCACCTTTGACATACGCCGGCAAATCACAATCCACAACATCGAGCACCGTGATATCATCATCGGGCAGAAACTGCTTGATCGGCAGCGTTGCCGTGCCATGATCATCGTAAAACCCACCAGCATCGAGCAAGGTCAGGCGTTCCTGCTGCAACGCCTGGCGGCAGGCATCGACCGCCTCGCGCAGCATATGGTAGCGCCCAAACTGGTCAAACGGCATGGTGCGTGCAATCGGCTCAAGCTCCGGTTTTCGTGCTATCTCGACGGGCATGCACTCTTCCTTTCCGTCGTGCGTAATAACATATCCAGCAAATCTGCTTCATCCGAACCTGGCTCAGCAAGTGAGGGGTTGGCACCATCTCCCCTCTCCCCTTGTGGACCCAGGGCAGGGGGTTCGGGCCTCCCCGGTCGCCAGTGCCACGTGCTGGGAATATAAAACAGCCCATATCGTTCACGAATCGAAGTCGCCTGCACCCGGCATGGGTACTTGCGGTCATGATGATCGTAGGCTCGCGTCATCGTGTAATCATACACCGCCGCACTCAACAGATAATACCCTTCGATCAGGGGAAGATTGGCGACCTCATACTCCAGCACACCAGGACCATCAACCATATCGATCGGATAATCGGCAAAACGGGTATTCGGACCGTTGATATGGAGACCATTCCGGTGGTGGATAGCCACCCCAAAGACCGGCTGCTCAATACGTTTATGGGCAACATAGTGCATACGGAAGCGCAATGTGTCCCCAGTGGCAAACATATCGCAGGGCTGACCATCACGGTCCAGTAATTCGACCGCAACAATCTCGATTTCCCGCGTTCCCCAGCGCTGCGGATCATCTTCTTCAGGCATGGGCACCGTTTCATCCGCATCATCGTGCCGTTCACGTTCGACGCGTTCGCGGTCACGTTCATTGGTCGCGCGGAGATACGCATCAATCGCTTCGAGCGTCTTGCTATCGCGCATCAACACCCCATGCTCGAACCAGAGCACCCGATCACACAATGCCTGTACCGCCGCAGTCGCATGCGACACAAACAGAATCGTCTTTCCACGCTGCTTAAAGCGGTAAATCTGGTCCAGACACTTGCGCTGAAAGGCCTCATCACCTACCGCCAGCACCTCATCCGTAATGAGAATATCCGGGTCAACACTGATTGCCACCGCAAAACCAAGCCGCATATACATGCCCGAAGAGTAGTGTTTCACCGGTGTATCGATAAAGTCTTCTAATTCGGCAAACGCGATGATTTCATCGAGTTTGCGGCGCATCATCGCCTGCGATTGGCCCAGCAGCGAACCGTTGAGATAGATATTTTCGCGGCCGGTCAGGTCCGGATGGAAGCCCGACCCCAGTTCTAACAGTGCCGAAATACGACCATCAACCACGACTTTTCCAGCGGTTGGCTCCAGAATACGCGCCACCAGCTTGAGCGTCGTACTTTTCCCAGAACCATTGTGACCTATTAGCCCAACGGACTCGCCACGCCGAATAGCAAAGCTCACATCGCGCAAAGCCCAGAACGAATCAGCTGCCGGCTGGTGCCGTCGAGAACGCTTGCGAAAGAGATCAGTAAAGCGCTCCTGGATCGTATTCCCGCTTTCCTGATGCATTTTAAAGCGTTTGCTGACCTGGTCGAACGAAATCACAACTGGTGCACGTCTCACAGCTCCTCCCCAAAGCGCCCACTGTGACGCTGGAAAAACCATGCGCCAAAGGCAAACAGAACCAGCGCCGTCAGCAGCACCCGCAACACACTATCCAGGGCTGGCACGCCCGGCGTAGGCACCATACCAACTGGTACCGCATTGCCATAGAGAATCTCACGATAAAAGTCAATAATCGAAGCCATCGGGTTCAACCAGCGGATAATCCGGTCCAGCGGCGCACCGATATAGTCGAGTGAATAAAAGACCGGCGTGAGAAAAAACCAGAACTGCACCAGAATACCAATCAGATGCACCGTATCGCGGAAAAAGACCGCCAGACAACTCAGCCAGAACGTCATGCCAATCAGAAAGATCGTTTGCAACAGAATAACCACGGGAAGATAGGCGAATGTCCACGAAAAATTCAAGTGGCCGAGCACCATCAGCTGAGCTACTGCCATCACCACAAACATCATCGGCAGCGACAACACAAAGTTCACCAGGCTGGAAATGACACTGACCAACGGGAGCACTTCACGTGGGAAAAAGACCTTTTTGATAAGATGGGCATTGTCTAACACACTGCGGGTGCCACTCGTAATCGCCTCAGAACAAAAGTTCCAGGGCAACAGACCAACAATCAGGAAGACGCTGTAGAGCGCGATATTGCTGGGAAAGAGAAAGCTAAAGACAAACAGAAAAATCAGCATCATCAGCAGCGGCGCCAGTTGCGTCCAGAGATAGCCCAGGGTGCTGCCTTTGTAGCGTGCGCGTAAATCCCGAATGACCATATTGATCGTCAGCTCACGGTAGCGCCAGAGTTCCTGCAGCCGCAGCATGAGCCCCGCCGAGCGATCCACTGCGACGCCAGTGAGTCCCAGGGTCAGACCCAGCACAACCGCCATCGCGAGAGTCAGCGCAATAGAGCGATCTTCAGGCGCAGCGGGCCAGGGCGCCGCAACCCGGTAGGTCGCACTCTGCGCCACCGGATCAAAGCGCATCCCTTGCTGATCGATCATATAACGTAAAGCCGCTTCAATCGCATCTCTCCCCGCAATCGCACGGTTGCGTGCCGTCAATTCCAGTTCGGCCGCCGGGTCCTGCAGCGCACAGCTTGCCAGCGCTGCTTCACGTTCGGCGGTTGTCAGCAACCCACTCGTGCCACACAATCCATCCAGGGTCGCGTCACGGTGGCTCATCTCAAACGTCCAGAGATCATAGCGTGCCTCAAGCGCACGGGTCAGATCGTTCTGTTCTTCGTAGGGCAGCGTCTCAACATCCATCCGACCGGCAACTGGCTCAACCGGACGGCTCATCGGAAATGCATCATGCTCAAGAATGGCACGGAGATGGTATTCAAAGGGCGATGTCATCGGTTCACTGCGCATCGCAACGACCAGTTCCCAACCCAGCAGATTACGCATGACCTCACGCCCACCGGCTGCCCGAATCTGGCGCACCAGTTCTTCGGCGCCAGCATCGGCCAGGGCCTGAGCCTCCGTAGCAGTCGGCCCAAACCCATCAACGCGAATGACACCCGGTGCCACCGGTACATATTCCACGCGATAATCGGGCTGACCAAAGCGCAGTTCACGCCGAGCCAGTGAGCGCATCCGCAGCGCAAACGTAGCATCGCCCATGGCAGTCTGCAGATCCGGTGATGGGTTTTCGCCATGATACAGACCCGTATAGCGGCTTGTATCAAAATGCGTTTCGGCAGCCGTGTAAAACACCACCGGCTGCGAAAGCACCCGTGGTGTCGCCACTGCCAGCGCCCCGACGACACACAGGATGACCCAGAGCCATTGATAGAGCCGGATACCGCCGTGCTGGCTGCCCAGCAAACGGCCCCAACGCTGCCAGGGACGATAACCAGGCGATGTCAGGGTCGCCAAGTCTTCGCCTATGTTGCGGGCCATACGGCAATCTCCTGCGTCTGCCCAGCATCAATGGTGATTATCAATTGGTCCGTTGCTCCCTGCGTTTCGATTATTTCACGGCCATCTACCATAACACGTCCGGCCGACCATGGCAACTGCAACGTCAATCCCTCAAGACGACGCTCGCTACCATTATACAGCCGAAGCTGAAGGCCACCGTCAGCCCCAGGTGACTGGGTTTCCAGCGTTACCTGGGCCAGCGCTTGCTGCCAGTCGGCAATCTCTGCCAGTGGCGCCACCCAGATATCGCCCGGCCCAACCACGGCGGCTAGTATCTGTTCCCAGGCAGCCTGTTGTTCAGCGGTCACGACCTCTTCCGTGTGCGACCAGAAATCAATCATCCCGCTGCGCAGGCGCACCAGCGCCAGTTGCTCCAGCGCCTGCGCAACCGTGCCCGGCGTCACATACGCATCTGGGCAGGCCAGAATAGCCTCGTGACCAGGTACCGGCCGACAATGGGGCTGTTCAAGCATCCCCGCAGCATTGTAACCAAACAAATCATACTGGCCCTGGTTACTGAGCCGCGTCACCGAGCTCATCCCCGCCGCTGCCAGCTCCTGCCAACTGCCGTCACTCATCCCACCGCTGCTACTCCAGGGAAAGGCGAGCGAGCGTGCAGGCTGCACCCCTATCTGCATGGCCACCTTGTTCCAGGTATTCAGGTCATCGTGCCAATCGGATGCCCGCACAAAACCACCATAAAAATGGCTAAACGTATGACTCTGAATATCGTGCCCTGCCTCCAGCACCGGCCGAACCAGATCGGCGAAATACCAGGCCGGATGGCTCAACACATTGCCATATGGATCAGCCGAAAACCACGGATGCATCTGCCAGTGATCCGAAGTCCACTGATTGGCGCGGTTGGCCCAGGTATAGGTCGGGTTGCCCATAAACTCGGTGCGCGATGGGTTACCCGGCAGCAAAGCATACCCATTCGCATAAAACGTTGCTGCAACGTCATAGCGCTCGAACAGCTCCAGCGTCGTGGTTATGCCCTGACGCATACGCATACCACGGATTTCCGGGTCCTCATCCGCAAACGGATCACCCACTGAGCGTGAATGGACCAGACCACCCACTAG
>JAAURD010000214.1 GCA_012034075.1 Chloroflexaceae bacterium | reverse complement strand
ATTGCGGCAAAGGGCGGGCTTAAGCCGGCCTCACCCAGACCCACCAACTGGAAGCTACTCAGTTCAAGGACGACTGGCGTTTGTGGCGTCAGATCATCGAGCGCATCCATTGCCGAGATGCGCAGATTGCCGGCCATCAGCGCATCAGGGTACACCTGGCGCAGAATCTGGCCGGTGAGCATGGTGGTGGTGGTTTTGCCTTTGGTGCCCGTGATGCCAATAATCGGTCCGGGGCAACGCTGAAAAAAGAGCACCATTTCGGTGGTGACGGGGACACCAGCCGAACGTGCCAGGTTGAGCCACGGGGAGTCAGGGGGCACCGCCGGGTTGGCAATGACCAGATCATGACCGGTGAAGTCTGCTTCACGGTGCTCGCCCAGCACATAGTATGCTGTATTGCCACAGGCTCTTTCGGTTTCACGCAATGCAGCGAGCGATACTGCCAGTTGTTCGGCATTCGCCTGATCGGTCACCGTGACCGAAACGCCCTGCCGCAGCAGCCAGCGGGTTAAGCCCAGACCACCACCATGTAGCCCCAACCCCATCACGAGAACGCGTGATGGAAGTTGGGGTACACACTGCTGATATACTGTGCCAACCGAAACGTGCTGCCTGTACATCCTCGTCGAAAACCTGCCCCTTCCTTCTTGCTGCCAACGTTGGGCAGCACTTTACTCGGGTTACGGCATAAACACCGCAGGTGATGCCGCTGGCACTCCTGGCGGCGGAGCAGCCTGAAACGTATTAAAATCGGCAGCAAACGTCAGCGCCAACGAAACACCGACGATTGCTGCAATGCCTGCTATCAGCGCGAACCGTTGTGTCACTTGCGGCTGACTCCAGCCGAGCAACTCGAAATGGTGGTGCAACGGTGCCATTTTAAAGACCCGCCGACCTTCACCAAAACGTTTGCGTGTCCATTTGAAATAGCCTGTTTGAATGATTACCGAAAGTGCTTCGACCACAAAGACCACACCCACAATGGGCAACAACAACCACTGCTGCGATTGCAACGCTACCAGGGCCAATACCGCACCAATCGCCAGTGAGCCACAATCACCCATAAAGACCTGGGCGGGGTAGGCATTGTACCAGAGAAATGCCGCACATGCACCAACCATGGTAAAGTTAAAGACCATCAGGTTGGTTAAACGCGGCTCCGATAAAAAGGTCATGACGCCATATGCCGCAAAAGCGAGCATCAAACACCAGCCAGCCAGGCTATCCAGGCCATCGGTCAAATTCACGGCGTTGGATGTGCCGACAATCACAATGGTTGCCAGCGGGATAAACCAGAGACCGATATCAAAGGTGCCGATCAGCGGGATACGCACCAACCCGGAGTGCTCCAGGCCATATGGATTGGGCAGATAGAGGATCAGACTTGCGGCAAACGCAATCGCCACCATCAGCCAGAACTTCAACGTAGCGGTAAAACCATGGGTCTTGGATTTGGAACCAGTCAAGGACTTCCAATCATCAAAAGCACCCAATATGGCAAAGCTGACCATGACGCCCAGGGGCAACAACATCGACCAGCGATCGACCAGGTTGAAAATGACGGTGAGTGCCACAACCGTCGATACAATCATAATACCACCCATGGTGGGTGTTCCCATTTTGCACATATGGGTTTGCGGTCCCTCAACGCGAATCCGTTTACCAATGCGATTTCTTTGCGCAAAGCGAACCCACCAGTGACCAACCACGAGCGTCAAGATAAACGCCGCAGCCGTAAGCATCAAAGCACGGGCAACGTCTTGTATCAGCACGGTGCGAAGGATTTCCACCTATTCCTCCCTTTCAGGACGTCTCAGGGCGGCAACAATCTGTTCCATGGCTACCCCACGAGATCCTTTAATGAGTATATGCGTTTCTGTGTCGGGTGCTGTGTGGTTTGGATGGAGCAAGGTATGCAGCACCGCAATCGCGTCTTGGTTGGTCTCTACACAATGGATGACTTCCGGACCCATTCCATGTTGTGCTGCTGCATCGCCAATCCAGCGGGCACGAGGACCAACACACACCAGGTTATGAACGACCTCTGCTGCTCGTTGACCCACGCTATGGTGGGCCTCTTCTTCAACTGGACCCAGTTCAAGCATATCACCAAGGACAGCAATACGCCGACCTGGTAACTCGTTTATGATATTAAGGGCTGCCAGCACCGATGCTGGGGCAGCATTGTAGGTATCATCAAGAATCTGGCTACCAGCAAGACCGGTAACCACCTGTAAGCGATTGGTCGGCAACGGTTGTTGCAGACCATGCCAGATAGCATCCCAACTCATGCCAAGCGTTAACCCAACTGCGGCAGCTGCCAGCACGGTGGAGACATGATGTTTGCCCGGTAGGGGAACAAAGACGTCAGATGCAACGTCTTGGTAATGAACACGAAATCTCATCCCCTCCAGGCCCCGACTGACAAGCGCGTCGGCCCATACATCGGCCGTTGGTTGAAGTCCATACGTTATCACCCGTGCCGACGTGAGTCGGGCCATGGCCCGTACCCGTTCATCATCGGCATTGAGCACGGCCACCCCATCAGCGGGGAGTGATTCGATCAGTTCGGCTTTGGCTTGGGCGATTGCTTCGATGCTGCCCAGCCGTTCCATGTGGCTTGGCCCAACATTGGTCACCACGCCGATATGGGGGCGGGCTAAATCGGCCAGTTTGCGCAATTCACCCGCTGCCCACATGCCCATTTCTAGGACCGCTACCTGATGTTCTGGTGTCAACTGAAGTAAGACCGTTGGCAACGTCGCCTCACTGTTATAACTGCGTTTGCTCTTGAGCGTCGCAAATTGGCGGCTCAGCAGGGCGGCTATCACTTCTTTGGTTGAGGTCTTGCCGACACTGCCGGTAATCCCAATGACGGTTGCGGCATGCTGCTGGCGATGGTAGCGTGCCAGTTGATGCAATGCGGCCATCGGATCATCAACCGCAACCAACCAGAAGCTGTGCGGGTCTGCCGACGTTGGATAGACCCCACTGACCGTGTCCAGCAGCACCCATGGTGCGGTTAACACTGGTTGCTCACCGTGTTGCAGCGCGGTATAGAGTGAACCAGTTGTCGGATCATCAAGTGCGCCACGCCGAACGAGCGCACCCCGCGCACCGCGTTCGGCGGCATCCTGCACAAAGCGATGCCCATCCGTCTGTTCACCGCTGAGCGCCACAAAGAGCGCATCCGGTACCGTCTCGCGCGAATCGACTACCACTTCGCGAAACGTGATGGCTTGCCATGCACGTGGCCATGCAGACAGCGCAGTCTGCTCCTTCGCTCCCACCCCCTGGAGCATATGGATCAAATCAAACATGCACTGCTTCTCGTGTTAAAAATGTCAAAACAGGCTTTCTCGAACAAAATCGTGTAACACCACGCAGATTGTACCATAGAAATGGAGACATACTGTCAACACACAACAAACGGACCAGGCAACCACGGATCAAGAGGTAGGTGCGGCTTGCAGCCGCACGCTCTGTCTCGCCGTTTCAGACGTAGGTGCGGCTTGCAACCGCGCTCCCTTTCTACCGCAAAGATGTCTCTATGCCCATGCACGACGCTTCATTCCTGACCCGAACTGAAGAAGAGACCATGCGGCGGAATACCTTCATAGTCCATCAGTTGTTTGACAACCCGATAAAACAGCGGTATGGCGGTTTGCACGCCCCAGATATCATCTTTCGGTCGATCCACTTTGACCAGAATGGCATACTGGGCATCGTCCGCTGGGCAAACCCTGCCACCGAACCAATCGTATACGATGGATCATAGCCGCCACCGGGTAATGGAATGGACGATGTGCCGGTTTTGGCGGCCACTTCATACCCTGGCACCAGCCACTGATCTTCAAAACTGCCGGTGATATTGGCCCAGACCACCGGCGCATAATGATTGGCCGAATGCACCAGCATGCGTTGCACGGTCCAGGCTACCCCCGGCTCGACGACCTGCTGTACCATGTGCGGTTGCGTCTCGACACAACCGGCAGCATCACAACGCTCTGCAACGATATAAGGCTGCATGAGCATGCCATCATTGGCAATTGCCGCCACCGCTCGCACCATTTGCAGCGGCGTTACCGAAATGCCCTGACCATATGAGTTGGTCAACAGCGTAATCCCATCGTAACCCGGACTGGTCGAATCATGCACAATACCCGCCTCTTCGCCACCAATATCGATGCCGCTCAGTTGCCCAAACCCAAATGCTGCGACGGTCTGATAAAACGCATCGGTGCCAGTCAGTTCATTCAATTGCAGGGCGCCGACATTGCTTGAATAGTAGAGCACCTGACCCGGCGTAATCGGGCCATTCCCGCGTCCATTCCAGTTCTTCAAGCCATATCCATACCGTTCAATGACGCCATTATCTTGCACCACGGTATCGGCTGTAAATGCCCGCGCCTGCATGCCCGCCGCGACCGTCACAATCTTAAACGTGCTACCCGGCTCATAGAGATGACTGACAGCCGGGTTACGCTGATAGATCGCCGGATCGTATTGCTGGTAGGTATTTGGGTTAAACGTAGGCCAGCTTGCCATAGCACGAATGGCCCCAGTTTTTACTTCCATGACAATGACACAGCCGCTATCGGCCTGATGTTCGGCAATGGCTGTTTCTAGTTCGGTTTCGGCAATATGCTGTATCACCGGGTCAATCGTCAGATGCAAATTCGCGCCATCGCGGGCCGGCTGGGTGTGCTGCGGGGCAATCGCTATCGGGTTACGGGCACCATCAAATTCGGCTTGCAGCGTACCGGTAATGCCCTTGAGTGTTGTGTTATAAAAGCTTTCGACGCCGCTAATGCCATCACCGTTGTGATTCACGGCCCCAATCACATGCGCCGCAAACATATCCTGCGGGTAGATTCGCCGAGGCTCATACACCAGTTGCAATCCCGGTTCCTCCAGTGCCGCAATCTGCTCAGCCAGTTCTGGCTCCAGCCAGCGGGCCAGCGGGAGCCAGTAGAGCTTGCTGGTGAGCGCCCGGCCCACTTCGGCCGAGTCTTTGCCCAGTAGCGCGGCCAGGGTGAGCGCCAGCCGGGGCGCCCGGTCTGATGGAATAAGCGAGGGAACGACCCACAGGCTCTCGCGTTCAACATCCATCGCCAGAATATTGCCCTCACGGTCGGTGATGACCCCACGACCGGGTTGCAACGTAATCTGTTGGTTGATCTCGCGGTTTGCCATATCTGAGAGTTGTTCGTGTCGCATGACCTGAATATCAAACAGGCGCAGGATCACTACTCCCAGAATAATGACACACGAAAACATCATTGCATAAATACGCCAGCGTGGCAACTTCACTGACGACTGCGCCGAACTGGCTACGATAGATGGTCGCGCACGACGTACAGCCATAGTATCCTATTGCCTATTCAATGCTCATCAATACGGAAAGAATCGATATATATACATGATGCCGCCGGCTCACGGTGACGCTTCTTGTTGGGCATCAACCAGGGCCTGGATCATCAGTTCGCGTATCGGTATCACCGTCACATAGCGTATTTGATCCCGCGTCCGTGGACGCATACCGATGGCCCGCGCCCGTTCACGAATGGTATCCAGCGACTGCGCTTCGGCATAACGCAACTGCAACTGGCCGCGTTCACGCATCAGCTCGGTGCGTTGCTGTTCTAGCGCAACAATGGCATAGCCCTTGGTCGCTACCACGCTGGTCTGCACTAGCGTCATCATACTCATCAAACAGAGCAACACAATCACACCCAGTAGGTAACGGCTGCTATCAATGTTGAGGTAGCGTGCTAGCGAGCGCGCGCTCGCGTGCTTGATGCAATGGAAAAAGATGCTGGTGAATAGCCATGTGTTGTGCTCCTGCTTTACGCTGATCGTTGTTCGTTGTCTGATTTCATCCCTCACCCCCGGCCACTTTCCCAAGGAGAGTGGGATCGCTTTCGCACACCTGTCTGGTCAAGATGCAGGGTCATCGCTCATACACGCAAACACCCCTACAATCAAAACGTAACCAATCAGGCAAAATCGTTCAGTTCTAGCCGTCGTTCCGCTACCCGGAGCCGCGCACTGCGGCTGCGTGGGTTGGCCTGTCGTTCGGCCTCGCTGGCAAATACCGCTTTCCGCGTCACAATGTCCAGCCGTATGGGCTGATCCACTGCCTCGCTGCCACCATAGCCCGATTCCGCTCGAAAGAACTGTTTGACCAGGCGATCTTCCAGTGAATGAAAACTGATCACGGCAAGACGTCCACCCGGTCGCAGCAAGCTCACCGCCTGCGGCAACGCTTCGGTCAGCTGCTCAAGCTCACGGTTCACCGCAATTCGCAACGCCTGAAACGTCCGCGTCGCCGGATGGATGCCTCCCTGGTCATCCGCCCCCCGCGACCGCTTCCGCCCATTACCGGCGCGATACGCTGAGCGGGTCACCGCACGCGCCACAATATCGGCCAGGTCGCCCGTGGTGCGGATGGGCTGCTCTGCGCGTCGCTGCACAATCCGCCGCGCAATCTGCCGACTATAGCGCTCTTCACCATAGCGCCAGATCACATCTGCTAGCTCGTGCTCACTCAAACCGGCAACCAACGCGGCTGCATCCGGCTCATCTCCTGTGCGGTCAAAGCGCATATCCAGCGGGCCATCAGCACGAAAAGAAAAGCCACACGCGGCCGTATCGAGCTGATACGAAGAGACTCCCAGATCAAACAGAATCCCATCGACCCCAGTAAAACCGGCCTCATGCGCTAATCTGCCAATGCTTGCGAAGGAACCATGGCACAGCACACAACTCGTGCTACCAATGGCGCCATCAGCTTCGGCATTCAAGCGCTGCTGCACCGCCTGCAATGCTATCACATCGCGGTCAATGCCGAGCAGCCGGCCACCCGGCTGGAGCGCCTGCAACAGCGCCATAGCATGACCACCCCCGCCTAATGTCGCGTCAATATACGTTTGACCCGGCTCTGGCTGCAGCAACCGAAACACGTCAGACGACAATACCGGTTGATGGTGATACGGCACGAACCGTGTGCCTTGTGCTTCCTGGTTTATCGTTGGTTGAGACAAAAGCAAACAGATCCTGTATTTGCTATCAATCTATCGCAAGTGGCCTCATTATATCGTAGTTCGGTATGCCTTTCAAGACACACAACAAACACACACAACAATCAGGCCATTTTTTCTGCTTTCAATTGATACGAAATAGAATATATGTTCTGTCTTTACCGATTGATTCCGTCGATTTCTACCGAATTGCCCTCAAACACACACCCCTACCGCCCAAACAACGCGATCAGAACGGTCGCTGACCATCTATCCGTGGTATCCGTTTTATCAGTGGTTCATCAGATCAGCCAGAGAACCCATGCATTACCACGGATCGGATAGCACCGATACTACAGATACGTTTTCCTGTGAAAAAAACCAGAAACTTACGCCCCTATGTAGTAAATAGCAGGTGACTCATTCCTTCTTACTTTGCGGTTGTGTGAAGTATTGGCTCATGTCCAACCAGCGTGCAACCAGGTTACAATAGCATGACGCATGTCAGGTACCGATTGTACGCCAGGAGGAACCAATGATCGATTTTCCGATAGCAGATTTGCTAGACGATGCGGCCAGCACCCAGTGGCTGGAGCAGCATCTGAACCCCAATGGCTTGTATTGTCCCCTACTGTGGGAGCGCAGATCGACGCTTCTTTCGCCAGCAGGAGGCGTTTGATGCCTATCGCTGCCGCACCTGCGATGGCTACTAGACGATCTTGACGGTCACCGCCTTTGTCAAGACCCAGAAGTCCTCATCCAAGCTCGTATTTCTCCTGCGGGGGATTGCGAAAGGCGAACCGACTGCTCGGCTGGCACGGTAACTGGGCCTCTCCCGCCAGACCGTGCATACGTTGCGCCAGCGGGTGCAGGACAATGTGAACGAAACGGCCCCGCAGGAACTTCTG
>JAAURD010000213.1 GCA_012034075.1 Chloroflexaceae bacterium | reverse complement strand
CGCGCCTTTGCGCCACCCATTCCGGGCCTGGCCGAGGCCGGCTACCTGACCAACGAGACGGTCTTTGGGTTAACCGAACGGCCTGCCCGCCTTGCCATCATCGGCGGAGGCCCGATTGGCTGCGAAATGGCCCAGGCATTCCGCCGGCTTGGCAGCGATGTCGTGCTCTTCCATAACCGCGAGCACATCCTCAACCGCGAAGATGCCGACGCCGCCGCTATCGTGCAGCGCCAGTTTCTGCGCGAACACATCTGCCTCTTGCTCAATACCCGTATCGTGCGGGTGAGCATGCAAAATGGCAACGCAGTGCTGCACTTCGACCGGCCACAAGGGAGCGGTGACGTAGCAGTCGATGCGATTCTGGTTGCTGCTGGTCGCACACCCAACATCGAAAGCCTCAACCTCGAGGCTATCGGCGTCCAGTACGATCAGCGCACAGGCATTGTGGTCAACGACCACCTGCAAACGACCAACCCCGCTATCTATGCCGCCGGTGATGTCTGTATGAAGCATCAATTTACCCATGCCGCCGATGCCGCCGCTCGCATCGTCATTCGCAACACGCTCTTCCTGGGCCATGATCGCCTGAGCAACCTGGTGATGCCCTGGTGTACCTACACCGAGCCAGAGATTGCCCACGTTGGCCTGTATGCCCATGAAGCCGAGCAACAAGGCATGCAGGTGGAAACGATCAAGGTTGATTTTGAACACGTTGACCGGGCTATCACCGATGGTGACGAGGAGGGGTTTGTCAAAATGCATATCAAAAAAGGCAGCGACCAGATTGTGGGGGCAACCATTGTCGCCCGCAATGCTGGTGATATGATCAGCGAAGTCACCCTGGCTATCGTGGGCAACCTTGGTCTCAAAACGCTGGCAACCGTCATTCATCCCTATCCAACCCAGGCCGAAGCCATTCGCAAGGTCGCCGATGCTTACAATCGCACGCGCCTGACCCCAACTGTAAAAACAGTGTTTCACCAATGGCTTGCCTGGAACCGTTAACCGTGGCGGTTTGCCACCGTCCCGATACGGCGCACACCCGCGCCGCTTTGGGCGCAGCACACTGCGACCCGACCAGGCAGGCGAGAAGATGGTTCAACCAGTAGTACCATGGCCTTATGAACAAGCCCGATCACGATACCTGTCGCCCTGGAGCGAACGATGATCCCGCCATCCATCATTCCTGGATGCATCGCTATGGCCTGAAGTTGCTCTTACTCGGTTTCTGGCTGCTGGTGCTTGGAGGTTATCAATGGTACGCCTGGCAACACAACCTGTCACTGGTCGATGTCGCCGCAGCGCTGATCCATTTCCTGGGCAGCAGCCCCTACGGCCCGATCATCTTTATCCTGCTCTATGCCCTGCGGCCGCTGATCTTCTTTTCCGCCACGGTCCTATCGGTGACAGCGGGTATTGTCTTCGGCCCAGTCTGGGGGCTGATCTACACAGTTATCGGCAGCAATGCATCGGCCCTGGTGGCCTACACCATCGGTCGCTTTGCGGGCACCGGTATCTTTCAAACCCGTCGTTCGCGCGGCATGGTGCAGCGCTATGCCGATCGCATGCGCCAGCACAGCTTTCTTACCACGCTCACCTTGCGCCTGCTGTTTGTGCATTACGATCTGCTGAGTTACCTGGCCGGTTTTGCGGATCAACCGCATGGCATTTCTGGCGGCAACCGCTATCGGCTCGCTCCCCGGCTCGCTGATGTTTGTGCTCATCGGCACATCTATCGAGGGTTTGGAACACGGTATGCCCAGGGTACCGCCATGGCTGCTGGTTACCGCCAGCGCCGCCATACTGGTCATCGTGCTGGCTGGCGTGATCATCGCCCGCCGCTACCAACGCAACCACCGCAGCGACCATCCTCCATCGCCAACGGAGCCGCCGCACAGGTGAACGATGCCGGAATACATCGATGAGGAGATCCAACCCGCCTACCCTTCGGCGCTCGGCGCATTGCGTTTACGCTGCATTTCGTTTATCATTGCCAATATCGCGCTGGTCAGCACTCGATCAGATGAAGACGTAGGTGCGGCTTGCCGCCGCACAGCGGTCGTCCCGACCGCACGCAGGTCGGACGCGGGTCGTGAACGTGCCGTAGGGGCGTCAGCGTGCTGCGCCCACCGCCGCACCGGGTCGGCGGTGCTTGGTAGAGGGACATCTTTTGCGCTGAAACGTGTACGCGCGGCTCCAAGCCGCGCCTACGGCTACGCAACTCAAAACAGCGTGAAACGTCAGACACCAGTGTCAACCGGCAATGGTTTCAAATACACCAGAGAAAGGAACAATACCTATGCAATATGCACGTATATTACTTATCACACTACTGCTCATACTCTTGAACGCATGTGGCAACACAGCCCAGACACCACCACCAGCGCCAACGGCCGCTACACCTGCCGACCTGAGCGAAACAGCGCCAGAAACACCAGCAACCGCAGACGAATCGGCTGAGACAAGCGCAGATAGTGATGTTACTGATTGGGAGAGCATCGTTGCCGCAGCCGACGGCCAGACCGTCAACTGGTATATGTGGGGCGGCGCCGAGAGCATCAACACCTTTGTCGATACGTTTTATGGCACGAGACTGCAAGAACGCTACAATATCACGCTCAACCGCGTGCCGGTGGGCGATGCCGTTGACTTTGTCAACCAGCTGCTGAGCGAAAAAGAAGCCGGTATCGATCCGGGCAGTATCGACCTGATGTGGATTAACGGCGAGAACTTTGCCTCGCTCAAACAGGCCGATATGCTCTTTGATGGCTGGGCACGCAGCATGCCCAACAGCCAGTATGTCGATTGGGACAACCCCGCCCTGAACCTCGATTTTGGCGAACCCATCGAAGCGCTCGAAAGCCCCTGGTCATCCGCCCAGTTTCAGTTTATCTACGATACGGCACGGATGAGTGAAGCGGATTTGCCCCGCTCCTACGCCGAACTCAAAGCGTGGGCCTGCGCCAACCCCGGTCGCTTCACCTACATCGCGCCCGGCCCCGGCGCCTTTCAAGGCACACGCTTTGTCAAGGGCGCCCTGTTTGAGCTGAGCGGTGACTCGGGTCAATGGCTCGAAATGGATCAGGCGCTCTGGGATGAGTGGTCACCACAGCTCTGGGCCTATTTCAACGAGATCAAGCCCTGCCTCTGGCGTGAGGGCGAAACCTACCCGCGCGATGAAAACGAGCTGCACAGCCTCTTCGCCAATCAAGAGGTTGATATGAGCATTACCCAGGCTATCGCCGGTCCGGGCACACTGATCGCCGAAGGGCTTATCCCAGAGACATCACAGACCTTTGTCTTTGATGGCTTTATGATTGGCGATTACAACTACGTCGCTATCCCAGCCAATGCGCCCAACAAGGAGGCTGCGCTGGTGCTTGCCAACATGATCCTTGACCCGGAGCTCCAGGCAGCCCAGATTATTCCCGACAATGGCTTTGGCCTGGGCTTTGGTATCGACATCAATCGCGTCTCCGCAGAAGATGCGCAACTGCTCCAGGAAGCCGCACAGCAGCGCACCAACGCCACGCCGCCGGAAGACCTGGCCCGCTCGCTGGTCAACGACTCGGCGGGCGCCTACCAGGTGCTGGTCGAAGAGGGTTGGCGCGAAAACGTGCTGCGCTAGAGACGTGATACGCCATTCGCGGTGATCACTGGTATGCGGTTTGATCGAACGCTGTAGGGGCGTCAGCGTGGGTCGCGCTAATCCCTCATCTTCGGCCCTTCTCCCCTTGTGGATCCAGGGCAGGGTGGAGTGACGAGACGGTACCAGTCGGCGTCGCTGGTGCCAGTTGTATCTACGTCGCATATCGATGCTTGCCATTAGGTATACCATGCCCAGCACCGCACGGCACAGCTACCCAACACACACATACTTGCTCCCATGCCGCGCCTATGCTACAATAGCAACCATATGCCGAACATCCGATGGGACTATGGACACACGCAACAAGATAGCTTTGTTTCCTGAACACGTTGCTGCTGATGCGCCGGTTCAAGACCTGCTCCATCTCTCACGCACGGCCCTGCAAACGGATTTAGCCCAGGCCTTAGCGAGTACGAATAGAGCCGAAGTTTATGCACGTATATCTAATATTCGTGCTTCTTTAGATCGACATGACCATCAGCCGCAAGAAAATGGCACGGACCATACCATGGTCGTCATGCACCGTACACATCTGATTGATGCGCTTGACCAGATTGTTGCCGCGCAAACCCTGGAGCGAGCACACTACTACATTGAACGCCTGCTCAAAGGCATCACCGAAACTCGCACGTCGGCCATCAACGATATCAACCTGAACCGTTGGAAAGAGTACGACGATATCCTCACCGACAGCCTGTGGGTCATCGAGCGGCGCGACTCTTCGGGCGTTCATATGGCAGATTACTGGGGCAACTTTATTCCGCAGATCCCCAACCAGATGATGCAGCGCTATACCAGGCAGGGTGACTGGGTCCTAGATACCTTTGCCGGGTCTGGGACAACCCTCATTGAAGGACAGCGACTGGGCCGAAACACGATTGGCATTGAACTGCAAGCCCATGTTGCCGCCGCTGCCCGCCAACGCATTGCCGCCGAACCAAACCGCTATGATACCCTGGCCGAGATAACCGTAGGTGATAGTACACAGCTCAACTATCGTGATCTTTTGAGCAACTATGGGCAGCGCAAAGTACAGCTTGTGCTGATACACCCGCCCTACTTCGATATCATCAAATTTAGCGATGATCCGCGTGATCTCTCCAACGCCGCATCCATTGAAGACTTCCTGGCAGGTATGGAGCAAATTGTCGCACAGGCATGCACGGTGCTTGAACGCGGTCGTTACATGGCGCTTGTCATTGGCGATAAATATGTTCGAGGAGAGTGGTTGCCATTGGGTTTTCTTACCATGCAAGTGGTGCAACAACAGGGATTGACGCTCAAAAGCATTATTGTCAAGAACTTTGATGAGACTACGGGCAAACGCAACCAGCAACAACTCTGGCGTTACCGCGCTCTCGTGGGTGGCTTTTATATCTTTAAACATGAGTATATCTTCGTGTTTCAAAAGCATGCATAATACCAAATCCGGTTCATATCCATGTACATAGGTAGGATACAGCCTGATTTGTAGGGAGGGGGTAGCACGCTGTGTCCGTGCAAATCAGGCGCTCTACGTGCGATCTGTAGGGGCGTCAGCGTGCTGCGCCCAACGGCACCGCGAATGGCGTATAAGAGGGAACAGATCATCCCATTCCCAAGGCGACACCGTGCCGCTATCAGCATCCTGCTGAGCCTTGCCCCCGCGCTGCTGCTGGTTGCGCTGCTCTTTGGGGCCAGCGTCATCTATGGCATCTCACAGAGTCTGGGCTACCTGCCCCTGATCGACCAGGAAGAGCTGAGCCTGGATGCCTACCGCAACCTGCTGATCGGCCCCTCCGTGGCTGCCAGTGAGTTCTGGCCCTCGCTGGTCTTCTCGCTCTGGGTGAGCCTGGCATCGACGTTTCTGGCCGCCGCGGGCGCCTTGCTGGTCGTCTTTCTGCTGCCGGGTCGTCAGGTTGGCCCGGTCAGCCGGTTTACGCTCCATCTCAATCTGGCCTTTCCGCACCTGGTCTGGGCCATCGGCATCAGCTTGCTGCTGGCCCAGAGCGGCTTGCTGGCGCGGCTTGCCGCCATGGCCGGCTGGATCAGCCAACCCGCAGATTTTCCGGTGCTGATCCGCGACCGCTATGGCCTGGGTATTATGCTGGCGTATGTGAGCAAGGGCTTGCCCTTTCTGACGCTGATTGTGCTGGCGATTCTGCGCTCGCAGCCGCAAGAGTACGACCTGGTGGCCCAGAATCTGGGCGCCAGTCGCTGGCAACGCTTGCGGTATGTCACCTTCCCTCTGGTGCTGCCGGGCCTGGTAGCTGGTTCGTTGTTGCTGTTTGCGTTTGTCTTTGGTGCGTATGAAGTGCCCGCCATTCTGGGGGTGCGCTTCCCGCGCATGCTCGCCGTGCTGGCGCTGGACTTTTTTCTCAATCCGGATTTGCGCAGCCGCGCCGAGGGGATGGCAATGAGCGTGATCATGGCCGTGCTGGTGCTGCTGGTTGCGGGTATTGCGCGGGCCTTGAGCCGCCGCTATGATATGCCGTAATCTGTTCGGTAACTTGCCTTTGGTACACAACAAACGTACAATAGAAGTATGAACCAATGAACACCATGGCAGCGATGCTATGATGCATAGAGAAAGGGAAAAAACCAATGCAAGCAGTCGTAACCGATCCACAGGCAACCGGCCATGTGTCTCTGCAAACTATCGATGACCCGGTAGCCGCAGCCAACATGGCGCTTGTGCGGGTGAGCTCGTTTTCGCTGAATCTGGGGGAAGTGCGAGGGGCGAGCGGTGGCACGGCCGGCCGCCAGATTGGCTGGGACCTGGCGGGTACGGTGGAGCAGGCCGCCGCGGATGGCTCCGGTCCAGCGGTGGGGACGCGGGTGGTTGGCTTTGTGCCAACCGGCGCATGGGCCGAAAAGGTCGCCGTGCCAACCAATGCACTGGCGGTACTACCGGATGCAGTCTCGTTTGCGCAGGCAGCTACGCTCCCAGTTGCTGGTCTCACCGCACTCTATGCGCTGGAGCATGGGACACGGTTGCTCGGGCGCAAGGTGCTGGTCACCGGAGCATCCGGCGGTGTGGGCCTGTTTGCCTGTCAGCTGGCGCGTCTGATGGGCGCGACCGTGGTGGGCATCATTCGCCGTGAATCCTATCGCGCACTGGTCGAGACCGCTGGGGCACACCATGTGGTAATCAGCGAGGATGGCGCGGCGGCTCGTCCGTTAGGTCCTTATCGTCTGGTAGTTGAGTCGGTCGGTGGTCAGGTGCTCGCCAACGCTACCGGTATGCTCGAACCGGATGGCGTGTGTGTGCTGTTTGGTGGCTCTGCCAGTGCCGAGGTGAGCTTTAACATCTGGCCGTTTGTTGGTGCAGGGCGGGCGCAGCTCTATGGGCTGGTGCTCTTTCATGAACTGGTGTATGAGCCGGCCTCGGTGGGGTTGGCACGTCTAGTGGGCCTGGTTGCTGATGGGCGGCTACAGCCGCAGATTACGCTCGAGGATTCATGGGAGCAGGTGGGTTCGGTAGCACAGCACCTGCTTGATCGCAAGATTGCGGCAAAAGCGGTCCTACATATTGCCTAATACCAAATTCGGGTGATCACTGGTATGCGTTTTGATAGAAAGTGTAGCGCCTATGCGCATATGATGAGCCGATTGATGTAAAGAGGGGTAATAGCATGGACAACAAGCGCTCTGGGATACCGCGGTGACTCGTTCGCAGCGTCTCACATCATCGCTGGTGCTGCTGACATTGACAGTGCTGCTGCTGGCGCCAGTCATCGCCTTTGTGCTGCACGCATTTTCCACCCGCTGGTTTTACCCGCAGGTGTTGCCGCAACAGTGGACAGCCGATGCCTTTGTGGGCCAGGTGAGCAACCCGCGCACACAGGCCGCGCTCTGGCAGAGCGTACAGATTGCGCTGCTGGTCACCGCGCTGTCGCTGCTGGTGGGCTATCCGGCTGCCCGCACGCTGGGCATGCGCCGCTTTCCGGGCAAAAACGTGGTATTGCTGCTGTTCTTTTTGCCCACGGTGGTGCCACCGGTCGCCACCGGCATGGGCCTGAATATTCTGTTTTTGCGCATGGGTCTAGCCGGCAGTCAGATCGGTGTGGTGCTGGTGCATCTCATTCCGGTGCTGCCGTATACCGTGTTTGCCCTGCTGGGCGTCTTTGCCCGCTATGATCCCAACTATGAATATCAGGCGCTGGTGCTGGGCGCCGGGCCAGTGCGCATCTTTCTGATGATTACCCTGCCGTTGGTGCTGCCGGGCATGGTAGTTGCCGCGCTGTTTGCCTTTTTGATCTCGTGGAGTGATTATTTGCTGACCCTGCTGATTGGTGGTGGGCGTGTTATCACGCTGCCGATTCTGCTCTTTTCGACGGTATCGGGTGGCAACCCGACAACCATTGCGGTGCTGGCATTG
>JAAURD010000015.1 GCA_012034075.1 Chloroflexaceae bacterium | reverse complement strand
CTCGAACGCCTCAAGATCGAGGCCCAGGCCGCCGCCGCCTGCATATTACCCTGCGCCAGCCAGAGCCGCACCTGCAACGCCTGCGCCTGAATGTGCAGCGGCTCATTGCCAATCCGCCGCGCAACCTGGATCGCCTGCTCAAGTTCGGTCTGGGCCGCCTCGTCCTCGCCGCGCCCAGCATACAGACGCGCCCATGCCAGATGCCCACGGGCAACATACACCTGGTAGCGCAACTGCCGCGTCAACGAGGTAGCCTGTTCCAGGTGCTCTTCGGCCTGGCTCAGATGGTGCCACTCATACGACAGCTCTGCCAGCTGAATATGGGCATACACGTGCTGCCCGGCTACATCATCGCGCTTGAGCACCTCGTGCGCCAGGCCAGCCGCCCGCTGCAGCTGGCCCTGCAGCGCAGCAAGATCACTCATCGCATTGAGCGTGCATAAAAAAGCAAAGGGGTTAACGTTTTTGCTCTGCTGATACGCATCGGCAAGCCGAAGTTCGGCGTCGCTGAGGTTGCCTTGCAGCAGATAGCCCGCCCCCAGCGCGGCGGTAGCACTCGCCCGCACCGCCATCATCGTCGGCGGCAGCCACTCAAGCGCCTGCTGCGCCGCCGCAATGGTGCCAGCTGCATCGCCGCGCAGTCGCTGCATGTGCGCACGCATATGGTACAGCTCACCCAGATGGGCGATGTCTTGGCTGGCCTGCCAGGTCGCTTCGGCCAGGTTGAGCAATGGCTCATGCGCTTCCCACTGACCGGCCAGCACATTCGCCCATGCCGCAACATAGCTCAACCATGGCCGCTGCTGCAGCACCGCCTGCGGCAACCGTTCGATCCAGCCGAGCAGGGTCTCGTGTTTGCCCAGCTGGACCATCTGCAGCGCATTCGGCTGCATCAGCGCGGCTGCCCGTTCGCTATCCCCCGCCTCCAGCGCATGCCGCACCGACTCAACCACATACGATGAAGCCAGTTCACGTGCCTCCTGCTCATACCAGCGGCTTGCACGCCGATGGATCAGCGCCGCCGTTTGTGGTTCTAGCTGTTGCAAGCGTTGGCGCAGTGCTGCACCAAACAGATGGTCATAGCGGTAGCAGCGGGCCTGGTCGTCCCACGGCAGCAAAAAGAGGTTCTGTTGCTCGAGGTAATCGAGCATAGAGCGCACGGCGACTTGTGGTAACAACACCGGTTCGTGGTCGTCGCTAGCGCCGGGCAAACCACGCAGCACCGCCTCACACAGGGGCACGGTCAGCCAGTCAAGTGGCGCAGTGTAGAGCAAAAACGCCTGTACCGACTCAGATTGATGCAATAGCACTTCTTCAAGCATATAGCGCATGACCGAACGATGACCACCGCTAAAACTACGGATAAAGCTCTGGCGATCACGGCGCCCTTGCATCATCAGCGCCGCCAGATAGAGGCCCACCGGCCAGCCTTCGGTGCGCTCAAACAGCGTCTGGATGTCCTCTTCACTTAGCGCCAAGCCCATAATCGTGTTGAGGAAGTCGGCTGTCTCGGCCACGCTAAAGCGCAATTGATTGGGGCCTAGTTCGAGCATTTTGCCCCGCCCTTGCAGCCGGCCACGGGCAATCGGCGGCGTGCTGCGGCTGGTGACAATGAGGTGCACCTGGGGCGGCACATGATCGAGCAAAAAGGTCAGCGCCTGGTGGATCGCCGGGTTGGTGATGATATGATAGTCTTCCAGGACCAGCACCAGCTGCCCAGCATGCGCCGCCAGCTGGTTGATCAGCGCGGTCAGCACCATCTCGGTAGAAATGGTTGATGCCGACTGCAAAAAGGGCAGGGTGGCCTGGCTGACGCCCGGCACAATCGTCTCCAGCGCCGCCGTCACATACGTCAGCCAGCGGGCGAGATCGTTATCGCCGCTATCGAGCCAGAACCAGGCCATGGGCAAGCTATCGCCCACCTCCGCCTGCCATGCGCTGAGGAGCGATGTTTTGCCTGAGCCAGCCGGCGCCGCAATGAGGATCAGGGTATGCTTCGCGAGGCCATCCTGAAGCCACGCAACCAATTGGGGACGGGGAAGCAGGTCAGGCCGAACGGGCGGGATGGACCATTTTGTCGTTAAGAGCTGAAACGGATAAGCTGGTTCGTTCACTCCGGTTTGTTGTGTGTTCCTTACTGGTAAAGACAGCTGAACCAACAACGCTATTATACCATTTCGTAGGGAATGGACGTTGGAACGGTGGAGCGTTGCAGCGTTGCAGCGCAAAGCGATGTAGGTGCGGCTTGCAGCCGCACGCCGCTGACCACGACAAACAATCTCGCCATACCGAGCACTGCTGATCTCTTGGCCGCTCGGCGCCGCTGCGTTACATGTTTGGGCCAGATCGTCGGTGCATACGTCATCGGTACCGCTTGCAAGCGTTGCAGCACACGGCGGTCGGAGCGGGAAATTTGGTGTAGATGTTGTGTGTTGTTGCTTCTCGTTGCAAAGCATGCTACCATGAGCGCGTCGGTTGTGTCACTTCTGCACACAAAAGGTAGCCAGGGCGTAAACTCACGACCCATTCAAATCGGTGGGTTTGTTGGAAATAGGCGCTTGAGAGGGGAAACAAGGATGCACAAAACAGCCATCGGATCGACAAGCACGGTTGACGAAGAGATCGAAGGATTAGACCCCGGCGAAGGCAATGATCTGGGTCAATATCCGATTGATAGCCTGCTTATTCGCAACGAGAACCGTACCGTATTTGAGGTGGTGCGCCGTATGAAAGCGGGTATGTATATTCTCAACCCAGACTTTCAGCGCGACTTTGTCTGGCCACCAGAGAAACAGAGTAAGCTGATCGAATCTGCTCTGATGCGCATTCCATTGCCAGTGTTTTATCTGGCGGAACAGCCCGATGGCAAGGTTGTGGTTGTGGATGGTTTACAGCGTCTCACCACGTTTTATCGCTATCTGAATAATGAGTTTCGCTTGTCCGGGTTAAAGGACCCGGAGCAGGTCTTAAACAAAAAGTATTTTCGTGACCTTTCGCCACGCTTTCAGACGCGGATTGAAGATACCAATCTCATTCTGTACCTGATCGATTCAAAAGTACCAGAACGGGCGCGACTGGACATTTTTGATCGAGTGAATAGCGGTGTCGCGCTAAGTCGTCAACAGATGCGCAACTGCCTGTACGTTGGCCCTGCCACCCGCTGGCTCAAAGAGCAGGCGACGAGTGAGTGGTTTGCAACCGCGACGGGGGGCAGCCTGAACACGAAGACGATGCGTGACCGTGAGGCGATCAACCGATTTTGTGGGTTTATGCTGCTGGGAGTAGATCGCTATCGCGGTGATATGGACGATTTTCTGGCGGAAACGCTGAAAGCTATGAATGAACTAGATGAAGCACAATTGGATCGGATGACACAGGATTTTGAACGCAGTATGCGCCATAATTTCACGGTTTTTGGGCGGCATGCCTTTCGCAAGCATGCTGCTGATAGCACCAATCGCAATGTTATTAACATTGCCCTGTTTGATGTGTTTGCGGTGCAAATGACCAAATACGATGCACCGTTTGTAGAAGCCAACGCGGAGGCCATCCACACGCTGTTTTTTGGGCTGATGGAAGATGAGCAGTTCAATCGGGCGATCATGATTGCCACGAATAGCGTCCGTCAGGTGCGTGATCGCTTTGCGATCATTCAGGAGCGATTTCAGGAGCTGGAAGCATGTTGACACAGGTATCGCTTCAGCATTTTAAATGCTTTGAGCAGCTGCGGTTGCCGCTTGCACCGCTAACGCTGCTTTCCGGTCTCAATGCGGCGGGTAAATCGACGGTGCTGCAGGCGTTCACGTTGCTGCAACAGACCGCCACCGAGGGCGAATGGAACACCACGCTGATGCTCAACGGTTCTTCCATTGCACTGGGCACAGCCAGCGATGTGATTGATGAATTGTCGGGCCGTGATACCTTTGGTATCGGCGTCTCTGGAGATATGTTTGACTGTTTCTGGATCATGAAGACCGACACCCGCAAAGAACTGGCGCTGCCGATTCAGACGATTGTCTGGAAAGAAGCGGACACATGGCAACCGATTGTAACCGATGTCACCAGCGCCCAGCAACGGCTCTATCGGCTCGTACCAGAAACGATCTGGCAGGCATCGGAACATGCCCAGCGCCTTGCATCAATGCTGCTCCAACTCACCTACATCTCAGCTGATCGGATCGGCCCGCGTGAAACGTATATAGTCACAACCCCAGATCAACAAGCCAACGTCGGGCCTCGGGGCGAATTTACCGCCTGGTTTCTGCACTCCTTTGCCCAATATGAGCCGCTACCGGGGCTGCAATTCAAGGATACCCCGCCCACATTACAACGGCAGGCCGAAGCCTGGATGGATTATTTTTTCCCCGGATGCCACTTTCTGGTGCAACCGGTTGAGCGGGCCAATCTGGTAACCCTGAGCTTGCGCACCAACGCTGCCAACGCGTATCATCGGCCGCAAAACGTTGGTTATGGCCTGACCCATGTATTGCCCATTCTCAGCGCATGTCTGGGGGCTCGAGCCGGTGATGTCATTCTGATTGAAAACCCAGAGAGCCATCTGCATCCAGCCGGTCAATCTGAGATGGGCGTTTTTCTCGCACGTGCGCCGCCGCCGGCATCCAAATTATTCTGGAGACACACAGCGATCATGTATTGAATGGGGTACGGAAAGCCGTGAAACAACAGGTGATTGCGCCCGACCGCGTCGCCATGCATTTTTTTGGTTCACGTCAGGAGAACACCACAGGTGCTCGGGTTGTATCACCCCTTATTGATCCTTATGGTACCATTGATAGCTGGCCGGAAGGCTTTTTCGACCAGTTCGATAAAGACGTATCCGAATTACTCAACTGGTAGGCAATGATGCGATTTTTTGTGAACGAACGTTCTTTACATACCCAATTCGATTCGATCCCGCACTTTATCCAGTCATTGCACGTGCTGCACGCTTGTTCCCGCGTTCTCGAACGGCATCGCTACAGGCTGTACTGTACGCGGACGATCCCGCAGCGTGCGGTCACGCCCACGCTCTCCTTTCGCGAAGCCGTGAGTCAAAGTGGCAATCGTGATCTCATCCGTGTGGTCATGCAATGGTTGGATCGAAATGGGCCATTCTGGCAAGATGATCAGCAGCATAATCCCGACGAATACTTTACGTGCCTGGGGCATGTAGTCACTGAGGGTTCGCTGGCTGAAGCGGCTTTTTGCTCTACACAAGGTCAGCACACGGCCATGGTCAGTTTTGACCCTTCGGATTTTATGATCGATCCGCTTGAAATCATCTGGTGGCACTCGGACGTTGAAAGAACGACCTGTGCTGTACGCAATTGCTGGCAGGTTGAAAAAATAACAGACTGTATCGTGCCACCACGAGTCGACTCGTGGACGAGTATGCTGGCACAGATAGCCATTGCTTTTCCAAATCTAGTGCTGTGTGATAATCTGCACGACACCCTAATCCATGAGCCGTTTAATCCGACGATTGCTGATGCCGTTATGGAACGTTCACGCGTTCTGAACACCTTAAAGACATGCTTTGATGAGCAAGGCGCATTCACTGCGGAAGGACACCGTCTGCTCCAACATTATTTTCATGGAGAGAGAGCCTGGTTTACGGACGAGTCTGAGACAAACAAGCGGCTGTTCCGGAACGAACTCACATTTCGGCTGCCAGATGGGAGCGAGCTGTCTTGCCCGTACCACGGCAAAATCAGCCATCGCTCCTTCCGGATTCACTTTAGCTGGCCCGTGCGAGTGGATGAACCGCTTTATATTGCCTATATCGGCCCGAAGATTACAAAGCATTGAGCGCAAAGCAGAGAGCAGCGGTTCCTACGGAGGCATAGAGATTCAGGGACCAACGCCTTCTATGGCCGCTCATCCCCTATTTACAAGGGAGGGTCGCAGCGTGCTGCGACCCTCCCTTGCAGGATATGACCATTCGGGAGCATCCGCATCCTGCTAGCATGCAGTCGGCATGACCACGAACCCGACCACCTTCTCTCTTTGTAGAATAAAGACCATATTTTAATGACATTGACCCTGTAGAAGCGCAGCACGCTGGGCCTCTACAGGGTCGGTAAGTGGAAGAAGGGCCGGGGTCAGGAGCAACCCCCGGCTAGCTATCGCTGAATCATGGGCAGAAAGACGCTACGCAGATCTTCGGGGTGGACTACGCGTACCTGGTAGTTGGTAGAGACACTGCCCTCGGTGTTGCTGACGGTCACGGTGATGGTTTGCACACCTGGCTCATCCCAGCGCAACTGGATTGTATCTTGCAGGCTTGTGCTATCACGCTCAACCGCAGATTGACCATCGGCTTGCCACTGGTAGGTCACCGGCGTGCTGGTCGCTTCATCCACCATTGCGGTGACATCGATGGCTTCTCCGACCATTGCCAGCAGCGTGCCATTCATCGTAACATCCTGCGGGGCGGTGATGGCTGGTTCATCGGTAGCGCCCGGCTCTGCTGCGGTGTTGAACGACCAGGTATAGGTCTGTCCAGCCGTCGTCACCGAAGCCGTGTAGGTGGTCGGCGGGTCCAATTGCAATGGCGCACGCGGCATCAGCACAATCGCATTGCGTGACTGCAACAGCGAACGGCCCAGGTCCTGCCAGGCCTGCTCCGCGTGCTGGTACGATGTCGCATCGAAGAGACAGGCGTCTAACGCCGCATCGCCGTGCTGGAAGGAAAAGTTGGTCACCTGGGGCGATTGATCGGCTGGCAGGAACAGCATAAGCGGTGGCCCGCTCGGTGCCGTGTAGCCGGCGCACGAGGTAAGCGGGTCGGGCCATTCGTTACCGTCGTAGCGGTCCAGGGTCATCACCTTGCCATCCGCCGGGAAGAGCACCGGAAAGGCTACACCAGCGAGGTCGCCATCACGGCCACGCAGGACGTCCATCGTTGCTGCATACGAGCCGTTGTCGCGATACTCGCCAAAACCAGAACGGGTCAGACGTGGGTCGAGCATGGCTACTTGATGAAATGGCCCGGTCATCCAGGTATCCAGCACCTGGGTAAAGTGCCAGTCGCCGCTGCCGCCAAAGACGTTGCTGTTACGCCCGGTTGCAGCGCCAGCTTCGGTGTACTCCGGCAATGATGGGTCTTCCTGGTGGTTTAAACCATTAGCAACGACATAGCGGCTATGCAGGGTGGCGCCGTCGCTCCAATCGGTGACCTCTTCTATTGGGGGCAAGTTAGCATTGGCACGAAAGTAGTTGACATAGGATAACCAGTCTGAACGCGGGTCCGTGCCATCACTGGCTTGGTGCAACTGCCCAGCGTAGGCGCTTGGTTGTCCCAATACAATCAGGAAACCGGTAAGAAGCAAAAAAACAATACCTCGTTTAAAACGTGTCCTCATGCTGCCCATTCCTCCACATGTCTTTCATGTTACGACAGTACCATGACGCTCTGATGCAAGATTTCTTTATTTCATTCCCTTTCTTCTATCATAAAGGAATCTTTTACCAAAAACAATCACCCATACGTACTTCTTTATGGTATGACCTGGGCTATGATAAAACTGTACCAACAGTACTATGTTAGCTTTTGTAGTACGGGGATAGCCAATCATGGGCGGAAGACGGGAGATTGCACCCCACACAAATAGAGCGCAGGTATCCTGCCTGCGTGCGGCACAACCGCGCTCCATGGGTATCGGCTTGCAACAACATCAGGTGTGGGCCAGCTCCTTTCAGCCGAGTATCTGATAGGCGTCTGGGTAAGCGCCGTGAGCGAACCAATAGCAGAACAGGAGATGTGCTATACTATCGTTGGAAGTCCGTTGCCTTTGCCCGGATAAACAAAGGAGCATATGATTATGGCTGAAAAACAAGCAGGGAAATCACTGGTCAGTGAAGCGATGAAGGCCTTGCAGCAAGGCGTGCAGCAGGTTGGCAGTGAGTTAGAAGAGAAACGCAAAGCGGTAACTGAGGCACGCTCGAAGAGCACTGATGTGGAAGGTGCCCGCAAAGCTCGCCGCGAAACCAAAGATAAGATCGCGGGTTTGCTGAAAAAAGCGGAAGAAGCCCGCAAAGAAGCGGCCGATGCCGAAGCGTTAGCCCAGGTTGAGCAGGCATTGCATGCGGTACGCAAACGGGCCAACCAGCCCGAAGATGACGATGAGCAAGATTTACCGGTGGGCATTGAACTGGGCGGCGATGCGTGGGTACGCAAAGAGGGCGGATTGCCGCTCAATTGTCGGGATGCGCCAGGGCTTCAGTCAAATGTGCAGGCTGCTTTTGATCCGGGGACGCAACTGACCCTGGTTTCGGGGCCGCATACGGCTGATGGCTATACCTGGTGGTTTGTGCAAGCAACCGATGGTCGGCAAGGCTGGGTCGCTGGTGAAGAACTGGTACCCAACCCACAATAATTGTGTATAATGTGGATCTGCTGGTCGGTCATACCAGTTGGCCCCTGCTCACCAAAGAGTAGGGGCTTCTGTTGTTTGACTCTGGTGCTAAAATATGATGAAACGGTAGAGAATGGATACATTTGGACCTGCATCACATGATGATATGCTGGCGCTGGTGATCCAGATAGCATTGCTGCTGCTGGTCGCACGTTTGCTGGGTGAGCTTGCTTTACGTCTGGGGCAACCGTCGGTGATTGGTGAGATTCTGGCTGGGGTGCTGTTGGGGCCATCGTTGCTCAGTACGCTTTTTCCGGCACTGGGGGCCTGGATTGTGCCACAGAATGAGGTACAGGGCTACCTGCTCGAAGCGGTCGCGCTGATTGGCTCGATCTTTATGCTGTTGATCACCGGCCTGGAGATTGATGTTGCCTTGATACGGCGCAAGCTCCGGCCTGCGATTGGGACATCCATTGGCGGTCAGGTATTTACCTTTATCAGCGGCTTTGTGCTGGCATATTCCCTGCCGGATGCGCTCCTGGGCAACCCGGAGCAACGTCTCGTGTTTAGCCTGTTTGTGGCAACGACCATGTCGGTATCGGCAATTGCGGTGATTTCCAAGGTGTTGATGGATTTGAACCTGTTTCGTCGTGATATTGGGCAGATTATTATTGCGACAGCAACGCTGGATGATACGGTTGCCTGGATTATGTTCTCGATTGTGGTGGGACTTGCGGCTGGTACGGCAATTACGCTGTGGAGTGTGGTCGAGGCAATTGGCGGCGTGCTGCTCTTTCTGCTGGTGAGTCTCACGCTGGGCCGGGTGCTGGTGGAGCGACTGTTGACATTTGCGCAGAGTGAGATCAAGAGTCGCTATGATGTGTTGACTCTGATGGTGGTGCTGGCCTTTGCGTTTGGTAGTATCTGCAAAATGCTGCATCTGGAGGCCGTACTTGGGGCATTTGTGGTGGGTATTTTGTTTAGCCAGATGCCGACCCTCCCCGAAGAGGCGGTGGACCGGTTGGAGGGGTTGACGCTGGGTATCTTTGCGCCGATCTTTTTTGCGGTGGCCGGTCTCAAGGTCAATATCTTACGCTTGCTTGATCCCACGCTGTTATTGATTACGGTGCTGGTGTTTCTGGTGGCCTTTTTTGGCAAGACCGCCGGGGCCTTTCTAGGCGCACGATTGATAGGCAAGCGTGATCGCTGGACCAGCCTGTCGTTTGGGGCGGCACTCAATGCGCGTGGCGCAGTTGATATCATTATTGCGAGCATTGGGCTTTCGTTTGGTATTTTAAGCCAGGATATGTTCACGATTATTGTGGTAGCAGCGATTGTCGCTTCTATGCTTGCACCGACGATGTTGCGCTGGGCCTTAACCCATGTGCGTTCCGAAGCGCAGGAACTGGAACGCTTGAAACGAGAGGAGTTGCTCCAGGAGAGTCTGATTGCGAATGTTCATCGGGTGCTGCTGCCAGTGCGACGGCGTGACGACGATGAGAAAGGGCAGATTCAGGCAATTGAGGCGGTGGTGTTGCAGCGCATTCGGGCACGGAGTGAGTTGGCAATTACGCTGCTGACGGTGACTGACCATAACGAACGCAACCAGAGCCATGCCTTTTTGCAACGTTTAAATCGGCGATTTTTCCCAACCGATATTTTGCAGAAAAAGGTGGTGACTGGCAGCAATGCGGCCGATGTTATTCTGGCTGAAGCGCAGAAAGATTATGATTTGATGGTGCTGGGATCACCCGACAAAGATAATCGCTCAGATATTTTGTTCACACCTTTTGTGGATTATGTAGTGCGAGCTTCACCCTGCCCGACGATGCTGGTGCATGCGGGGCCGATGCCGCCGGATTGGCAACCACGCAGTATTTTGGTGCCAACGAATGGGTCGGTGGCGAGCAAACGCGCAGCGGAGGTCGGATTTTCGCTGGCTTCGACTGGTGATGAAGAAGTCATGGTGCTGAAAGTCGTTACCCAAAACACCAATAGTTTGCGCTATGATGCCCAGGAAACGTTTTTGGAACGCCAGTTTGGCATTGGTCATCAGATTGTGGATGAATTACGGACAATGGGTGAGTGGTTTGGCATTAAAACCGTGGCTGAGGTGCGCCTTGGGCCGGATCCGGAGACGGTTATTCTGGAGACCGCGCGCAGAATAAGGTTGATCTGATTATTCTTGGTACAAATGTTCGATCAGGATCACAACATCTCTATCTGGGCCGGCGGGTTGAGCGGATTCTGGAGCATACGCCGTGCCCGGTGATTATTATCAATGGGGTATAGGGCCAGATGGCCGGTTATGCTGCCCCACTGATGCAAGTATGTGCTGCTTGCTTGCGTTGGCAAGATGTACTGGCATATGCTATACTTGACATTATGAGCAAATGATTGATGCAATGAAGCATCTTGAACAGAGGAGATACGTGCAATGAAACGCATTTTGATGCTGGTTGGTGACTATGTTGAAGACTATGAAGTGATGGTGCCGTTCCAAACACTGTTGACGGTTGGTCACGAAGTGCATGCGGTCTGCCCGGACAAAGTAAGTGGTCAGACAGTACGTACTGCCATTCATGATTTTGAAGGCGATCAGACGTACAGTGAGAAACCGGGCCATAACTTTGCCCTGAATGCTACTTTTGCTGAGATTAACCCGGAAGACTATGATGCCCTGGTGATTCCGGGTGGTCGGGCACCGGAATATATTCGTTTGAATGAGCGTGTGCTGGAGATAACGCGCCATTTTGCGGCCACCAACAAACCGATCGCGGCGGTGTGCCATGGTGCGCTGGTGCTGACGGCGGCCGGTGTGCTTGAAGGCAAGGGCTGTTCGGCATACCCGGCATGTGGGCCAGATGTAACTCGTGCAGGAGGCACGTATCAGGATATTCCGGTGGATCAAGCGTATGTGGATGGCAATCTGGTAACTGCGCCGGCATGGCCTGCGCACCCGGCGTGGATGGCTGCCTTTCTCAAGGTGCTTGGCACGCGGATTGAAGGGTAAGATGTGATGTTCATGCGTTGTATACCTGGTTAAGCAGTGCTCGGCGCTCTGCTGAGCAGGGGAAACATCAAACCCAGGATGTTTCCCTTTTTGTTGTGTCAGGGTATGGGTTTTCGCCTTGCCTTATTTGCCAGAGCAGACCATTCCGACGTATACTACAGGCAACGAATGGGAAACGATATGTATCGGAGCGCAATGGCCCTGGACTGGTCGATTGCACTCATGGTGAGAAGATGATGCAAGCACTGTTTTTTGAGCACGAACTGCACCTCGTTAATACCTATCCCAGACCACAGCTTATCCCCGGTGAAGCCGTGATAGAGCCGAATCTGATTGGCATTTGCAATACCGATGTTGAGATTATGCGTGGGTATATGGGGTTTCGGGGGGTGCTGGGCCATGAGTTTGTGGGCACGGTGGTTGAGTGCGATGATACGGCGTGGATCGGTCAGCGGGTGGTTGGTGAAATCAATGCCGCCTGTCGTACCTGCCCCGTCTGTTTGCGTGGTGATGTATCGCACTGCCCCAACCGTACCACCCTAGGTATTTATCAACGCGATGGAGTGATGGCCGAGGCTTTTTTGCTCCCAATTGCCTGTTTGCTGCCGGTGCCGGCTGCTATCCCCGATGAAGCCGCTGTCTTTGTGGAACCGCTGGCGGCTGCGTTGGAGATTATTCAGCAGGCGCATATCCGTCCGACGGAACGGTTGGCTGTGGTGGGTGATGGCAAACTGGGATCGCTGATTGTGCAGGTATTACGTCTGCTCGGCTGCGATTTGACGCTGGTGGGACGACACCCGGAGCGGTGGTCGCTGTTTCAGCGACAGGGCATCCGGTGTATCCATACGGATGAAATAACCGAAACCGGGTTCGATCTGGTGGTTGATTGTACCGGTCAACCGGGCGGTTTAGATACGGCTCGTCGTCTGGTGCGACCACGGGGACGGATGATCTTAAAAAGCACCTTCCACGCAGATACGCAATTGAATTTGAGTATGGTCGTAGTGGATGAGGTATCGCTCATCGGTTCACGCTGTGGGCCATTTGCGCCGGCTTTGCGTTTACTAGAGCGTGGGCTGATTGAGACGGCACCGCTGATCAGCGGGCGCTTTCCTTTGAGCGAGGGTTTGCAAGCATTTGAGGCGGCCCACGGACAACTGAAAATCTTGCTTGAACCGTAAAAAAGACATGCACACCAGAGAACCTATCGTCTATGACCTTGCTGGGTTTGGGCGGCTCTTTCTGACGGTACGCCCGTTCTCGTTGACGATTTCGGTGAACCATCAGTCGATCTTTTCGTTTGATCGCGATGGGCGCCTGATTGGTGCGTTCTTGAATGGGGTACACTATAAGCGGGGGCTGCAAAACGATGTGCTGAAAAAAGCGGTTCATACCGACCGCTCAACAACTCTGGAAGTGCTTGAGCCAGCCGAACGCGATGCCCTGCTCTCTGCTATCGGGCATCAGACAGACGCTATCAAGCAGGCGCTTGAACCACACCTGGAGCAGGCCACACGGGCATGGTTTGATGCGATACTGGCCTGGGATGTGACCTCACTGGAAGCTGAACGGACACGATTCAATGCGATCTATCGCCCGGTGAGTATTCTGCCGCCAGACCACTATCTAGCCGTGGTGCTGCAGGCCACCGAAGGCTGTACCTGGAACCAGTGTACCTTTTGTGATTTTTACCGTGACCGTCGCTTCCATATGAAATCGGTGCAGGAGTTTCGGCAGCATATCGCAGCGGTGAAGGCGTTTTTCGGGCGTTCATTGGGCTTGCGCAAATCGATCTTTCTGGCCGATGCCAATGCGCTTATTATTCCTCAGCGGCGCCTGGTTGAGCTACTGGGTAGTGTCCATGAGTCTTTTTCGATTGGGGCCGGTGGCGGTGGTAACCAGGGCGATGAGCATACCAGGTTCGAGGGCATCTATTCGTTTCTGGATATCTTTGGCGCTGAACGCAAAACCCTGAGCGATTATGCGGAACTGGCTGCACTGGGCTTGAAGCGGATTTACATTGGTCTGGAGACGGGCGATACCACGTTGTTTGAGTGGCTGAACAAACCCGGTTCACCGCAAGCATGTATTGATGCAGTGCAAACCATCAAAGCAACTGGCATCAGCGTGGGTATCATTGTGCTAGCGGGGGTGGGCGGGAACTGGCGGTTTCAGGAGCACATCGATCAGACGTTGCAGACACTGCACGCCATGTCGCTGGACCAGTCCGATATCGTTTACCTTTCGCCAATCGTCACCATCGCCGACAGTGCCTATGCTCAGCAAATGCACCGACTGGGGATTGCGACACCTGCACCTGCCGAGATCCAGGCACAGCTGCAACAGTTCAAAACCCGTCTCTATCGTCAGCATCAACAACGGCCACGGGTTACACTGTATGACATTCGTGCCTGGATATACTGATACTCAAGCCCTGTACCTCAGGCCAACACCGAAACCTCATCGTAGCCAGCCTCATTGATAGCCGCAATCAGGTCGCTAACACTGGCATGACCATCGTGTTGCACCCGTACCGAGTGATCATCGAGATTGGCCTGGACATCTTGCACGCCTGGGATTGCTTTTACCTCGCTGGTGATTGCCTTGATGCAGTGTTGACACATCATTGTGGAACTAAAAACTGATCGATTTGCATAACAACTCCTCTTGCTTGGTTACTCCAGGATGTATTGTAGCAGGATCGTTCAGGGAACGTCAAACCTTGACAGGTATGCAAAAGAATGCTACTATATGAACAAATCTTGTATCACCAGACACATTCAATCCGAAACATGTTCCCGGATTTCCCAATACGAACTTCTTGCAGGGTTGGAGGTTATTGCCTATGGACCGTTCTCCCCCTCCGATGTCATTACTTTTAAGTACGGCGGTTGGTGCTGCCAGTGCGGCCGGTGGTGTACTGGGCCTCGCCTGGTATGCCAGTGATCAGATCAATCCGATACCACGGCGTGTGTTCAAGGATGATTACACCTTTACACCATGGGAACTTGGTGTCCCATTTGAGGAAGTTGAACTCACCACGCCCGATCAACTCAATCTTAGCGCCTGGTGGCTACCCCACCCCGAAGCCCAAAGTGTTGTGATTGGCTGTCATAGCCATGTCGGTGCAAAGCCTGATCTCCTTGGCATTGGGACGAATCTCTGGCGGGCCGGTCACCATGTATTGCTCTTTGATTTTCGTGGTCGTGGACGCTCGGACCCATGGCCCAATACCCTGGCAAGCATGGAGGTAAGCGATCTGCTGACAGCAGTGAACTATGCCAGCGAACGAGCGCCGAATGCAACGATTGGTGTCATTGGTTTCTCGATGGGTGCAGCGGTTGCTATTCTGGCAGCAGCCCAGGAAGCGCGTATCGCTGCGGTTGTGGCAGATAGCTCGTTTACCAGCGCAACCGATGTGATTACCCATAAGATGCGTCGCGTTCTGCCGGTGGCGACCGAGCCGCTGATGGCGCTGACTGGTGTCCTCGTTGCGCATCGTCATGGCTATCATTTAAGTCGGGTGCGTCCCATCGATATGGTCGCTCATCTGGCGCCGCGGCCGCTTTTTGTGATCCACAGTACTGCTGATAGTACCACCCCGGTTGAGCATGCCCATCAGCTCTATGCAGCCGCTGGTGAACCGCGCTATCTCTGGCTGCATGAGGGCAGTGAGCACTGTGGTGCGTATTTTGCCGACCGCTGTGTCTATGTTGATCGAGTGAGTGACTTTTTTGATCAATACCTGAAGAGCATTGAGTGATCCACTTTGCGATTCTGACTCTTTTTCCATCGATGTTTGATGGACCATTGACCGAAAGCATTCTGAAAAGGGCACAGCAAGCCGGTTTTATCGAGATTGACATCCATAACATTCGTGACTATGCCACCGACCGCCATCGAACGACCGATGATGCGCCCTACGGTGGCGGTGCTGGTATGGTCATGAAAGCAGAGCCGCTCGCTGCGGCCCTGCGTGCAGTTCGTGGTTCTCCGCTCACAGATCATCCCCCCGAAGAACAGACCTCCACGTTGCAACCGCTGGTGCTCCTTATGAGTCCCGATGGTGAGCCATTGACCCAGAGCATGGCGACTGAACTAGCACAGTATCCACGTATAGTGCTGGTATGCGGGCACTATGAAGGAATCGATGAGCGGGTGCGCACGACCCTGATTGACCGTGAGGTGAGCATTGGCGATTATATCTTAACCGGTGGCGAACTCGCTGCGATGGTCCTTGTCGATGCGGTCAGCCGGTTGGTGCCAGGGGTGCTTGATCCCGAATCATTGGCAGAAGAGAGCTTTAGCGATGGTCTGCTCGAATATCCCCATTACACCCGTCCAGCTATCTGGGAAGGCCAGGCCGTGCCCCCCGTGCTGCTCTCCGGTCACCATGGTCAGGTCGCGCTCTGGCGGCGGCAGCAACGCCTGCAACGCACCCTCATGCAACGGCCCGATGTTCTTACCCGCAGTGCGCGTGACGGCCTGCTCACCGCTGATGATCTGCGTTTCCTCATCAGTCTGGGATGGCAACCGCCCGATAGGTAAAGCCGAAACAGCTATCCGGTTGCATGCGCTGCTCTCTTTTAGAACCATTGATTGCCTCATTGCTCATACCAATTTGCGTTCTGCTCGCCGGTTGTTGTTCTTCCTGAGAACTGATGTTCGGTACAGCATGCTGTACCGCTCCGTATGTCTGTCATAGAGTGGTACAAGGCGAGCCGGTATGACATATTATACGTTTCTCTTGACAAAGATCAGGACCGTGCTATAATGCTCGTTAAGGGTTACCCAACAATTCACCGCGGTTTTATTCTGGTTTGCCAGAGTATCGATCTGTGACACAAAGGGAAACAGCTTGACCGAAAGCACCGAAATGTATCTCATATCGATTGCGCTCTTGCGCCAGCATGATCAGCCGGTGCCACTCTCGACGCTGGCCCAGCGACTCACCATTTCACCCGCCTCTGCCAATGAGATGTGCCGCAAGCTGGCCGAACGCGAGTTGATTGAATACCAACCCTACAAAGGGGTTACCCTGACCCCGCAGGGCGAGACGATTGCCCAACGCGTGCTGTTTCGTCGTCGCCTGTGGGAAGTCTTTCTGGTGGAAAAGCTGGGGATTGGCGTAGAAGACTCGGAAGAGATTGCCTGTCATCTGGAACATGTCACTTCGGATACACTGATTGAACGACTGGCGCTCTTTTTGAACTACCCGCCCGAAAGCCCCCAGCATGAACCAATATCTTATACCCAACATATTGCGGCAACGGCGCTGGCTCAATCATTAACGGCGTTTGCCGTTGGGCAGGCCGGTCGCATCACCGATATTATTGCCGATGAAGCGGTCAAGAGCTTTTTACAGGCACAGCTTATTCGTCCTGGCACGTTGTTGCATGTACTGGCCATAGCCCCGGATGGCGTGTTACTGGTAGCTGTTGGCGATCAACATCTTTCGCTTTCGCCCGCTATTGCCAATCACATTGTGATGGAGCGTGTTGATGAATCCTGATACCAACGACATCATCGAAATGGCTCAGCAGCGCATTGAAATGCGCAAACAGTATGCGTATGAACAACATCAAGCCACACCAAAGCACGATAGCCGTCTGTGGCGTTATGCTTTTCTGGGTACCCTACTGGTCCTCACATTTGCACTGCTGTTTACGCCGGGTCTATCCGTCGAAGAGAAAATGATCCTGACGGTACAGGGTATCTGTGCGCAGGAGCACAATATTATCCTTGGCGGCATCCAATTGCCTATCTGTGCACGTTGTAGTGGTATCTACATCAGCACGATTATCACCGTAATCTATGCCTGGACCATTGGCCGTGGTCGGGCCGGTCGTTTACCCAAATGGTCTATCAGTGCCACTCTCGCAGCATTTGTTGTGCTTATGGCTATCGATGGCTTTAATTCGTTCTTTAACCAGGTGCATCTGCCCACCGCCTATGAGCCAACCAACGAATTACGCGTGCTGACAGGCCTGGGTATGGGGGTTGGTATGGGCGTAGTCATGCTCATGATGCTCAATATGTCACTGCGGGCCGATGTTGATGCTGATATGCCCATTCTTGGCAATTGGCGTGAATTTATTACCCTGTTGCTTATTACGTTTCTGGTGATGGTCGCCATATTTGGCAATGTTGACCTGTTTGGTCTGTTTGCCTGGCCCTTCGCGATTATGGGGTTTCTTGGTATCATCGGTGTCATGTTTTGTGTTTGCCTGTTGTTGGTCGCCATGATGCTCAACTATGAGAATCGGATCACTCGATTTGCTGATCTGGCCCGCCCGGCGACCCTTGCGCTGATACCAACCCTGTTGATCATCGGTGCGCTTTCTCTCTTCCGCTTCTGGCTGGAAGCGCAGGGATTGATGAATTAAACAAGACTGGAAATGGAGGACCCCATTTGAAAACACCCACCACATTGGATCAGCTTGCGATTGGTCAGCCCGCAACGATTGTACGCGTTGGCGGTGTTAAGTCGATCAAGCGGCGCCTGCTTGATATGGGGTTTATTACGGGCGAGGAGGTGTTGATCAAAGGCGTCGCACCCTTGGTGATCCGATTGAATTGCGCATCAAAGGCTATCGTCTATCCCTCCGTAAGAGCGATGCCCGCCATGTTCTGGTGGAGGTCGGCCATGAATGAATGTGACGTGTGCGTTGCTTTAGCAGGCAACCCCAATGCAGGGAAGAGTACCATCTTTAACGCGCTCACAGGTGCTCATCAGCATGTTGGTAACTGGCCCGGTAAAACGGTTGCACGCAAAGCTGGCTGGTTTCTGCACAATGGCTATCACATCGAGGTTGTTGATCTGCCTGGTACCTATAGCCTGTCGGCCTATTCGCCGGAGGAGCAAATTACCCGCGACTTTCTGGTCAAAGGCCATCCCGATCTGGTGGTGCATGTGCTTGATGCAACCAATATTGAGCGTAATCTCTATCTCTGTGCCCAGATTCTCGAAACGGGTGCTGCAATGGTCGTGGTTCTTAACCTTATCGATGTTGCTGAGGCACGAGGTCTTAAAATCGATATCTCTCGACTGTCTGAGTTACTGGGTGGTATTTTTGTAATCCCAATGGTTGCCAGCCGTCGTCAGGGCCTAGACGAACTGAAACAAGCAATCTTTGCTTTTGCGACACATACCACTCGAAAGGAGCCATGTTATGACAACAGCAAGTCTCCCGCGTTTTCAACCAGCTATCCAGATCGCATACAGCCCGGCGATTGAAGCCGAGATCAGCTATCTGAGCCAAGTTATTGCGCGTGTCGAAAGCCTGTGTCAACAGTATCATCCTCGCTGGCTCGCCATTCAGTTGCTCGAAGGGGATGATCTGCTGCTTGATGAGCTACGAACCAACCCTGATGCCACGGCGGTGACGCAGGCATTGCAGCAGAGCACTGCGCGTCTCCAACAATCCTACGGTGATGATCTCGATGTTGCGATGGCCGATCATCGCTATCAGTTTGTGCATCAACTGGTGCGCGAAACGTTGACCCGACCGCTTGAACCAGCTGAAACCCTTTCCGATAAGATTGACCGCGTGGTAACCCATTCTTTTCTGGGTATCCCAATCTTTCTGTTTGCGATGTATCTTGTCTTCTACCTGGTACAGCATGTCTCTGCACCCTACCTCGATTGGATTGACAGTACCATCAGTGGACCGGTGACACACTGGTTCACGATGCTGCTCATGAGCCTGCAGTCGCCGGCCTGGCTGATATCGTTGGTGAGCGAAGGCGTTCTGGCGGGCGTTGGCGGCGTGCTGGTCTTTATTCCGGGCTTAATGATCCTCTATGCTGCGCTGGCTGTCCTTGAAGATAGTGGCTATATGACGCGTGCTGCCTTTGTAATGGATCGTCTGATGAGTATGATCGGCCTGCATGGCAAAGCCTTTCTACCGATGATTGTTGGCTTTGGTTGCAACGTGCCAGCGGTCTATGCGACCCGCACGATTGAAAATCGGCCTGCACGGGTGCTCACCAGTTTGATGATTCCCTTTATGTCTTGCTCGGCCCGCTTGCCAATCTACGTGATCTTTGGTATGGCGTTCTTTCCGCAGCACGCTGGGTATGTGATTATGGGGCTATACACACTGGGCATTGTGGTGGCATCGGTGCTGGGCATTGTGCTCTCACGCATGCTGTTCCAAGATGAGCAAAGTGCCTTTGTGATGGAACTTCCTTCGTACCGCATGCCTTCAGCACGCAATATCTGGCGCTATACCTGGCAACAGACGTCTCAGTTTGTGAAGAAAGCGTTTACCCTGATTCTGGGTATCTCCATTATCCTCTGGTTTTTGCTGCACCTGCCCTGGGGTGTAGCAAACCCGCGTGAAAGCTGGTATGGTCAGATCAGTGCAACGGCTGCCCCACTCTTTGCGCGGCCGGGTTTGGTACCTGGGAGGCAACCGGTGCGCTCATTTCGGGGTTAACTGCCAAAGAAGTTGTAGTCTCCTCACTGGCCCAGGTCTATCTCAACGACACCGCAGCAGAACCTGCCGCCGCCGCATCTGTCGATGTTATGGCTGATCTCGGCCATATTGTGGTTGGCTTTGCCGAAGCCACAATTGGAGCGGGTCAGCAATTACTCGAAGGGCTGACGCCGGGTATCACGCTTTTCCCGGCCGCTGCCGATACCCGCGACACGACGAACTTGAGTATGGCCCTGCAGCATGCCTTCACACCGCTGTCGGCGCTGGCCTTTCTGGTCTTTGTGCTGCTGTATATTCCCTGTGTACCCACTATCGGGGCGCTGATGCATGAGCTTGGCTGGCAGTGGACCAGCCTGACCATGGCGCTGCAGACGATATTGCCCTGGTTGCTCGCCGTTGCGGTGTATCAAGGAGGCTTATTGCTCGGCTGGCAATAAGCCGGGCAAGCAACGATGTTACAGCTGATTTTGCATGAATTTCGTCAGTCGCGTTGTGCGCTCTCGCTCGATACCCTGAGTCAGCGACTCCAGATTGAACCAGCAGTCCTTGAAGGGATGCTCTCAACGCTCGTTCGTATGGGTCGGATCTGCGAAGTCTCCTCTAGCCCGGAACACTGCTCGTCGTGCCCCATATCCCATCACTGCCCACCGGCAGGCTCCCACCAGAGCGGCTATATGCTGACCGAAGCGATCTCGGAACCGGCAAAACGTTCGGCGTAAACGGATTCTTTGCGTAACTGACCAAACATTGCTATAATGGCACATAGGGCTATGTTGCGCATCTACTAAACCTGGCTAGAATGGAGAATAAACCTGCGTGAAAATCACGACCGAAAAATTGGCAAACAGTATGGTTGCGTTGGATGTTGAGCTTGATTCAGATCAAGTCGAAAGGGGTCTGGATCGTGCTGCCCAGCGCCTTTCGCAAAACATACCATTCCTGGGTTTCGTAAAGGAAAAGCCCCGCGTTTTATTATCGAAAAACTTTTTGGACGGGACGTATTACTTGAAGAAGCCGCTGAGGATATTATTCGCCGCGTTGTGAAAGATGTCTTGAAAGAAGCCAATGTCAACCCGGTTGGCCAACTGCAAATCGAAAACGTTGATACATCTGAAACCTTGCGTTTTCGTCTTCGTGTGCCCGTTGCGCCAACGGTGACGTTGCCTGACTATCGCGCGATACGTGTGCCCCTAGAGGTCGAACCGGTGACCGACACGATGATTGAACGGGGTATAGGCATATTACGCGAAAAACATGTCGTCTTAAAAGAATTAGAAGAACCACGACCCGCTGCTCATGGCGATCAACTCACTCTGACAATGACGGCTACGCTTGAAGGCGAACAACTCTTTGCATCTGCCAGTGCAGATGATGAAGCGCTTCTGGTGCTTGAACCGGGTCACACGATTTATGGCCTGTATGAGGGATTGCTGGGAATCACGGTCGGCGAAGATCGCGAAATCATGGTGCGTATACCCGAAGATCATGTCGAAGTTGAGATGCGCAACAAAGACGTTCTGTTTCGTGTGCATGCTATCGCTATTCACGAGCGCATGTTGCCGGATGACGAAGAGCTTTCCACCCTCGAGAACCTTGAAGGTGATGTGTCCGTCATCCGTCAATACGTGCAAGAATCGCTTGATGAATATGTGCGGGTGACTGCCGAACAAAAACTGGTTCAAACCTATACGGAGAAGCTCATTGCCCAAAGCGAATTTGACATTCCCGATGTGATAGTGATGAATATGCTGGAGACAATGCTCCAGGAACAGGGATACCTTGATATCGAAAGCGATGAAGAACGCCAGCGACGTGAAAACCGCGGCGAAGCGCTCAACATTCCGCCAGAACTAGTGCGTCAGTTTCGGCCGCTTGCCGAAGAGCGGGTCAAATCCTTACTGGCACTGCAAGAAATGATTCAGCAAGAAGCCCTGCCGATTTCACAAAACGAGATTCAAGAAGAAGTCTACCGTGAATTGATGCAACTGGTTGATCCTGAAACCCAGACCTTGCCCGCTATTCAAACCAATGCCAATATCACCCAGGCGCTGGTCCATCAAGCAACCCGTCGCGTCCTTGACCGCAAGCTGTACGAACGGATTGTCGCGATTGCTACTGGTCAGGCACAAGACCAGGTGCAAACCCCCACGGTGAGACGTCCAGCAACTGATGATACGATTGATCCCTCGTATCTTGTGGCGGCTGAGCCTATTTCGGGACTGCTTGAATCAGCCCCCCAGGTTTTGGACATACCTGAACCAGCAGAAACAACCGCTGATGAGCCACCGGTGAGCGAGGAGTCACTTGCTGTGGGTTTGGCTGAACCGTCCTTGACTCCTGTCAGCAGCAGCGACGCAGCACCGGTGGAGTCGCATCCAACAATTGATCCGGAACGGACCTGATATGGTGTTATGCGCTAGTTGAAGCAATACAAAACGAGGAGAGAGATGATAGAATGGATTTCGCGCCATCATGAAACATGGCGTTCAACATATCAAAATGAATGGCAATCTCCACGGCCCGAATCACTGATTCCGATGGTCGTTGAAAGTACCAACCGGGGCGAACGTGCCTTCGATATCTATTCGCGCTTGCTCAAAGAACACATTATTCTCCTGGGCACACCGATAGATGATCAAATTGCCAATCTCATTGTTGCCCAGTTACTCTTTCTGGACCATGATGACCCGGAACGCGATATTTCGCTGTATATTAACAGTCCGGGTGGCTCCATTACCGCCGGGCTCGCTATCTACGATACGATGCGGGCCATTCGTGCCAAAGTCGCGACCTTCTGTGTGGGCATGGCCGGCAGTATGGCTACCCCTATTCTGGCTGGTGGAAACCCTGGTATGCGCTATAGCTTGCCCCATTCGACTATTCATATGCATCCCGCTGGTGGCGGTGTCCGAGGCTATGCCCCGGATGTCGAAATTATGGCGCGTGAGCTCCTGCGTGAACAACAGCTGATTCGTGAGTTGCTCGCCCGCGATACCGGCCAACCGATTGAACGGATTGCCCGCGACTTTGATCGCGATCTCTTCTTGACGCCGGAACAGGCCAAAGAGTACGGCATTATCGATGAGATTTTAAATCAGGAAGATGTGTTACCATCAAGTAAGAAAAAACCAGATGCAATTGATAATTGATAATTGTCAACTGTCAATTGTCAATTGTCAACAGATGACGAAAGGAGAAACGCCAGTCTGAACATGCCATGGCGGCATGTTCAGAGGTCTGGCGTACCAGTGTATGAGTCGCTCGCGAAGTAGTAACCGTGGAGCATACATTTGCTCATTTTGTGGCCGAGGTCAGGATGAAGTGCGACGTTTGATCGCTGGTCCTGGCACTGTCTTTATTTGTGATGAATGTGTTGCCCTGTGCAGTGCCATTATTGCCGAAGAAGTGGAGCAGCAGATCGCTATCCCACATCGCAGCCACGCGACCGGCCCCGACCGGCTACCGACCCCGCGCCGTCTGCGCGAGAAGCTCGACCAGTTTGTGATCGGGCAAGACCGCGCCAAGGTCGTGCTCTCGGTTGCGGTCTATAATCATTACAAACGGATCCGCGCTTCTGCTCGCTTCGATGACGTCGATATCAGCAAAAGCAACATCCTCTTGATCGGCCCTACCGGTTCGGGCAAAACCCTGCTGGCTCAAACCCTGGCCCGTATCCTTGATGTTCCCTTTGCCATTGCTGATGCCACCGCGCTCACCGAAGCCGGGTATGTCGGCGAAGATGTGGAGAATATCCTCCTGCGCTTGATTCAGGCTGCCGAAGGTGACCTGGACCGCGCCCAATCGGGTATTATCTATATCGATGAAATCGATAAAATTACGCGCAAATCCGATAATCCATCGATTACCCGTGATGTCTCCGGCGAAGGTGTGCAGCAAGCACTGCTCAAAATTCTCGAAGGCGGTGTGGCCCATGTGCCACCACTACCAGGGCGCAAACACCCGCAGCAAGAGTACATTCCATTTGATACTACGAATGTGCTATTCATCTGCGGCGGTGCCTTTGACGGCCTTGAACAGATTATCCGCCAACGCCTTGATACGAAACCACGATTGGGCCTGCTTCGCGATGAAGCACTGGCAGAGGCAAACGGTTCAGCACCGTTCTCCTGTCAATCTGTTACCCCTGGTGATCTGCTGAAATATGGGTTTATTCCCGAGTTTATCGGTCGTATGCCGGTGATGGTTGCACTTGAGCCACTCACCAAAGACACCATGTTGCGCATTTTAACCGAACCGCGCAACGCGCTGATCAAGCAATACAAAAAGATGCTGTCGCTCGATCACGTTGACCTGGAAGTAACTCAGGATGCCCTGGAAGCTATTGTTGATCGTGCTCTGGAGATGAAAACGGGCGCGCGTGCGCTTCGGACCATTGTTGAAGACGTGCTGATGGATGTTATGTATGAAGTGCCATCGCAAGAGCATATTGGTCGCTGTATTATCAATGCCGAAGTCGTGCAAGGTCGTGGTCAGCCCATTCTGGTGACCCGCACCGAGCGACCAGAGTTCCGTCGCTGTCTGGATGAAGCTGTCTAGCACATCAAACCGTGGTTCTGTATGCCTATGCGATTCTTTCGGAAAATTTCACATCGTACCACACCGCAAGAGATCACGCCACGGCGCATTCTCATTGCCGATGACGATGAGACAATTACCAACCTGATCAAGACAACGCTCAATGATCCCAGGTACGAGATCGTTGCGGTCAAGGATGGCCTGGGTGCCATTGAAGCCTTTGAGGCCGCCGAATTTGACGTCGTGATTCTCGATATTATGATGCCCTATGTCGATGGGCTGCAAGCCTGCCAGCATATTCGCGACCGCAGTGATGTGCCGATTATCATCCTCACCGCACGCGGTGGTACCGAAGATGTGGTGCATGGGTTTGAACTGGGTGCCGATGATTACATCACGAAGCCCTTTAAGACGGCTGAACTGATCGCGCGGGTTGAATCTATCTTGCGCCGCGTTGAGGGCTATAAAAACCGTCGTGCCCCACCTGTCATTAAGCTGCACGACATTGAAGTCGATGAGCCGCGCCATCGTGTGGTGGTGCGTGGTACCGAGACCAGCCTGACCCCTATGGAGTTTGAACTGCTCTATTTTCTGGCCGCCAACCCGGGTCAGGTCTTCGACCGTGAAACGCTCTACCGTGAAGTGTGGGGCTACGATTATGTTGGCGAAACCAACCTGGTGGATGTCTGTGTCCGCCGTTTACGTGAAAAAGTGGAAATCGAACCATCCCGGCCAACCATCATTCTTACGGTGCGCGGCGTGGGCTATAAATTCACGGATCAGTAATGTTTGATCAAACCCATGTATCGCAGCATCCGTTGGTGTTGCACAAACTCACGCTGTTGCGCAGTCGCGTGACAGAACCGAAAAAGTTCCGCCAGTTGCTGCGTGAAGTATCGCGCCTGTTACTCTACGAAGCCACTCGAGACCTCGAAATGGCGCCACTCGATGTGCAAACACCATTGGGCGATTGTTTGAGTTACGAAGTGATTGAACAGGTTGCCCTGGTCCCCATTTTGCGGGCAGGTCTGGGCATGAGCGAGGCCATTCTCGATATTATTCCCACCGCCAACGTCTGGCATGTGGGCGTCTATCGCAACGAGAAAACCCTTGAACCGATCCTCTACTATCAGAACCAGATTTCATTAGATGGCGTGGATCTCGTCTTTGTGATTGACCCGATGCTTGCCACGGGTGGTTCGGCGATTGCCGCCATCGATATCATTCGCCAGAAATCTACTACCTGTCGGATCAAGTTTCTTGGCCTGATTGCCGCGCCAGAAGGTCTCTTTGCCTTGACCCAGGCGCATCCCGATGTTGCCATTCATCTGGCTGCTATCGATAGTCATCTGGACGAGGATGGCTATATTGTTCCTGGCCTCGGTGATGCCGGGGATCGTGAGTTTGCTACTGAATAGCTATAGAAAGCGATATCTTGCGCACCAGCCATGGTCGTGGCGTTTGCACTGATTTTGACGTTTCTCACATCGGCAGTGCTTACTGCGCTGTTGGTGCCCCCCGTCGCCCGACTCTGTTTTGAACGGGGGTGGGTTGCCCAGCCGGGACCACGGCGTGTGCATCGCGTCCCTACTCCCACGCTGGGCGGTATCGCCATTGTTGGCGGACTCTTTGCAACCCTCCTGCTTTCCATTCTGTTTGAATCGCTGGACCCGTTGCTCCAACGTTCGCCCTACGAACATCTCCGCCTGATCTTGCTGATGATTGGTGCATTGCTCGTCGCCATCGTCAGCTTTGTTGATGATCTCTATGACCTCCCGCCCTGGTTACGGCTCTTGTTTCACTTTACCGCTGCCCTGGTCGCCGTCGGTCCCTATCTGTGGGACCACACACTCTACCCCGATGCCCTGGGCATGCCCACCGAAGCCCGTGGCATCATTCTCACCGCCTTTAATTTCCCCTTTCTCGAACAGATTCATCTGCATCAGTTGACCCCGTGGCTGGCTATTATTGCCACCATGATCTGGATCGCGGGCCTGCAAAATATGCTCAACTGGGTTGATGGCCTTGACGGTCTTGCCGCCGGTATCACGCTCATCGCTTCTACCGTCCTGGCGCTCCATGCCCTGCGTCTTGGTCAGTGGACGGTTGCCCTCTTGCCGTTGGCATTGGCTGGCACCTGTGCCGGTTTCTTACGCTACAACTTCCATCCCGCCAGCATCTTCATGGGCGATGTCGGCGCGATGACCCTGGGCTATGTGCTCAGTGTCAGTGCGATCATGGGCGGCGCCAAACTCGCCACCGCCCTGCTCGTGCTGGGCGTGCCCCTGCTCGATATGATCTGGCTGATGATCTGGCGCACCTGGCAGGGGCGTTCGATGGCCAGCGCCGGGCGCGATAACTTGCACATTCGCCTGATCGACCTCGGTTTTTCGCAACGTCAGGTGGTCGCCTTCTATTATGGTCTCAGCGCACTCTTTGGCACGATTGCACTGATCGATGGCATCACCCCGATGACCAAGTTGCTTGCGCTGGGCACGCTCACCGTGGTTGTGCTCAGTGTGATTATCACTGCAACCATCACCCAGACACGCCGCAGCCAGCAGGCCGCGACCCCCGATGAATAGGGCTGGTGCCAGTGCGTGCGGCTGTAAGGGTGTTGTCGGGTGTCGGGTGTCGGGTCTTCGCTGGCATTCCCGCGAAAATGCAACGCAGAGCGCCTGTGTGTAAGGGTAGCCACGCTGCAACCCTACAAAGTAGGCGGCAAGCCGCACCTCCGATCTCGTACCGACGATTTGGTATCATCGGACAAAAGGCTATCCGATACCAGCATAAAGCAGGCTTTTTTGGGTATAATAAAGGGAAGATGATGGCAAAGGAGCCGCGATGAAAAAAGGAGGAAAGACACAATGAGTAAACGACCCGGTGGTGAATTGGCAAGCCGACCGCTCCACTTCATCTGGATTTGTGATTGTTCTGGTTCGATGAGTGTCGATGGCAAAATACAGGCCCTGAACTATGCCATACGCGATGCCATCCCCCATATGCAAGGGGTTGCCGATGAAAACCCCAATGCGCAGGTACTCGTTCGCGCAGTAAAATTTTCAAGCGGTGCGCAGTGGCATATTTCCCAACCAACACCGATTGCCGAGTTTAAATGGACTGATCTGAGTGCGCCGATTGGCGGCGTGACCGATATGGGCAAAGCACTGATCATGGTTGCAGATGAGCTGAAAAACCTGCCTGAACGTGGTTTGCCACCGGTGCTGGTGCTGATCTCGGATGGTCAGCCTTCGGACGATTTTTCGGCGGGCTTACGTGCGATGATGGAACAACCTTGGGGCAAGAAGGCCGTTCGGATTTCGATTAGCATTGGTGAAGACATCGACACCGACGTGCTGCAAAAGTTTATCGGTCACAACGAACTGAAACCGTTGCAGGCCAATAATCCCGAAGCCCTCGTTCGTCAGATTAAGTGGGTTTCGACCGCCGTGCTGAAATCAGCATCATCACCGGCGAGCCAGACCGATCGCGATGCCCCGGCAGCGGTCAATGTCCCTATTCCCGCAGCACCAGATAACGGACCGGCTTCTGCTGCCGATGTCTGGTAACAGAGGTAGGTAATGACCGCACAAAAGAATCAATTGAACTGGCAGGTTGGTGGCAAAAGTGTTCGTGGTGCTGCCCACATTCGTCACAACCTACCCAACCAGGATGCTATCTCCTGGCTTGGTGGTACAGGTAGTGGTCTCCCTATCGCACTGGCGGTATCCGATGGGCATGGCAGTGCGCGATACTTTCGTAGCGACCGGGGTGCCGCCCTTGCGGTCGATAGTGCTACAACGTTGTTGTATGACCTGGCTACGAACCAGACAGGAGATACCAGCCTCTCAGCGCTCAAACGAGCCGCTGAAGAACGTTTGCCACAGGCATTGGTACGCCATTGGCAAGAGCAGGTGCAGGCCGCGCTGGCTCATACGCCGTTGACCGACGAAGAACTGGCGCAACTGGCAGACAAAAGCGGGCTAGCTGCACGGCAAACCGTGCTGGATCAGCCGCTGCTGGCCTATGGTGCAACCCTGGTAGCCGTGTTGGTGACCGAAACATATATCCTCTATCTGCAACTGGGCGATGGCGATATCCTCACGGTTGCCGACGATTTGAGTGTGAGCCGACCGCCACTGGCAGGCGATGAGCGTCTCTTTGGCGATGAAACCACATCGCTCTGTACGAATGAATCCTGGCGCGACATGCGGGTCTGTTTCCAGGCGATTGTGCATACACCACCGGCATTGATCGTCCTATCAACCGATGGCTATAGCCGTTCATTTACCGAAGAGAGCGGTTTTTTACAGGTGGGCAGCGACCTGCTCCAGATGCTGCGCAGCGACGGCTTTGCAACCGTGCAGGCCGAACTGCCCGGCTGGCTTGAGGAAGCATCACAATCGGGCAGCGGTGATGACATCTCGTTGGGCTTTCTCTGGAAGTGTGACTGATCCCGCTGAACACCGGTGAAGTATGGGTGCATATAACAAAAAAGCAGCACAAAACGTTGGAATGGCAGGATGAAACAGAACCATGGATGATCTGCCACGGCAGCAACTGGTCGCCCTGATCCAGACGTATGGACGGGGCTTGTGTGATGATCCGCGTCGGTGTAAAGCGCTCTTGCGTGATTATTGTGGGCAATACAAGCGCGAGATCAACGTCTTGATGGCGGCATTGGAAGAGCACATTCCCAATGATCTGCTCCATCATGCCCAGACATTGCCACAAACCGTGCAGTTGGCGCGGTTGGCCCAACGCCTGCATGATCATCTGGGTTTGGCAAAACCGTTTGCCCAATGGGCCGTCAATTCGTGGGCACTGGCCCTGGGCGTCATCAGTGAAGCTGACATTCAGCAGCTTGAAGCAGCCAACGCAAACAACGTGCCAACAAACCGCTTTTTGCCCACAGAAGGACACGAAAAAGGGTCAATCTCGCCAGGTGGCAAATCGTTGACACCGGCCTTGGTAAGCAAATTGCCCGGTCATCATGCATCGATACGGTGTGTCTGTTTCAGCCCGGATGGGCGCACGCTGGCATCGGCCAGCGCTGACCGCACCATTCGCCTGTGGGACGTCGCCACCGCCCAGGAAATATGCCATCTGGTAGGGCATACTGGCACCGTCACCGATTTGAGTTTTAGCCCGGATGGCCGCACCCTGGCATCATCGAGCGAAGACTATATGTTGCGCCTCTGGGATGTGGAAACCTGTCGCAAGTCGGGCTGGTTACCCGGCCATAGCAATGAAGTCTGGAGTGTCGCCTTTAGTCCAGATGGACATCTGCTGGCTTCTGCCAGCGCCGATCACCGCATTTTGCTCTGGGATCGGCTGAGCCGACGCAAGCTGCATGAACTGATTGGACATGGCGCTGCTGTCCTGCATATTGCCTTTAGTCCAGATGAACGCCTGCTCGCCTCGGCCAGTCTGGACGCAACCATCTACCTCTGGAAAGTCGCCAGTGGATGGCAAGAACGGCGTCTGGAGGGCCACCAGCGCGGGGTCACCAGTCTCGCCTTTCGGCCAGATGGCGCGGTGCTGGCCTCGGCCAGTCTCGATACGACCGTGCGGCTCTGGCAGGTGTCTAGTGGCGAACAGCTCCAGTTGCTCCAGGGGCATCGTGAGTTTGTGGTGGATGTTACGTTTCATCCCGATGGGCAGTTGCTCGCTTCGGCCAGCGCCGACAAGACGGTGTGTTTGTGGGACCTTACCAGCGGGTCTGAGGTGCAACGCTTGCGCGGCTTTGGCGAAGCCAGCACCAGCGTGGCATTTAGCCCGGATGGCAAGCTCCTGGCATCGGCCAGCGCGGATGGCAGCATTCACTTGTGGCGCATCTATGAATAGCACACAAAGGAGTTAGCAGACACAATGACTCATCGACCAGGGGGAGAACTCTCTTCCCGTCCACTGCATCTGATCTGGATCTGTGATTGTTCCGGCTCAATGTCGCTGGCCGGCAAGATGGACGCTTTGAATCAGGCTATCCGCGAGGCGTTGCCGCATATGCAAGCAGTGGCAGCCCAGAACCCCAATGCGCAATTATTGATGCGGGTGTTAACGTTTGCCCATGGCGCCGTCTGGCATGTCCCACAGGCGATTGAGATCGAGCGTTTTATCTGGCGCGATCTGGTCGCCGAACCACTGCAACCAGCATCGGTCCACGCCGATGTCATGTTCCTGGTCGATACCAGCGGTAGCATGGTGCATGAAATTGAGACGATTAAACAGGGGTGCGTGGATTTTGCCCAACACGTCATCAGCACCGGCGCCCATGTGCGGCTGGGGTTGATTGGCTTTGATATTGGTGGACATCAGGGAGCAGCAGATCCGGCCTATCAAGTGCATTCGCTCTCCAACTACACCATCGGGGTGTGGCACCTGGCTGATCCACAAGACTTTCAACGCAATATCGCCGTCCTCACACCGGGCCTGTTTGGTGGTAGCGGCTCTTATCTCGCCAACGCCGATACGGTTGATATCTTCCCCTATGTTGGCCGAACCTTTGAGGGACCGTTGACCCAGCGCATTGTTGATACGGTGCGCACACTGGTAGGTCAACCGCGGCAGGAACGGCATCTGCTGGTGATTTCGGATGAACTGGGCGATACGTCGGGACTGGATGCGATTGTGACGCAGCTTCGGCGTGACCGCGTAACAGCGCATGTGGTGGGCGTGCCTGGGGCCAATTCGGCGCATGAGTTGCTGGCACGCCGCACCGGTGGCACCTTCTGGGATATTACCCAGGCCCGCGACCCGCAGACCTTTCGGCAGTTGTTCGATACCATTGCGCTTTCGCTGGCACGTGAAGTTGCCCGCACCCTGACCAGCGGTGCCGTATCAGCCGGCAGCGATATGGGGCAAGCACTGCAGATGTTGGCCGAACAGCTCGATATACCACCGATGCATGAACGAGCACTGCCCCCAGTATTGGTGCTGGTCTCGGATGGTCATCCCACCGATGATGTGCAGGTCGGCCTGGATGCCCTGATGCAACGACCATGGGGACGGAAAGCCGTGCGCCTGGCGATTGCCATTGGCAAAGATGCGGATTCAGGGATTCTTGAGCGGTTTATTGCCACCCCATCAATCCAACCGCTACGCGCCAATAACCCGGAAGCCTTATTGCAGCATCTTCGCTGGGTCTCAACCGCAGTGTTACGGGCAGCTTCAGCACCAGCCACGCAACCTTTGGGAGAGGACACCTTGACCAGCAATGTCCCTATTCCATCTGATACAAGCACCGGCACCGGCGTCGGTGGACCGGGCGATGTCTGGTAACCTGAATTCGGGATAACGATGGCTTTGGAAAGCCATAATGCGAATACGCCCCTGTTCTTGTGTGCCTGATGTATGCTTGGATAGGGGCAAACCCTGGTAAAATGCCTGCCCAAGATAGATATTGCCATCGTATAGTGATCTTGATTGGGCTTGCAGATCAGGAAAACGCTGATTATGGTATCCCGAACTCAGGTTGTGTGTGTCTTGCTGTACCTGGAAAAGCTGCTACCTCCCCTTCCACGCACGTATCGTTGTTGGGTAGGCTGATGCGCGGGAGTATTCGAGCCGGATTTCCCCCGACAACCGCATCTGTCGGGACGTCTCTGGTGACGACAGCTCCCGCTGCAACGACCACATTGTGTCCTTTGGTGACACCTCATGGCAAGCATCAATATGAGGCGATTGGGCGCAGCACGCTGACGCCCCTATCAGCCGCACGGCGGTCGGTACGACCGCACTCCCCTCTCTCTGGGTGACTTGTGGGCCCAGGGAGAGGTATGAGAGGTTGCGGGCGCAGCATGCTGCGCCCAAGCAGGCGCTCCAGGTGCTATCAAAGCGCATACCAGTGATTATCCGAATTCAGGTTGGTACGTCATCGTGTGGAGATGTCAGGAGCATTATGCTCCATCAGTGCTGTCTACCATATACATTGTCCCGAGCAGGGATTGATGGGCAAAGACACCCGCCATGGCACCATCCGCCATCGCTCCAGTAATGGTATGCGCCGTGCGTGCTGCGTCACCTGCTGCGAACACACCCGACACCGTTGTTGCCTGATACTCATCTGTCCTAATGAAAGGCCCAAATGGTCCCATATCGAACGCACACCCGAGCTGCTCCGCAATCGGCGAATTCAGCTGCGTTCGGGGTGCCACAAATAGCGCATCCACCGCAATGACACGCCCATCTGCCATCACCACACCATCAATCATCTTCTCGGGACCACGCACACTGCTGACCTGCCCATCCACCACATCGATTCTGTGTTGAATGCATGCTGCTCGCTGCTCTGCGGTTGGCTCTACACGTGCATTTGTGAAGAGCACGACCTGATCGCTCCAATCGCGGAGCATCCAGGCTTGATGCACTGCCATCTCCCCCGTTGCGAGGACACCCAGTCGCTGCCCCGCCACTTCGTAGCCGTAACAGTAGGGGCAATGCACCACGCTGACCCCCCACCGTTCAGCAAGCCCCGGTACTGGCGGGAGCACATCACGCACGCCACTTGCGAGAACGATGCGCCGCGCCTGTGCCTGCTCGCCATCGCTGGCAATGACCTGAAACGCGTCGTCAGCTTGCTGAACCACCTGCTCCGCAGTAGCCTGGACGAAACGTACCGTCGGATACTGCAGCAGTTGGGTGCGTGCATCGGCCAGCAGATCGAGGGGTGGGCGTCCGTCGTGCCCCAGTACCCCGTGGGCATGGAGGGAAAAGCGATTGCGCGGTGCGCCGCTGTCCATTACCACCACCTGGCGGCGTGCGCGAGCCAGATAGAGGGCTGCGGCGATCCCGGCAAAGCTGCCACCAATAATAATGACATCGTTCATACGTCAGTCCTTTCATTCCCGGTGTTTGGAGTATGCTGCACCGCTCTGGGTGTTTCTGAGCGATAGAGATACGATGTTATGCCCATCCGAATGGGTCGGGCAGGCTACGCCACCCGTCCCAGCCGAGCGCCAGTTCGTCGTCGGTCAGCAGCGCCGCATCGAGCGCCTGGGTGATGGTGACCTGATCCATATGGACGCCCATAAAAACGATCTCTTGCCGCCGGTCGCCGTATTGGGGATGCCAGTTCTGCTGGAGGGTTTCATGCCACGTCGGGTTGTCCGGCCAGCGCTCCTGCGGCACGGCGCTCCACCAGGTGGCCCCAGGCGTAATGCCCAGGAAGCGACCAGCTTTGGTCCACATCCCAACATACGACGGACAGGTCGCCAGCCAGCACCAGCCTTTGGCCCGCAGAACCTGCTGAAAGGTGCTGTCCTGCATCAGGGCGAGCAACCGTTGGGGGTGAAAGGGGGCACGGGCACGGTAGGTGAAGCTGCTGATACCATACTCCTCGGTTTCCGGGGTATGTTCGCCGTTTAGTTCCTTCAGCCAGCCAGGGGACTGTTGTGCCCGCTGGAAGTCGAAGCGCCCCGTGTGCAATACCTGATCCAGCGGTACCTGCCCGTAGCTGGTGCGGATAAACTGCGCGGTCGGGTTGAGCTTCCGGAGTACTGCTTCCAGTTGCCCCAGGCGCTCGGGCTGCACCCGATCAACTTTGTTGATGACCAGCACATCCGCAAACTCGACCTGATCAACCAGCAAATCTACCAGTTTGCGTTTATCGTCTTCTCCGGCGGCCATGTCGCGCTCTTTCAAACTGCTGGCGGAGAGATAGTCGGTCAGGAACGCTTCGCCATCCACGACCGTCACCATCGTGTCCAGTTGGGCGACCTCCGCTAAGCTCTTGCCGCCCTCCAGATCAAGGGCAAAGGTCGCCGCCACCGGCAGCGGCTCCGAGATACCCGTCGATTCGATCAGCAGATAGTCGAAGCGGCCCTCCTGTGCCAGACGAGCGACCTCCTGGAGCAGGTCATCGCGCAGGGTGCAGCAGATGCAGCCATTGTTCATCTCCACGAGTTGTTCTTCGGTGCGGCTGAGGTGTGCCCCACCGTCGCGCACTGTCTGGGCATCGATATTCACATCACTGATGTCATTCACAATCACCGCTACGCGCCGCCCTTCGCGGTTGTGCAAGATGTGATTGAGCAAGGTGGTCTTGCCTGCGCCGAGAAAGCCGGACAAGACGGTTACCGGAAGTTTGTTCATGCTGTTTCCTCTATTGTGCATCAATCAAGAGGTCGTCGTCCTCGATCATCGGTGCATATGTCCACGCGCCGAACGGGTCGGGCTGTGTGTTCCAGGCAGCTGGACCCTGCGCCAGTTCATCGTCCGTCAACAGGCAGGCGTTCATGCGCTGCTCGAACCATTCCCGATCGACATCGATTCCAATAACGACCAGTTCTTGTCGCCGATCTCCATACGGCTCCTGCCAAACAGCGGCAATCGCGGCGCGGGTTTCCGGGTCGTCCGGCCATTCTGCCTCTGCGCTGCTGGCCCACCAGAAGCCGCCTGGCTCACTGCGACAGACCCCGCCTGCCTGCGACCAGATGCCGATCCAGTCCGGGCGCGAGGCGAGCCAGAACAGCCCCTTTGAGCGGATGACCCCTTCCCATTCGTCGTTCATAAAATCCCAGAACCGTTGCGGGTGCAGCGGTCGCCGCGCACGATAGACGAAGCTGCTGATGCCATACTCCTCGGTTTCGGGGATGTGCTGCCCTTGCAACTCTTTGACCCAACCGGGTGACTGCTGTGCGGCTTCCAGATCGAACCGGCCTGTGTGCAGCACCGTCTCCAGTGGCACCCTTCCGTGGTTAGCATGCACAATCTGGGCATCGGGGTTGAGATGGTGGATCATTGCTTCCAATCCGGCAAGTTGTTCTGCATCTACCAGATCAATTTTGTTCAGCACAATGACATTGGCAAACTCGACCTGTTCGACCAGTAGATCAACAATGGAGCGGTCGTCGTCCTCGCTCATACCCATCTGCCGATCCCGCAGGTCATCGGTAGAGCCAAAGTCGATCAGAAAATGGTGAGCATCCACGACCGTCACCATTGTGTCAAGGTCGGCCACCTCGCCCAGGCAACGGCCGGCCTCATCGGCAAAGGTAAAGGTGACGGCAATCGGCAGTGGTTCGGCAATGCCGGTGGCTTCGATCAGCAGATAGTCGAAGCGGCCCTCCTGTGCCAAACGTGCTACTTCCTGGAGCAAGTCATCGCGCAAGGTACAGCAGATACAGCCATTGCTCAGTTCAATCAGCGTTTCATCGGTACGGCTGAGTTGTGCGCCACCATTGCGCACGAGAGCTGCGTCGATGTTCACTTCGCTCATATCGTTGACAATCACCGCTACGCGCCGCCCTTCGCGGTTGTGCAAAATGTGATTGAGCAGGGTGGTCTTGCCTGCACCAAGAAAGCCGGACAAGACGGTTACCGGAAGTTTGTTCATACCGTGTGATCCTTTCGTGTGTCTGTCTGATGGGTGTGGGTCGCTGGTGGCACCGGGTCGTAGCCGCCACGTGCAAGCGGATGACACCGCGCAATGCGGCGTACTGCGAGCCAGCCACCGCGCAGCACGCCATGCTGCTGGATAGCTTCCAGCGCATACTGCGAACAGGTCGGTGTGTAGATACAACTCGGCGGCAGGGTCAGACGATGCCAGCGCCCTGGTACAGCCGGATGAGCTTTAGACAGAACCAACGTAATCATGCCTCTTGCCCCGCCCGTAGAAAAGTCAGCGGCTCTGTTGTGCCATGTGCCTGCACCACATCGGTCAAACAAGCCGTAAAACGCTGCGTCAGGTCATCCGGGTTGACCGCATACGGCAGGCCGATGCCGATCAGTTGCGATTGCGGCGGTGTATCGCCCCACGGTTCGCCAAACGTGAGCTGCACTCGACTGCCCACCAGGTGCAACAGTGCCCGCCGTTCTGGTGTTTCGGCGATCCAGAGCACCCCTTTGGCGCGGAAGATGCCCGTTGGGAGGGTCTTGAGCGTATCGCGGATGACTTTGAGGGCAAACGGGCGTTCGGCTGTGTAGCTCCAGGTCTGGAATTGTTTGCCGTGGTCGTGGTGATGTGCATGATCGTGACTGTGATGATGTGCATCATCGTGGTCGTGATGATGTGCCTCGCCGTGGCCGTGATGATGTGCCTCGCCGTGGTCGTGGTGATGTACGGAACGCTGATGCAGCACAGCATCACTCCCCAGGAGCAGTTCTAGTGGCACATCAGCCTGCACCGCTTCCAGGATGCGAGCACTCGGCACCATGCGGCGCACCCACTCATGGAGTGCAGCGCGGGTGGTGGTATCCACCAGGTCAATCTTGTTCAGGATGATGATATCGGCGACCGCGACCTGGTTCACGATCAGGGCCGAATAGGTGGGCACGAGTGCAAATTCCTGATACACCTGCTCGGCATCAACCAGGGCAATGATCGTGTCGAGGCGAGTATAGGAACGTATTTCTGGCAACAGAAAGGTTTCCGCTACCGCCCACGGGTCAGAGACACCGCTGGCCTCGATCACCAGGCGCTCCGGTGGGTCGGGCTGATGCACAATGCCGAGCGCAGTCGTGAGCAGGTCGTCGCGGATGGTGCAGCAGATGCAGCCATTGGTCAGGCTGATGGCATCCTCGGCCACGCCGACCACCAGTTGACTATCGATATTGATGCTGCCAAAGTCGTTCACCAACACGGCAATGCGCTGCCCCTCGCTGCCATGCAAGATGCGGTTGAGCAGCGTGGTTTTCCCGGCACCCAAGAAGCCCGTCAAGATCGTAAGGGGGATCGGCGGATTGACTGATTCTGATCCATCCATTGCACGTTGCTCCTCTCGTTTCAGCGTTTTTTCGGGCGGCAGCAGGCACAGTCAGGGCCATGGGCCGCTGACTGGCGGACCGCTGCCGGGTCGAGTGTGCGGATCATCTCCGTTATGCGTGGGTCTGCCCCATTGCTGCGGGATCGAACACTGAACACACTGATCGTCCGTTCACATACCCCATGACAGATGGGGCATTCAACCGGCGGCCAATCGGCTTCCGCCGCTGCACGCCGTTCTTCCAGTTCAATTTCGCAGTCAGGACAGGTATAAACATACAATGGCATAGTGCATATCTCTTTATTGAGACATTGTTTCAATAATGATCTTGAGTGTAGCAGGTTCTGTGTATATTGTCAAGCGTATTATGAGCAGGAGTTGACAAAACGCATGTGACGCTTTATGATACGGTATATCAATGATACGAGGCATGGCTTCACGGTACAGGGTTGACTGCTCGAACGCTACCGGCAGAGTCTGCTCTTGCAGCAAACTATGGCACAGTTACACCAATTGGTAGTAGTGGTGGGCCTACCAGTTGCGCCAAAAGCAACAGTGGCGGCGACGCTGTCTCGCACTCTGCATGCCGCCGGACGCACCGTCACGCTGCTCGATAACAGCGACCGCCCCCTGCGGCTGGTACTCCCAACAGTGCGCTTGCCGGCCGGGTGTGTCTGCTGCACACTGGCCGGGCGGCTCTTCTCGGCTGTCACCCAGATAACCACCGACACAGCACTCCTGGTTGCGTCCGCGCAGGCGCAGCCCGAACTCCTGGCCCGCGTGCTTGACAACCTGCGTAGCCCGACCCGCACCATCACGACGATTGCCCTGCTCGATCAACACACCCATGCCTGCTTCCCGTACCTGGCAGAGCAATACCTCTTCTTGGCCGATGTGGTGTTATCCGAGCCGTTTGATGCTGCGCCGCTGGCGCGGCAGATCGCCCCGCAAGTTGACGGGAAGCCGGTTTCTTGATACACTGTCGCAAAAGTATTGAGATTTAGTATCAATCAATCACCAGAAAGTCGGTTCGCTCTTATCGCTAGGGATAACCATGGCACACCCTGAATCAGACCAAACACCAGCACACTGGCGGCGCAGAACGGAAGCCGCGCTGCGGGATGCAGGGTTGCGCTGTACCTTTCCCCGGCATGCCATTCTGGATTGGATTGCTGCGGCGGCTGCGCCATTTACGGCAGAACAGGTCGTAGCGGCGCTCGAAACGCAGCACGGCACGAGCAGCCGGGCGACGATTTATCGGCTGCTCGACTGGCTGCAGGCGGCAGGCTGGCTCACCCGTCTGTATAGCGATGGCACCCAGCATACCTACGCCCGGTTCTGGCCGGGTCACCATCATATTGCTGTCTGTTTGCGATGCGGCAGCGCCACCATCATGAGCGAATGCCACATTGAAGAAGGCATTCGACCTGCGTTGGCGGCGCTGGATTTCGAGTTACAGGGACATGTGCTCGAACTCTATGGGGTATGTGGGAACTGCCGTACCCATTCAAACTAACTGACGACGATTATCGGGCCATGATCGTCGCAATGGTCACCATGGCGATGGTGCAAGCGCCCGTTGACCAGGTAATCATAGTGATCACCGTGGGGCACGCGCTCGTGACCGCAACCATCGTGGCCACACAGGCAGGTAACCGGGTGACAGCCATCTGGGTTCTCGGCACTGACCGCAATCACATGTTCATCGTAATGATCATCGTGTGGGCAATGCAGATGCCCATCATGCAGATAATCGACGTGATCGCCGTGCTGAATACGGGTATGACCACAGTGTTCGCTATGTACATGCGGGTGAGGTTCGTGTTTGATACATGTCATTGTCAAGAGTCCTTTCGTTCGTGTTGTTGCACCACGGGCACACCGCCTGCAGTGCGATACAAGTATGGTAGGTCAATCTACGAACACATGCAAATTGCCCGCTGTGTCCCTGGCAGGGCCATGGTGCTCTTGCAGATGCGGAAATCCGTTATCTGGCATAGCTGACACATTGTCGCATGTGGTGTTGGCATGCGATGATGATACCTGATCGCAAATGAAACTCACCATGCCAGGGGCTGCCCAACCGCCACAATGCTCCTGCTTTGCTTCGACAGTTCTCACCCGATATTGACAGATTGCCCTATTATTGATACAATATCTCTCTATTATTGAGATATTGTATCAATAATAGGGAAGAACGAATGACGTATTTGCCTGTACCGGTGGTGCAACCTGCAACTCCCGACGACGAAGACGTGGTGGCTCACCTATTTGCTGAACTTCATACTCAGAATGCTGCTCTCGATGAACGCTTTGCGCTTGCTCCGGGTTGGCGTGCAGTGCTCCATCGGCACTTTGCTCGTACCTGGAACGCGCCCGGCGCGTGCTGGCGGCTTGCCTGGGCCAATACCGACGCAGTGGGGCTGATTGTTCTGGAAGCCCACACCGACTCACCGCTCTTCCGTCATCGCCATTGGGCCGAACTGGTCGCGCTCTATGTTGCCCCGCCCTATCGTGGCAGCGGACTGGCAGATCGGCTGATTGCCGAGGGGTTGGCATGGGCCACCGAACACGGCTTCGAGCGCGTACAACTCTATGTCACTGCCAGCAACCAGGCCGCCCACGCCTGCTATCGGCGCTGCGGCTTTGTGCCCGTACAGCACATTTTGCGCCGCGACCTGCACCCTGCGCCAGGTATCCAGCCCCCAGCTGACCCTTCCTGTGGGTTGAACGATGCCAACAGCAGCGATGCCCTGGAAACCGGACAACATCATCTAGCGATGGAACTGGCACACAACGAATCGGACATCATTACCGCCGATGTGGCGGCACTGGCAACCCATTCATCAGAAGGAGAATCCTATGACTACCATCATGGCTGATCCACGCACGCCCGTCACGGTGTTGACGGGCTTTCTGGGCGCGGGCAAAACGACCCTGCTCAACCGCATCTTGACAGAGCAGCATGGCAAACGCATTGCAGTGATTGAAAACGAGTTTGGTGAGATTGGTATTGACCACGATCTGGTCATCGGCGCGGACGAAGAGATTTTTGAGATGAACAACGGCTGCATCTGCTGCACCGTGCGGGGCGATCTGATCCGCATTCTGGGCAATTTGATGAAGCGCAAAGACCGCTTCGATTACATTCTGATTGAGACGACGGGGCTAGCCGATCCCGGTCCAGTAATACAGACCTTTTTTATGGATGCCAAGATGCAACAACATCTCCGTGTAGATGCTATTGTTACCCTGGTAGATGCTCATCATATCGCGCAGCACATCGATGATGCCCCCGAAGCCCAGGAGCAGATTGCCTTTGCCGATGTCATTCTGCTGAACAAGACTGACCTGGTGCATGCCGACGACCTAGACGCACTGGAAGCACGCATTCGACAGATCAACACCCAGGCCCGCATCGAGCGCACGCAGCAGGCCCAGGTGCCGCTCGAACGAGTGCTGGATGTGGGCGGTTTTGACCTGAACCGTGCCCTGGAGCTTGATCCACAATTTCTCGAACCGGAATACCCCTTCGAGTGGGGCGGCATCTACTCCTTACAGGCGGGCCGCTACGACCTGCGCCTGATGCTCGGCCCCGACCCGGCGATGCAGGTGGCGCTGCTGCCTGCTGACGCTGCCACTGCCGAGGCCCTCGCCACGGTGCAGGAGCAGGCCGTGCTGGTCTTTTCTGATGACGAACAGCCGCTTGAGAATGGCGGCACCCTGCACCCTGGCGAGACGCTGGTGCGACTGAACCTGTGGGAACCTGCTCTGCTCTTTCGCATCGACATTGCGGTGCCAGGCAGTTATGCCCTCTTCACTGAACACCATCCAGACGAGTTCGCCGCTGCGCTCTGGTGGCATGATACCCCCGTTACACCAGTCTTGACGCGCACCTACAAGCCCGATCACGAACACGATGATGCGGTCACCTCGGTGGGTATCTCTTACGAGGGAGATCTGGACTTGGAACGGGTGAACAACTGGCTCAGTCGCTTGTTGCGCGAGCAGGGGCCAGACATCTTCCGCATGAAAGGCATCCTGAGCATCAAACACAGCACCGAACGGTTTGTCTTCCAGGGCGTGCATATGCTGTTTGATGGTCGCCCTGACCGACCGTGGGGCAACGAGCCGCGTCGCAATGCGCTCATCTTTATCGGGCGAAATTTGGATCGTACAGCACTAACGGAGGATTTTTACGCATGTTTGGTATGAAGCATAGAGGGGGGCGCCAGGTGCCAGCCACAACAGATCTCCAGCGTATCTGGCAAACCACCCTCGATGACCATATCATTGCCCTTTGCTGGTCGCCTACCGGGCATGTCCTGGCCGCTGCTGCCATCAGTGGTCCTATCAGTCTTATCGCCAATGCCAGCGGCACCATGCAGCACAAGCTCCCAGGACATCCCGGCCTGGGCACCACCGCGCTCGATTGGCATCCGGATGGTATCCGGCTTGCCAGCAGCGGGCAAGATGGACGCGTGCGCGTGTGGGATACCATCAGTGGCCAGCAGCAGCAAGTGCTCGATGCTGGCACTGCCTGGGTGGAGCGGGTGGCCTGGCATTCGGCAGGTGCTGTACTGGCCGCTGCAGCCGGGCGAACGGTACGGCTGTGGGCGGCAGATGGTACGCTGCGCCACACCTGGAATGCGCATGCCAGCACGGTGACGGATATTGCCTGGGAGCCGCACGGCACCCGCCTGGCCGCCGCTGCCTATGGCGGCGTGACGCTTTGGCAGCCGGGGCAGGCAGAACCACTGCGCCGCTATCAGTGGCGAGGTTCTACGCTGGTGCTGGCCTGGAGTCCCGATGGCAGCATCATTGCCACCGGCGATCAAGACTCGACGGTGCATTTCTGGTATGTTGTCAGTGGTGAAGACTTACAAATGTGGAATTACGAAACCAAGGTGCTCGAACTGGCCTGGCACTACAGGAGCCGCTATCTGGCGACTGGCGGCGGCAGTTCCCCCTGTGTCTGGGATTGTCAGGCCAACGCCAACGGGCCGGAAGGCTCCCGTCCCGTGCAACTGGTAGCCCACAACGCCCCGGTGACGGCCCTGGCCTACCAGCACCGTGGCAACCTGCTCGCCTCGGGCGGTCAGGATGGCGGCGTGGCGCTGTGGGAGCCGCACCGCACCAACCGCCGATGCGCATGGGCCGACGGCACAAGTGCAGTCACCCGGCTGGCATGGTCTCCCAATGATACCCGGCTTGCGGTAGGCTACGACGATGGTACCGTTGTGGTATATACGGTCACACCAGAGGCGGTACGGGTGCCACGTGGCAAGCCACCGTTGCCATGAGCGAAAGGATAAGCCAATGATCGATTTCCAAACCCTTGATTGGGCAAACCGGTGGTTGGGCGGGTTCTGTGCAGTAGGCGCACTTGGCGGATTGCCGGTGCGCGGTCCCGACTATGGTGCCCATCCGCCGCTCGCAGACCTGCTGACCCTCCCTGCGGATGCGCCGCTGACAGCAGCAACAACATCCCAGGCCCACGCGGCGTGGAGTGCTGCCCTGGAATCCGCCACTGTGATACTGTTTCGTAGCGTGGCACGCGCCCGCGAGGTGCTGCTGGAGGCGGCAAGGATCGGCGTGGGCGCTGTGGTTGGCGTTCCAGCCAATGCCAGCCGCTCCCTGGTCGAGGCGATCAAGCGCAGCGGCGCAACGCCCCATTCCTGCCACTGACCGCATCGCTCCAGCTTGCGGTGGATGCGCCAGTGGGGTCATCATTGCATGTGGTCTGGGCGCAGCCTGTGTGTGGACTGGTCATGCCTGCGGTACTGTCGGAGGTGCCACTTTGGATAGATGCTACGGATAGTGTGGCACTGTCGCAGGCATACCTGTCGGATCCCCAGGTGACGCTCTATGGTCTGCACCTGTCACCAGACGAACGGGAGGCCGGAGCGTTGCTGGTCTGCACCGACTCGTCGCTGGCACAACGTATCACTGCCCTGGTTACGCCTGATGACTATCCAGACCCGGCCCGCGCACTGGCACAGTGTGAGCGGTTGCTGGGGGCGGATGGACTCGCTGCACGGCAGCAGGAACGGCTGCACCAGGTCTGGGTCGGGTTGCGCGACGCGGCAGGATTGCCGCTGTTGCCACTGCCCGCCGCTGGTGCATTGCCGCATGGTGTAGCAGTCGGCATCCCGGATAGCTGCGAGGTGTCGACGTTCTATGCCTATGCCCAGGGTGAACAGACCCCTATGCGCTGGCTGCCGGTGGTACGCCCGATGCACTATGCGGCATTGCGCACCCTGTCTACGACCTCGGCGCAGCGAATCGCCCG